>JAISCD010000110.1 GCA_031265825.1 Treponema sp. | reverse complement strand
CCGCCCGCCGCCGATACCTGACACCGCAGGCAACGGGGCGGGGTTTGGAAGTGGTGTCTGGCACCACAGGCAACGGATGGGGTTTGGCGGCGGCGGCTGGCACCAGCCCACGCCGCCGTATCTGACACCGCTCGTGCCGCCCGTGCCGCCCGTGCCGCCCGTGCCGTCCGCCGCACACACGTCATCGGTGGCTGACACCGTAGGCACGTAGCCGATGCCGTAGTGTCAGACACGCGGGCGGGGCGGGTGTTGGGGGTGGCGGAAGCCTGCCGTAGGCAGGCTGGAGACAGGGGGGCGCACCACAAGGGCGACTGTGTGCCGACCTCCGTTTAGGGAAAGACGCGCCCCCCTCCTACTTATGACGCCTGCCTTGCGGCGGCGCTGGACATGGTGTCGGACATAACGGAGGCTCCTTTCAAACAACGAGACGGTTCCGCTTGCAAAGCAAGCGTAACCGTCAAGTCAGTGGAAGCGGCGCCCCCTTTCGTACAACAACCATTAAGAAGTATTTAAACACCCGAAGGGTGCTTGTAGGCGTGAAATGGTTTTTATATAATACTAATAAATATTACGTGAACCGATCCGCCGCGGAGGGTTATGCGGCGGGGGTTTTCAAATAAGGAGAAAATGAATATGCGATTATTTATTGATTGGTCATTTATAGCGTTACTTTTAGTTTGTGTACTATGCTTGTTTACCGGTTGCGCTTCAACGAGCAAAATCCAGCAGGAGACTCACTACACCGCACATAAGGATTTGAGTTATGGCGATCATGAGCGGAATGTACTGGACGTTTCGATTCCAGATGGACAGACGCCTGAAGGTGTTATCCTGTTCATTCATGGTGGGATATGGATGTATGGCGATAAAAACGACCGCCCTCTTTTTTTAGACGTATTCAGGGATAGGTTTGTCGTCGCGTCCATGAACCACCGGTATATTGATGAGACTACGCATATTGGCGATCTGGTGGAAGACGTAGGTTCCGCGGTCGCGTATATACGGAATTTCTGTGAGGAACGCGGCGTAGATGTTGGAAACTTGATCATCATGGGGCATTCTTCAGGCGCGCACCTCTCAATGCTTTACGCCTATAGTCACTACGAAACCTCTCCTATACCTGTGGCGTTTTGTGTGGATATGGCGGGTCCCGCGGACTTGAGTGATATTGCCTTCTTGTACAACTTCAAGAAACTGCGCTGGCTCAAGTTGTTCTATCAAGTGGCTGAGAAGGCTACGGGTTATCATCCACAGGAAGGCGATATTACCGACGAAGGCTACAGCGAAACCGGTCAGAGTCTCATGGACGCTATTTCCCCGCTTTCTTTTGTTTCTAGGGTTACGCCTCCCACCATTATCGTTCATGACGTCTCGGATAATATCGTGCCGTATTCCAACTCCGCGACTCTGCATGGCGTATTCAACGTCTACGGGGTCGATCATTCCTTTATCGCCTTGTACTCTGGTATTGGTCATATTCTGGGAGCGAAAAAGGTTAAAGGCGGCGGGTTGCGTTATAACGAGGCGCTGGAAATCCGTCTTGTCAAAGCGATGAATGAATATATAGAAAAGTATTGCAAATAGGGCGGAGTCTTACCCGCCGCTGGTGTCTGACATCGCCTTATCCATCGCTGGTGTCAGACACCGCCTTCCCCGCCGTTAGTGTCAGACACCGTCTTATCCGCCGCTGGTGTCAGACACCGCCTTACTCGCTGGTGTCAGACACCGTCTTATCCACCGCTGGTGTCAGCCGCCGCTTTACCCGCTGGTGTCAGTCGCCGTCTTACCGCTGGTGTCAGACGTCGGCTTAACGCCGGGGTGTCTGACACTGCCGTTGGTGTCAGTCGCCGGCTTAACGCCGTGGTGTCAGACACCGCCTTATCCATCGTTGGTGTCAAACGCAGTCTTATCCACCGTTGGTGTCAGGCGCCGCTTTACCTGCTGGTGTCAGGCGCCGCTTTACCCTTTACCCGTTGGTGTCAGATGCCGCCTTACCCGCTGTTGGTGTCAGACACCGGCTTCCTACGGGGTGTCAGTCGCCGCCTTACCGCTGGTGTCAGACATCGCCTTACCCACCGTTGGTGTCAGACACCGCCTTACCCTGCGGTGACACCCACCGACTCACCCGCCGCGGGACTCAGTCGCCACCTAACCGCTGGTGTCAGACGCCGCCTTACCTGCTGGTGTCAGCCGCCGCCTTACCTGTTGGTGTCAGTCGCCGTCTTACTCGTTGGTGTCAGACACCGCCTTATCCGCCGTTGGTGTCAGTCGCCGCCTTACCCGCCGCTGGTGTCAGCCGCCGCCTTACCCGCCCTGGTGTCAGACGCCGTCTTACCCGCCGTTGGTGTCAGCCGCCGTCTTATCGCCGTTGGTGTCAGTCGCCGTCTTACCCGCCGTTGGTGTCAGCCGCCGTCTTACCTGCCGTTGGTGTCAGGCATCGTCTTACCCGCCGCTGGTGTCAGACGCCGCCTTACCCGCCGCTGGTATCAGACATCGCCTTACTTTCCGCTGGTGTCAGACGCCGCCTTACCCGTCTTTGGTGTCTGACACCGCTTTACCGCCTTACCCCACCTTATCCGCCGTTGGTGTCAGTCGCCGGCTTAACGCCGTGGTGTCAGACACCGCCTTATCCGTCTTACCTGCCGCTGGTGTCAGTCGCCGTCTTATCCGCCGCTGGTGTCAGACACCGTCTCATCCGCCGCTGGGGTCAGACACCGCCTTACTCGCTAGTGTCAGCCCCGCCTTATCCATCGCTGGTGTCAGACGCCGCCTTATCCGCCGCTGGGGTCAGTCGCCGCCTTACCCGCCGCTGGGGTCAGTCGCCGCCTTACCCGCCTTATCCACCGCTGGTGTCAGACACCGTCTTACCCGCTAGTGTCAGCCCTGCCTTACCTGTCGCTGGTGTCTGACGCCGCCTTACTCGCTGGTGTCAGACGTCGCCTTACCCGCCGCTGGTGTCAGACCCCGTCTTACCCGCCGTTGGTGTCAGACATCGCCTTATCCGCCGCTGGTGTCAGTCGCCGCCTTACCCGCCGCTGGTGTCTGACACCGCTTTATCCGTCGCTGGTGTCAGTCGCCGCCTTACCGCTGGTGTCAGACGCCGTCTTACCCGCCACTGGTGTCAGACATCGTCTTATCCACCGTTGGTATCAGACGCCGCCTTACCCACCGCTGGTGTCTGCCGCCGTCTCAACCGCCGTGGTGTCAGACGACGTCTTACCCGCCGCTGGGGTCTGACGCCGCCAAATCCGCTGTTGGTGTCAGACGCCGCCTTACCGCTGGTGTCAGCCGCCGTCTTACCCGCCGCTGGTTTCAGCCGCCGTCTTACCCGCCGCTGGTGTCAGCCGCCGCCTTACCGCTGGTGTCAGCCGCCGTCTTACCCGCCGCTGGTGTCAGCCGCCGCCTTACTCGCCGGTGGTATCAGACACCGCTTTACCCGCCGTGGTGTCAAACACCGCCTTACCCGCTGGTGACAGACGCCGCCTTACCCGCCGCTGGTGTCTGACACCGTCTTACTCGCCGCTGTGGTGTCAAACACCGCCTTATCTGCCGCTGGTGTCAGACACCGTCTTACTCGCCGCTGTGGTGTCAAACACCGCCTTATCTGCCGCTGGTGTCAGACACCGTCTTATCCACCGCTGGTGTCAGCCGCCATCTTATCCGCCGTTGGTATCAGACACCGCCTTACCCACCGCTGGTGTCAGCCGCCGCTCTACCTGCCGCTGGTGTCAGTCGCCGCCTTACCCGCCGCTGGTGTCAGCCGCCGCTCTACCTGCCGCTGGTATCAGCCGCAATCTTACCCGCCGGTGGTGTCAGACATCGTCTTATCCGCCGGTGGTGTCAGACACCGCTTTACCCGCCGCTGGTGTCAGCCGCCGCCTTATCCGCCGTTGGTATCAGATACCGCCTTACCCACCGCGGGTGTCTGACACCGCCGCGCCCGACACCCGCGCCCTGACACCGCCGCGCCTGACACCCGCGCCTAGCCCTCGCTCTGCTCTCACGGGCACGCCGCCGCACCCGACACCACCGCCGCACCCTCCGCCGTGACTTGACACCGCGCCTTGACTCCGCCCATGCCTGACCCTGTCCGCGCCTCTGACACCGCCGATAAAAAAAGGAGCGGATTTGACCGCTCCTTTAGAAACTTATCGCAAAACTAGTACGCACAACCCCGATGCCTGACACTCGCGCCTAGCCCTCGCGCCCTGACACCGCCCGCCCGTCTTCCTTTGCTACCTGCTAACTGCTACCTGCTAACTGCTACCTGCTAACTATTCTTACTCCCAGCCGCCCGCTGAGCCGCTTACTCCGCTGTTCAGCGTTACGCCTGAACCCGCCGTGCTGTTGCGAATCTTAGTCGAGGAGACGTAGACTGCATGTCCGTAATCGTTGCCAGACACAGTGTTTTTCAGCGTACTGCTTGCATTTGACCCGTAAATGATCCCGCCTGACTGCTTGATGAACGTCCCACCATTCACATACACCCCGCCGCCATAAAAGTAAGCGGCGGAGTTTCCACTGATCGTCCCGCCGGTCATGGTAAATATACCGCTAATGTACACAAATACCCCGCCGCCGTAGGAATAGTTGTAGGAGGAGGAAGTATTCCCGCTGATAGTCCCACCGCTCATCGTAAACGTTCCATAGTACACACACACACCGCCGCCGTAGGAATAGTTATTGGAAGAAGAGGAGTAAGAGGAAATATTCCCACTGATAGTCCCGCCGCTCATCGTAAACATTCCGTTACCGGATATATATACGCCACCACCGAAAGAGTAGGAGGAGGAGTAGGAGGAAGAAGTACGAGAAGCGGAGTTGCCAGAGATTTCTCCACCGTTCATCGTAAATGTCCCGCCGTTTACATACACCCCGCCGCCCCCAGGGATAGAATAGGCGTTGTTGGATGAGGAGGAGTAAGTAGCGGCGGCGTTGGTGTTGCCTGTAATCTTCGAGCCGGTATTCATCGTCAGCGTCCCTCCGCTGTTCACCCGCACAAGCGAAGCCGTATTGCTACTCCGTCCCTGTAAGGTAACGTTGTTTCCCAGTGTCAAGCTTACGCCGTCGCCTATGGTAAAGAGTACGCCATTTGAATTCAAGATAACTATCCGTTCCGCGGTTCCGCCGTCAAGAGTTATACTTACATTGCTAACATCATACGAAAGCGACTGGGACGCGATGGTCTCATCGTTCTTTAGCGTAATAGTATAATTCCCACCTTCTATCGCGTTACTACTGATCCACGCTAACGTCTCGGCAAGCGACAAATTGGAAGGCATCTGTGCAATTGTCCATTTCGCGTATATGGTTAGATTCGCGCTTATCGGCGTAGAGTCGGTAAACTCACTACTCCCGCCTGTAGAAGTAAACCAGCCGTCGAAAGTATACCCATTCCTGCTTGGATTTGACGGTATATTCGCGCCAAGCGAAGCCCCGCTGTTCACCGTCCGCGTCTGCGCCGCAGTATCGCCGCTGATCTTCCCACCCTGCAAGTCAAACGTTACGGTGTACTGTATAATCGTCCATTTCGCGTACACGGTCATATCCGCGGTTACCATCGTAGAGCTGGTAAACGTATTACTCCCGCTTGCGGAAATATACCAACCGTCGAAGATATATTCGTCTCTGCTTGGGTTTGATGGCGTATTCGCGCCGAGCGCAGTCCCGCTGTTCACGGTCCGCGTTACTTGTGCGGTCGAGCCGCTCATGTTCCCGCCTTGTAAGTCAAACGTTACGAGCCGCTGTATAATCGTCCATTTCGCATATACGGTTAGATTCACGGTTATCGGTGTAGAGCTGGTAACCGCATTGCCTCCGCCGTTGGTCGCGGTAAACCAGCCGTCAAAAGTATAGTTGTCCCTACTCGGATTTGACGGCGTATTTGCGCCGAGCGAAGCCCCGCTGTTCACCGTCCGCGTTACTTGTGCGGTCGAGCCACTCATGTTCCCGCCCTGCAAGTCAAACGTTACGTTCCTTTGTATAACCACCCAATCTGCATATACCGTTATATCCGCGCCTACCGGCGTAGACTCGATAAATGAAGCGCTGTACCCGCCGCTTGAAGTAAACCAGCCGTTGAAGGTATAGTTGTCCCTGCTCGGACTGAATGGCATATTCACGCCAAGGGAGAAGCCACTGTATACTGTCCGCGTCTGTTGGGCAGTATCGCCGTAAATGTTTCCGCCCTGTAAGTCAAACGTTACGGTGTATTGCGGCAGAATCATCCATTTCGCGTATATGATTAGATCAGCGGTTACCGGCGTAGAGTCGTTAAACGGAACGCCTCCGCCGTTGATTGCAGTGTACCAGCCACCGAAAATATAGTTGTCCCTGCTCGGATTTGACGGCGTATTCGCGCCGAGCGAAGCCCCGCTGTTCACCGTCCGCGTCAGTGATGTAACCGAGCCGTTAATGTTCCCGCCTTGCAAGTCAAATGTTACGTTCCTTTGTATAGCCGTCCATTTTGCATATATAGTCATACTCGCGGTTACCGGTGTAGAGTCGTTAAACGCATTGCCTCCGCCGTTGATTGCCGTGTACCAGCCCCCGAAAGTGTAGTTGTCCCTGCTCGGACTTGACGGCATATTCACGCCGAGCGCAGACCCGTTGCTTAACGTCCGCGTCTGTTGTACAGACGAGCCGTTAATGTTCCCGCCCTGCAAGTCAAACGTTACGATCCTTTGCGCGACCGTCCAATTCGCGTACACGGTCATATCTTCATTCACCTGCGTAGAGTCGATAAACTGCTTGCCCGCGCCGTTCCTTTCCGTATACCAGCCAGCGAAAGTATACCCCTCTCTGCTTGGATTTGACGGCATCGCGGAGCCAATCGGATCGTCTTTCTTTACCGATACCTTCTTCCACGCGCTATTCTCCACACTAAACGTTACGACACGATCCCTGGGTCCCTCCGGATGCAGTAAGTCCCTGCACCCGGTAAGCAACCCTGCTAACAACGCCGCGCCCAAGAACGCGGCTAAAAGCTTCCTTTTCATCTCCCGCCCCCTCAAAACTTCACCGAATACGCAAGCCGAATCGTTTCCCGACCGTCCCACCGTGGGACAACCGCTATATCCATGCTGTCCATGATCTTCGCAAGCCCGCGGTTGTGGTTGACCACCGCGGGGCGGATAAACCCGTAGAGAATCGCAAACCCGGCTATGCCGAAGCCCACGGCTCCCGGAATACCCGCAAACTCTATCCCCATGAGTTCATACTCATAGTCAAGCGAGAGGTCCCAGGCGACCAGCCCAGCCGCGGCGCCATAGGACAAGAACGTTACGAGCCAACCCGGCACGTCTCCTTGAATAAGAGAGCCGAGACCGAGCGCCAGATTCAACACCCCGTAGCCAAACACCGCGCCCCCAGACTGTTTCACGCGCTTTGGCTTATTCTTCGCCTCAGCCGCCGCCGCTTCCGCCTCGGCAAGCATCCGCGCTATCTCACTAGGATCCGCGGGCGTAGCAGTCAATTCCTGCGCGAGGCTCTCCATCACCGCTATACCGTCATTCAGCGATTGGTAATTCACCGACCGCCCGACTATCTGCACGCCTGACTCAAGATTGATAATAGATGCGTTAAACATATTCAGATTGCCCAACTGCCGCGCCACCACCGACAGCACAAAACGCGGGTTCTCTCCTCTGCCTATGTCCACCATACTCTCGTCCGCGGTTATCCCACTCGCCTGAGTGCTGTATTCCGTCTGCACCTGCTCCAGCGTCGTAGTGCGCGGGTACACCGCGTATTTCTTGCTCTTAATAAGATTGATGGATAGAATCTGCGCCAGCGTATCCGTAAGCCGCGCGTCGATGTTCTCGCCCAAATCCACCGGCGTTACCGCAAGCTTATCCAATTGCGCCGAGTCTATCTCAGTCGCCTCAATGATGGTTTGCGCCATGCCGGGCAGTTTGTCCCGTATCTCCTCTATATCCTTATACGTCTGAATGTCGCCCGCTATCTGCCGCAGATCGTCGATCTTCAATATTGATATAATCAACAGATTTTGATTACCCAACTTCCCGATATTTCCCGCAACCACGTATTTAGCGCCGAGTTGCCGTCCGATTGCCGCGATGGTGTCCGGGTCTGTCATGCCCGCGCTGGTCTGGAAATTCTGCTCACTACTAATCGCCCGCGTGATACTCGTGCGGGGAATAGGCGCAAACGCCGTGTTTAATTCGTTACTGAATGAAAACAATTCCGCTATAGTTTCGCCTTCTACAGCCGTGCCGCCGGTGAACGGCAGTACAGCAAGATTATCCTTGGCAAATACCGCGTTCACAAACGCCGCCGCCAATAATACTACCGCTAATTTCTTATAAATCATAAAAACCTCCACACCCTTCGGGTGTTTAAATACTTCGCACGGGGTGTTGTTTGAAAGGGGGACCCGCTCACCCTTCGGGTGTTTAAATACTTCACAATGGTTGTTGTTTGAAGGGGGGACCCGCTGACCCCGACATGACGGTTACGCTTGTAAACAAGCGGAACCTACTCGTTATTAGAAGAAAGGGCGGAGCGCTTTAAAATACCCGAAGGGTACGCTTGCACGCAAGCGGGGTTCCTCCTCGTATATCTGACGCCGCGTGTCTGACACCGACACCGCCGCCCATTTTGCTCATTACTCACTGCTCTCTGTTCTCTGCTCATTGCTATTTGCTCTGACGCGCACGCCGCCGATGTCTGACACCGCCGCGACTCTTCCTTTGCTCACTACTACCTGCTACCTGTCAGGGTACAATCGCGTGAACGATAGCGCCCCAGGGTCCCTTCTCGCCTGTGTTGTTCTCCCAGCGCAGGCAGAAATACACTTTCCGCCCTTGGTTATCTCCGGTAAACGCAAAGGTGCGCGGCGTCCGTGTCGCAAAGTCTGAGTTAGCCAAGTCCTCCGCCTTCGCAGGCGTGTCCTCTCGCTCCTCCCAGCGTATCTCCGCGCCGTGCACACCCTTCGGCTTCCCCCGTTGCTTACTCGCCTCGTCCCAAAAACGCACAACCAAACGCGCTGGCGTCGACGTGTCTATCGAATATTCGGGGAAGGTCGTAGGAACCGGCACGGGTGTAGGCGTCGTGTCGTGAATAGGAATCCGCATCTCGTCCCGATCCTTATCGCTCACATAAGGACTGTACTGTAGGAACGCCTTGATGAAGGCGCGAAGCGCCTTTTCAAACGCGGCGCGCGCCCGATTCCTCTCCGCGATGTCAACCGGTCCCCGATTCGGGTCAAGGGACCGCGCATACGCGGTTTCAAACTCTGTTTGCAACGCAAGCAGTGGGGTTAATACCGCCTGTTGTATCGCAAACTCCGTGAGATGAGCCTGCACATGAGTGAGCAGGTTCTTCTCCCAATCTGAGAAAGCAGGATAACTCTTTGGAATGTTAGCCATGATAAATTCCTCCTAGATATTGATTCCCGACCCTACGGTCGGTAAAAGAGAACATAGTTAGTGGAACTTGGAATATGCGGCTCGTGCTGTAGTCCGAGACCCGCGTGCCGTAGCACGAGCCGCGCGTGCCATCGTGCGAGACTCGCGTGCCGTAGCACGAGCCGCTCGTGCCATCGTCCGAGCCGCTCGTGCCATCGTGCGAGACCCGCGTGCCATTGCACGAGACTCGCGTGCCATTGTCCGAGACCCGCGTGCCATTGTCCGAGACTCGCGTGCCATCGTCCGATCCGCTCGTGCCATCGCACGAGACTCGCGTGCCATCGCACGAGACTCGCGTGCCATCGTGCGAGACTTCCGTGCCGTAGTTCGAGCTGCGCGTGCCATCGTGCGAGACTCTCGTGCCGTAGCACGAGCGGCTCGTGCCATCGTCCGAGACTCTCGTGCCGTAGTCCGAGTGTGTCAGAGACGACAGTCCGAACATCGCAGAACTCGGCGTATAAATCGGAGAATAACGCGCACACGACAAGCAGCGCGAAGTGTTTGTCTTGTTTATATTAGACGCTAAAACACAGCGGGGGGGGGGATCCAATCATGGAGAAGCTTGCGCTTGGCGCGCAACTTTCTTGAGAATGGTTAGCAGACTTGAACGTTCTTTTATATTCCATTTGATTTAACAACCTTTTGCATTTATTTTACGCTACCTTATCAAGAATTGTCAAGCGATCTTTTGTAGGTTTCCAGCCATATTTCGCAAAAAAAAGGTCGCCTCCAACCCACACGGAGGCGACCAACTTACAAAGGAGGTACTGTATGTACTCTGTGATTAATATATCATAATCGCTCGGCATTGTCAAGCGATTCACAATAATTTTTGTCAATTATCTCGCCAACAAACGCTAAACTTGACCCGCAATCTGAAACCCACCCGTTGCGAAGTTAGCAGGCTTCGCCTGAGATTTCCTTGCCCCGGTATCTAGCCATAGCCGCGACGTCTTTATCCCCGCGCCCTGATAGACAGACAATGACGCTCTGTTCCGGCGAAAGATTCGGCGCAAGCATACGAGCGTAAGCGACCGCGTGGGCGCTTTCAATCGCCGGAATGATACCCTCCACACGGGATAAGTACTCAAACGCCAAGACCGCGGACTCGTCCGTTATCGGCACATATTCGGCGCGACCAATATCATGAAGATACGCATGCTCAGGACCCACACCGGGGTAGTCTAACCCCGCGGAGATTGAATAAACAGGCGCGATTTGCCCCTCGTCATCTTGGCAGAAATAGGATTTCATGCCGTGAAACACGCCCACAGAACCCTTTGCCAGAGTCGCCGCATGAAACGCCGAGTCAACCCCGCGCCCAGCCGCTTCACACCCGATAAGCCGCACGCCCGCGTCCGGTATGAAATGAAAAAACGTGCCAATAGCGTTACTCCCACCACCCACGCACGCAATCACCGCGCAGGGCAGTTTACCCTCTTTCTCTAAGATTTGCGCCCGCGCTTCCCGCCCAATGATAGACTGAAAATCCCTCACGATAGTCGGAAACGGATGAGGACCCATCACGGACCCAAGCGCGTAATGCGTGTCGCTCACACGACTGACCCATTCACGCATAGCCTCGTTGACCGCATCCTTCAAAGTCTGAGAGCCACTCGTTACCGAGTTGACCTTCGCGCCCAACAATTCCATACGGTACACATTGAGCCGTTGCCGCTCCGTGTCTTCCTTACCCATGAAGATTTCACATTCCAACCCAAGCAACGCCGCCGCAGTCGCACAAGCAACACCATGCTGACCCGCGCCCGTCTCCGCAATCAGCCGCGTCTTACCCATCTTCTTCGCCAAAAGCGCCTGACCCAATACATTGTTGATCTTATGAGAACCCGTATGATTCAAATCCTCACGCTTGAGATAGATCTTCGCGCCCCGAAGATCACGAGACATCTTCTCCGCAAAATACAACAAAGACGGACGCCCCGCATAATTCTTTAATAACCCGTCTAATTCCATCTGAAACCCAGAGTCGTTTTTATAATGCTCATAAGAATTTTCCAGACGAATAATCTCATTCATCAGAGTTTCCGGGATATACTGCCCGCCATATTCACCAAACCTACCTTTACGCATCGTTTATCACTCCTCGTTTAACTTTACTACAACAAAGAGAAGTTGTCTACTTCTTTTACACAGACTTACAAACAACTCCTTTCACCACTGTTTACTTTTTATCATAAACCAAGTAATATAAGCCTATGGTAAAGACGATAATGATAGGCGACGTAGTAGGAGAGCCGGGACTCATAGCTCTGGAAAGAGAATTGCCGTTTCTGATACACAAATATAACGCTGATCTTACAGTAGTGAACGGCGAAAACGCGGCAGACGGCTTTGGCTTGACAGAACAAACACTGAACCGCATCCTACAGAGCGGGGCAGACGTAGTAACATCAGGTAACCATATATGGGAAAAGCGCGAATTTTGGAGCGTTTTAGAAGACAATAAACAAATCCTGCGCCCCGCAAATTACCCACAGAACGTTCCGGGGCGCGGATGGCTCAAGATAAGAAAAAACAACGTCTATTGGCTCGTCGTCAACCTCCAAGGACGGGACAAGATGAAAAGCATAGATTGCCCGTTCAGAACCTTTGACACTATATTCATGGCGCACGGCGATACCAATCCACCCGTCATCGCTGTCGTTGATTTCCACGCGGAATCTACACAGGAAAAAGAAGCGATGGGTTTCTATTTGGACTCCCGCGCGAGCGTTATGGCGGGAACACATACACACGTACAGACTGCGGATAACAGAATTCTGCCCCGTGGACTAGCTTACATCACAGACATAGGAATGACCGGCGTTCAAGACAGCATTATCGGAATGGATACACAGATATGCGTAGACCGCGCCGTTAAGCAGGTTCCCTATCACATGACCTGCGCCCTAGGAGAAAGCTCGATTCAAGGCATTGTTGTGGAAATCAATGAAAATACCGGAAAAAGCCTCTCCATTAAACGGATAGGACATACCGCGTCAGAACCGGACTAAACGACGACCGAATTAAATATCGGGAAAAGCCATCGGACTCAATCGGCACATCAATATACACGCTTCCTGTCTCACGGCTGTTCTTCAAAAAGTTTACCATACGATCACAAAGCTCGGAACCAAGCCCCAATCCTCTGTATTCAGGATGAACCTCAACAACGAGGCGGTAGTTGCAGTCTCCGTTTTGGTCTAGTATAGCAGAGTAACCCACTATACTGCGTTCCGCGGCTTCGGCGACAATGATTTTGCCGCTCATTCTGTAATCGTCTTCCGCATATGTCGCATTACGCGGATTCTCTTCAACACAAACGCGGTGCAGAGCCGCTACCGTCGTCGCATCGTCAGGATTATAGTCACGGAACATAAAATCTTCTAAAATAAGCTCTTGAGTCTCTTCCGGCTCTTCAAAGCCGATTTTTTCCATATCCCAAGACTCTCGCAGTCCGTTATACCATTGAACAATGCGCCGCTTCATCTCTCGCTCCTTGAAGACAAACCAACGTTTTTCCATTTCAGGATACTGATTCAACACATCTTTAAACGCGCGAAAGACACCCTTCCCCTGCTCAAGACTTTGCGTCAAAGCGTCTCTGATTACGCTGTTCCGTCGTCCCGACGCGAATTGTTCCATGATGAAAAAGCCATCTGACGAACACCATTCAGGAATTTCAATGAAACGTTCTTCTTTTTCATTAAAATCGTCTTCTATATCACTATATTCTATATTGATAAGCTTTGACTCCCTCGTGTCTAAAAGAAAATCTCTGTTCTGATCTTCCATACAAAAGAGAATTTCATCAATTAAAGCTCGTGTTAATTCAAAAAACATACTCGTATTATACCATGAAAGAAAGGTATGGTATAGAGTCAAAGACAGCGGCGTACTTGCAATATAACATGAAAAGAAGTATAGTACGGTAAGGAGTAGGAAGTGAATATACTTATAATCGGCGGCGCAGGTTATATTGGGAGCCACGTGGCGCGAGAATTTCTGGATAACGGACACAGGATAACGGTGTTCGATAATCTCTCAAGCGGAATGCGGGAAAACCTGTTCAAGGACGAAGAATTTATCTACGGAGATATTTTAGACTATCCTACGCTTGTACAAGCAATGAGAGGTTCTGACGCATTGGTTCACCTTGCGGCGGCGAAAGCCGCAGGCGAATCTATGTTGAAACCTGAAAAGTATTCCCGTCAGAACATAAGCGGCACGATCAATATCCTCAATGCGGCGCTTGAGATGGGTGTCCGAAACATAGTCTTTTCGTCAAGCGCGGCTGTCTATGGCGAGCCGCAATACCTACCCATTGACGAAAAACACCCAACCAACCCTGCAAACTATTACGGTTTCACCAAGTTGGAGATTGAACGCTTTCTCTCGTGGTATGAAAAGCTGAAAGGCGTGCATTTCGCGGCTCTTCGCTATTTCAACGCGGCTGGCTACGACGTCAAAGGGCGTATTACCGGGCTGGAACAGAATCCCGCAAACCTACTCCCTGTTATCATGGAGGTGGCGACAGGAATGAGGCGGGAGCTGTGCATATTCGGGGATGACTACGACACACGGGACGGTACGTGCATCCGCGACTATGTGCACGTGAACGACCTTGCGGCAGGTCATGTCGCGGCGCTTGACTATATTAGTAAAAACAACGCCAGCCTCACCCTCAACTTGGGCAGTGAAAACGGCGTTTCGGTAAAAGAGATGCTCGAAATAGCGCGGCGCATTACCAACAAGCCCATACCAGTAAGAATTGATAGACGCAGACCGGGCGACCCCGCGAAGCTCACCGCCTCGTCTCAATACGCCCGCGAAGTTCTTAATTGGCAAGCCCGTTATTCAAACGCGGAAACCTTGATTGAAACCACGTGGAAAGCGTATCATAAATAATAAGCTGAGAGTATTAAGGAGACTTTTTTGTTATTGTCAGTAAATTTTCCGTCATGGCTGAAACCTGAAGTTATCCCCGGACTACCGTTTCTTCGGTGGTATGGACTGATGTATATAGTCGCTTTCGGCATCGCGTATCTTCTCTATAAAAGACAAATCAAAGAAAGAAATTTCCCTATGAGCGCGGATGATTTGTCGAGCTTGTTCACCTGGGGTATAGCTGGGCTATTGATTGGCGCGCGCGTGTTCGCCACCCTCGTCTATGAAACAAGCGATGTCTATCGCAGAGAGCCGTGGCTTATATTCTGGCCCTTCCGCAACGGGCATTTTACCGGACTCCAAGGCATGAGCTACCACGGCGGCGTCATTGGCGGCGCTCTTGGCTTTATCGCCTACTGCGTGAGAAAACGCTTTGACGCACGAGAAATCGCCGATATGTTCGCGGCAAGCATCCCACTCGGCTATACTTTCGGTAGACTTGGCAACTTCATAAACGGAGAGCTTTACGGCAGAATCACCGCGTCTCCCATCGGTATGGTGTTTCCTGAGGCGAAAACCTATTCGGCAAGCCTCCCTTGGATGAAGGAAATCGCGGAGAAGATCGGCTTTCCTATTCCCTCGCCAGACGCGATGCTCAACCTGCCCCGCCATCCATCTCAGCTCTACGAGGCAATCATCGAAGGTGTCGTGCTCTGGGCGATTATTTGGCTTATCCGTAATAAGAAGCCGTTCAAAGGCTTTACCACAGGAATTTATATCTTGGGATACGGGTTTTTCCGGTTTTTTATTGAATATTTCCGCGAACCTGATGCGGATCTTGGGTATCGCTTTGAGATCGTCAAAACCGATCTGCCTATTGCCCTTTACCATCCGCTCTTGAGCTTTTCAACAGGGCAGATATTCTGCTTTGCGATGATCGTCGTCGGAGTAGTCTGGCTCATCATCGCGGCGAATCTGCCGAATCATGAGCCAATACGGGTTTATGAGAAAGAGCCGCCTTGGGGGAGTGGAGGGAAAAAGCTCTCCACCCAAGACCGCGAGGCGAATAGAAAGACACGGCGGACGAAGAGGCGAAAAGCTGGAAAATGATAATACACATTGACTCGAGGAGAATATATGGAAATTTTAACTAAAGTTTATGGACCAGTAGAAATTGATGAAAAGCAGAAAATCGTTTTTCCCGAAGGGCTTTACGGTTTTGAAAACATAAAAGATTTTGCGTTAATCGCCGCGGAACAAACACCTTTTTTCTACCTTCAATCAATTACAAATAAAGACGTCGCGTTTATCTTGATAGACCCGTTTCTTTTTTGCCCGGAATACGAACCAGATGTCGATAACGATGAACTTGCGGCTATCGGTATCCACGATCCCCAAGATGCCTTGGTTTTTGCCATCATTACCATTCGCCCGGATAGTAATATGACGGCTAACTTACAGGGACCGCTCATCGTCAATAGAAAAAATAGGCTTGGTAGACAAGCGATTCTTTCGGATCCGCGATGGGAAATACAGCATGAAATTGAGATAGTGGAGGAATCATGCTGATATTATCGCGCAGAATCAATGAAAAGATAGTGATAGGCGATGATATTACCATTACCATCATAGACGTAAAGAACGATCAGGTACGGCTTGGAGTAGATGCGCCTCGTCATGTGAAAGTTTTCCGTCAAGAAGTGTTCACCGAAATAGAATCCGAGAATAAAGCCGCGGTACAATCCGCCTTATTAAACAATTTATGAAATGAAAGGCGTTGTATTCATCGGCGGTAACGCGCCGAAACCGCCCGTGAGCAGGAAAGCCGCAGAAGGCGCCAGAATCATCGTCGCCGCAGACGCAGGACTTATCGCCGCTGAAACAGCGGGACTACAGCCCGATTGGATTGTGGGCGATATGGATTCCCTAGACGCGCAGGGAGCTACGGCGCGGTTGCACAATTACCGAAACGACCAAATCCTCCGATACCCGCCGGATAAGGACGACACAGACGCGGAGTTGGCTCTGAATCTACTCTGGGGCAAGGGTTGCGATGAAATCGTTATCATAGGCGGTGGCGGCGGCAGAATCGATCACATCTTCGCTCTTCGTTCCCTCTTTGAACGCGAGCCTTGCCCCAATCAATGGATTACAGACAAAGAATACATCTTTTGCCTTAAAGAAGGCGTATTTTCTCATGAAACCCACGGACTTGTGTCGGTATTTCCGACAGGTAAGGGTCCGTGGCAGGCAAAGAGCGAAGGCTTGAAGTGGCCGCTTGATCGCGTAGTCTGGAGGCGCGGCTTCTTTGGCATAAGCAACGTGGCAAATGGGCTTTTCTCCATTTCCGTAACGCAGGGCAAGTTTTTGCTCGTCGTCTCAGGCGAAGTCTGTTAGACGACTAATTTTGGCAAGAGTTAAAATGTATTGACAGAAAATATAGTTTTATATTACGGAGGGCAAATTATGGATTTCAGATACAAAAAGATTATGTTTGCATCAGTTTTCATGTTTACAGTACTTTATATATTTGGTTATGAAAAAGGTTTTGTATTTACAAATGGTTTAAGGATTCGTGATACACCATCAACAAATGGAAAAGTAATAGGCAGTTGCAACGAAAATACTTATCTTGATATAAACGGGCAAAGGATCATTCTTTATAGAAACAAAGTAATACATATATATAAAGCCGAGGGTTCCATGACCATGAATAATGGTACTTGGGATTATTGGTACAAAATATCCGAAACGGATGAATATTGGATAAATGCGTATTATGTGGCAACATTTCCAATACTATTGTCAGATAGTTTCACGGATAATTATAAAATTATGGATATTAATGAAAATAACATGACCACCTATTTTATATATAGTGAAAACAATATCAAGAGAGAAATAGATTTTACTTTTTATGAAAAGCTTACAAAAGAATTATTGGATGATCCAAGATATAGGGTGAGCGAACTAATTAAAAATATAAATTCACAGATAACCGCAGAAACTGAGTATAAATTCTACCCAAAACCAAGGTACAATGACGGGAAAGAATATAAGGTATTGGATATGAAATTATTATATGGGTTAAATAATGTTTCAAAACTTGGAGACATTGAACAAATTCTTGGACCACAAAGTAGTGGTAGAATATCAATTGCAGAGTTTGAAATTAATGACTTTAATTTTGAATATGAGCTTACGGTGATTTATGAAATTAGTGAAGGAATGATAGTGGAAATGGCTTATTGGATAATACCAACCGCTTTTTCTCAATCTAATAATTATGCAAATGGTAATGGGACTATCATTGAAATAAAAACAGAGGGAAATATAAAATGGGTATTCAGAAAACACATACAAAGTGTTGAAATTGGTGACTTATCAAGAGAGGAAAACTTAACTATTTATGATAAACCAAGCCTAGAAAAGGGTAGTATCGTTGGCAAATTAAAATTAAATGACAATATAACTATCGCGCAAGTTGCGGAAGCAATTATGGAAAATGAATGTCATTATTGGGTCAATGTTATCACGGATAATAATATAAACGGCTGGATTTTCTGTGGAAAATATGATTATATATATGCCATGACTAGCGTCCCTTATTTTGCTGACAGATGGGAAATACTCGAATATATTACTATCGGCGGGAAATCATGGACAATTAGGAAAATGATTCAGCAAATTCTTTCAGTTCCTACGGTAGTAAATATACGCGACAAACCGGGGTTGGTAGATACAAAAATCATTTCAAAGATAATCCCAGAAATAATTCCTCCAGAAAATAACCCTCGTCTAGTATTTGTAGATGTTACAGAAGTAACAGAGGAAATGGAAACAATAGATGGAAGAACCGACAGGTGGCTTAAAATAAATTATCACGGAGTTGAGGGTTGGATATTTGGGGGATATGCGGATGTAGAACGAGGTGGACCAAAATATTATACCCCAGAAAGTAGCATTTATTTTGGCTTGGGTTGGTATTAAAATATGGCGCTATGTAAACCCCGCCCTGCCCCGACCGCTGGTGTCTGACACCACCGCCTGTCTTTGCTCACTGCTAACTAATCACTTTCATAAGTAGGAGGGGGGCGCGTCTTTCCACAACGGAGGACGGCACACAGGCGCCCTTGTGGTGCGCCCCCCTGTCTCCAGACCCCTTCGGGGTCTTCCGCCACCCCCCTTGATCCCGACATAGTTCGGTATGCTTTGGGAATACCCAACTATGCTTTGGGAATACCCAACTATGCTTTGGGAATACCCAACTATGCTTTGAGAATACCCAACTATGCTTTGGGAATACCCAACTATGCTTTGAGAATACCCAACTATGCTTTGAGAATACCCAACTATGCTTTGGGTGTCAGACACTCCACCGCCTAACCGCCCCGTTGCAAAGACACCACCGCCTAACCCCGCCGTTGCGTGGAGACACTCCACCGCCTAACCACCCCGTTGCAAGGTGTCATACACCGCCGCCTAACCCCGCCGTTGTATGGTGTCAGACACCGCCGCCTAACCCCGCCGTTGTGTGGGGTCAGACACCGCTTCCAAACTCCGCCCCGTTGCAAGGTGTCAGACACCACCGCCTAACCCTGCCGTTGCCGGTGTCAGACACCGCTTCCAAACTCTGCCCGTTGCGGGTGTCAGACACCGCTTCCAAACTCCGCTCGTTGTGTGGGGTCAGACACCGCGCCACTAACCACTTTCCTCTTTGCTAATTGCTAATTGCTAATTGTAAGAAGACGTGGTATACTAGAGCCCATGCTGTTAAGCCATGAAATCATTAGAGGATTTTTATGAAACATATAAATATAACGGTTGTGTTTTTTTTCACTTCAATTATTAGTATGGCTCAACCCATTGATGAATGGAAGCCTGGTAGAGCTGGAGTATATGGCCTTTTTCAACCCGGTCTGTATTATATGTTAGATTATCCTGTAAATGTACGAATGGAGCCAAACTTAAATAGTGAGATTGTTGGAAAACTAAACTTACATGAACAAATAGAAATACTCGAACCGTCATTGTATGTACAAAAAATTGAAGACATTTGGTCTGATTGGTATAAAATAAAATATAAAAATAGCACCGGATATATATGGGGTGGATATATTGCATATAAATCTCTTATTGTTGATATAGATGGAAATGGAGTTACTGATTATTTTTATTTTCGAGTGAGAGATGTTGCGCATTTTCATGCGATAATAGATACTTGGCAAGATATTATTATTTACATTAATAATGAAAAAATTGAAACGAATATTTTTTATCCCCGTATCTGTTCGGGTGTAAACTTTATTGCTGGCACTGATGAAATTGTAGTAGCAGATAGCGGCTTTTCCTACCCTTTGAAAATACTAAATAAAGAGAATCTCAAGAATGACAATGTTTTAATTGCAATATGTGAGGATGATGGAAGGGTGTATCAGATAAATATATTTGAATTAAATAAATATCGACGAATGACTCTTGTTCAACATTTTGAAGAAGAATCCCAGGGAGATTAATAAAGGAAGCCAGGTCGGTAATGAGCAAATAACAAAGAGGTCGTCCTGTCGGAGTCAGCGGCGCCCCCTTTCGTACAACACCCGTTGTGAATTTGTCTAACACCCGAAGGGTGCCTTTCGGACAACAACCATTAAGAAGTATTTAAACACCCTTCGGGTGTGCGTGGGAGGGAACATGAAGAAGTCGGCGAGGAAAGCGCTTGCTTTTCTCATCATTACGATTGCGATATTCGCCGTTACAGGCGCGGGGTTTATATTCAGGGTGTTTGATTACCTTGAATTCAAGACGTATGATTTGCGGGTGAACGTATTCGCGGGAAACAGCAGTCCATCTGACGAAATCATCGCCGTAATTCTGGATCAGAACAGCCTTGACTGGGCGCGGAAGACCCACAATTGGGGCTGGCCGTGGCCCCGTTCCGCGTATTCAGAGTTCATTGAATATATGAAGATCGGCGGCGCCAAGTCGCTGGCGTTTGACGTACTCTTTACTGAACATTCGGTCTACGGCGACGCGGACGATGCGGAATTCGCCCGCGCAGAGCGGGAATTCGGTAGGTTTATGCAGTCCGCCCACTTCAGCGTCCAAGTCGGCGACAGCCAAACCATGCCTTTAGCGGCGCATGACAAACCTTTCTTCAACGTCGCTGGTTTCGACGGTTTCTTGCGAGAGTTCTCCCTTGACGGGGAAACCAAAGGACAATTCCCCATACAGGAACTGCTCACATCCGCAGGCGCTCTAGGTTCGACCGTAGGAATACCTGACTCGGACGGCGTTGTCCGCAGGCTGGCGCTCTTCACCCTGTTTGATGGAAAGGCGGTTCCCAGCGAGGCGGCCGCGTCCCTCATACTTGGCGGCTTCGTGCCTCACGTGTCTTATGACGCGAAAAAGAAGAACCTAGGCTGGGAAGGGCGCAATATTCCGGTTGACGAGAACGGAAAGACCCTCCTCCGCTTCCGCGGACGCGACTTTAACCGCTATGCGCCATATCCGATTTCGCTGATCCTCCAAAGCGCGGAGACTTACAAGAACGGCGGAACTCCAGAACTACCGCCCGAAGATTTCAAGGACAAATACGTGTTCTTCGGCTATTACGCGCCCGGTCTCTACGATACCGCGCCGACACCGATAAGCTCCGTGTATCCGGGGATGGGCTCCCACATTACCATGATGGACAACATCCTCCAAGACGATTTCACGCGAGAAACCCCGCTGTGGCTTGACCTATGCTTCATATTCGTCGGCATAGTCCTCGTAGCTGGACTGACTATCTTCCCCAATAAAGTATACGTCTCACTCGGATTACTCATCGCTTCCATCGCTGTTTGTGTGAGCGTAGGCTTCTTCGCATACGCAAACGGTTGGTGGACGCCTATGGTCGCCCCGTTCTTTGGCGTCATCATGGCGTACATGACCGCGACCCTCTATAACTATGGGACTGAAGGCAGTCAAAGACGGTTCATCAAGTCCGCGTTCAGCCAATACCTAAGCCCTACAGTCATAGAACAGCTCCTAGCAAACCCAGATCAACTAAAGCTTGGCGGAGAACGCCGGGAAATCAGCATATTCTTCTCTGACATCCAAGGCTTTAGTACAATCTCCGAGAAGCTTGACCCGACTACGCTCACGGAAATGTTGAACGATTACCTTTCTTTTATGACGAACATAATCCTTGACTCAGGCGGTACCGTTGACAAATACGAAGGAGACGCCATCATCGCGTTTTGGAACGCCCCTTTGAGTTACCCTGACCACGCGGCGCGCGCGCTCGGCGCGGCTATGGAATGTCAACGGTCACTGGCGGAGCAACAGAGCTTCTATGAGGAGAAATACGGGGCAAGACTCATCACCCGTATCGGCTTAAACACAGGGTTTGCGGTTGTGGGGAATATGGGTTCTAATAAGCACTTCAACTACACGATGCTTGGCGATTCGGTGAACCTCGCGGCTCGTTTGGAAGGGTTGAACAAGCAGTTTGGTACCCTCCTCATGTGTACGGAGAAGACATTCAACGATGCGAACAGCGCAATCCCGGCAGACCGCGAGCGATTCTTCGGACGGAAGCTGGCGTCTGTCGCGGTTGTGGGCAAGAAGGAGCCGGCGACCGTGTATCAGCCTTTGCCGCAAGCCGTTTACGAGGAAACTCTGCCAATCCTTCAGCAGTTTGACAAAGCCCGCGATCTGTTCTATGAGGGCAAGTTTTCAGAAGCGTTGCCTCTTTTTGAGGAAATCATCGACTCGGACAGACCCGCTTTCTTCTATGCGGAACAGTGTCGGTATTACATTGAGCGTCAGGGCGAATGGAAGGGTTTTTGGCAGGCGACTTCAAAGTAGTTCATTGCGTTTCACTCTTCGCTGTCAAACACCACCCCGCCTATTTCTGTCGGGTGCACCGTTGAGCGGTATACCGCGATTGCGGACTTCTCACGCTCAAGCTCCGGAAAGTCGTAGACTACTTCACCCATCGAGTCCACGCGCACTTCAGGCACACTGTAAGCGCCGATTTCCTTGATGAGCTTGTCCTGAGCGCGCGGCAAATTCGCAGGCGTCCACGTCTCGTCTCCGCCTCCAATATCCGTAGGGCGCACTCCACGCGGAAAAGTCCATACATGACCATAACTGCGTTTTCGTAAATTCTCAAACTTGATTACTTCGTTATTCTTTTTGACAAGACGTGAACGAATCGCAGGAATGAGCCAAAACAGGACGGAAAACACGAGAGGCACTACACCCAGACCTATAGCGATGATTGGCAGAGGGTTAGCGGAGAACTTTCCTAAAAAATAATACGTCATGCCGTAAAGGTAAGACGGCGCGGTTTCGGTTACTTGTGAGATGAGTTGTATGAAGGTTTTGCCGCCTCTATGCAATTCACGAGTGATAAGCTCACCATATTTGATAACATTAAACAAGAAATACCCGCCGAAAAGCACATTCACCCCGTTGATAATGCTGAACCAAGTATTCATGCTTTTCTTGTTTGATGAAAAGGTTTCCATACGCTTCAGAAGGCTTGAGCTACCGAAACTACGACTGCGGGTATCGGCGCGGAGGAGAAGCTCGTCGAAACGGTAGACCACTGTGCCGTCATTTGTGGCTTCTGGACTGCCGTTGAATTCCGCGCAGAACGCCGCGATTGATCCCTCCGCCTCAGCAGGCGGTAAACCTGTAAGCATGACGTATTCAGGCAGGGAGATGACTCCCTTGTTCGCTTGAATATAGGCGGCGACCGCCTGACGCGACCGCGTTTCCCAGTCCGCGTTGGGATTCCCATCTCCAAAAACAAAAGAAAAGATCGCTTTGTGCAAAGGTCGCCCAGCCGGACGCGCCTGTCTGCCGCGGTAGCTTGGGTTGAAAGACTTGGCGATTTCCGAATAAAACCATATCCTAATGATGAAATCAAAGATGCCGTGCGCGAATAATAAACCACCGCCACCGCGGTTATCGGAACTAGACGATCCACTCATGGAAACCACCAGAGCAACGAGCGCTAAAAGCATGAATAGCGCAAAGTAGCCGACAAGCATCACCGTTATCCAGACCTTGAACAACCACGAGGCGAATGTTTTTAGTCCTTTGCGGAATTTGTCGGAGAATTTCCGCAGGAAAACGCCAAAGCCGCGGTATTTGCTTCTGAAGCCGAAAGGAAACGAGTATAGAATCTCGCCCGATTCGGTAACTTGAAGCCGCCCGGAGTATTCGTCGGCGACCGCAGGCGCTAATTCCTTCACCTTTGCGAGTGAAAGAGCCGTTTTTGCGGCAATATCCGCGACCGTCGCCCCGTTTCTCTGCCGTTTAAAAGCGTTTGTTATAACGGTATAAGCTTCTCTGTCCTTTACGTTCCGCTTCATTTTTCCTCCCAATCGCCCTTCAAAACTTCCGCGAGGGTTATCGTCTCAAAAAAATCGTTGAGCAGAGAGTCTGCTTTTGCCCAAACCGCGTGGCTCAAACATTCCTCTGCTCTGGAGCAGTTTTCTATATGTTTCCCGCAAATATCGGTGCCTAGATTTTCGCCGGAGGCTTCTAGTATGTCTTTGAGTGTAATCTTATCAGGCGTTCTCGCAAAATAAAATCCCCCGCCCGGTCCTCGCACCGAAGACACGATACCGTCTTTCCTAAGCCTGAAGAAGATTTGCTCCAAAAATATTGGAGAGATACCTTCACGCCGAGACAAGTTACTGATTGAAACAGGCTCGCCGTTAGCGCCCAAATCCGCCAACGCCAATGTAGCCCGTAACGCATAACGTCCTTTCATAGTTATGTTCATAGCAATTCCTATTCTCTAATTTTAATTATACTATAATACTATTTTTCCATTCTGTCTAGTTAATTTTAAGAATTAAGAATAATGCGCGGCTTACCTGATTTAGTGTCAGACACCGCCTCCAAACCCTGCTCATTGCGTGGTGTCAGACACCGCCTTCGCCTATCGCTGTGCTGGTGTCAGTCACCACCTCCTTTAGAACACCCGAAAGGTGCGCTAACTGAAGACGTCAAATCGCGGTTAAATATCTCCTGTGAAATCCGCGACATAGTACCATCCTCAAACAGTTCTTCCAACGCCTTATCCAGCGCGTTAGTAAGCGCGTCGTTCCCCTTCTTTAGACAGATACCAATATATTCGTCGGAAGCCCCCTGCCAAAGCACTTCAAACGGGCTATCGTCTTTCCCCGCGTAGTCAAACGCGACAATGTTATCAACCACGACCAGATCGACCCTTCCTAGCGTGAGATCGTCGAAGCAGTTGAGTATCTTATCGTAGGAATAAGACGTAAAACGCGCGCCCCGCTCGATCAACCCTTCGGTAAAGTATTGGGCAGTCGTACCGCCCTGATAACAGACGCTATATCCCGCGACATCTTCAGGCTTTTCAATCCTCAGAGAAGAACCCTTGAGAGCCGCGATAGTAATGGAACTGTCGATGTAAGGAACCGTGAAGTTATACCGCGCCCGACGCTCAGGTAAGATAGTGATATTCACAGCCACGTCATACTTGTTGGTATCCAGCCCAGCCAGAATACCCTCCCATGCCGTATCTATGAACCTAACCTCCAGCCCCAACCTTTGGGCAAGCGCCTTTGCCAGATCAATGTCAAAACCGATAAGAGTCTTGCCGTCGGTATCGAAGTATTCCATAGGAGGATAGCCGATTTCGACACCCACCAAGAGCACGCCTTCTTCAATAGTAAGACCCTGGGGCTTCCCCGCGCGTTTCGCGCACCCGACACACAAAAGACTAAACGTGAAAAACAGAAAAAGCGCTTTATATATCGTTTTCATTTTTAATCTGGTGTCAGACACGGGCTTTGGCTTTGCGCCTCGCGCTTCTTACTTTGACAAGACGATTGACTATTCCCATACATCCAATTCTCTGTCTTTGAAGAAATATTTGCGATCTCTTTCCCCAATCTCCCGTATTACCCGACACGGCACGCCAAACGCGACAACATTCGCCGGTATATCGTTTGTAACGACACTTCCCCCTCCTATCACCGAATTGTCCCCTATCGTTACCCCCGGTAATATCTGGGCGCCCGAACCAATCCATACGTTCCTGCCTATATGCACAGGCAAATTGTATACATAATGATTTTCCCGCAATATCGGCAATATCGGGTGTCCAGATGTGGCGATTACCACATTAGGCGCTATCATGGAATAATCTCCCACGTAAATATGTTCGTCATCTACCAACGTTACATTGAAATTACAATAAATGCCCTTTCCAAAATGCACATGGCGACACCCCCAATTCGCGTTTAACGGCGGCTCTATATGACAGCCGTCCCCTATTTCCGCAAACATTTCTTTCATGATTTTCTGCCGTTTTTCTTGTTCCAATGGTCGAGTATTATTGAAATCAAATAATTTTTCCATGTAAACAAGCTGTGGCCCCATTACCGCCGGATCGTCATAACGATACGGCAGTCCTTTTTCTTTTCGCTCTTTGTTAGTCATAATATTCACCCTTCTCATAATTTTTACAGGTAAAAACTCACCCGCATAATAAACAAATAATGTTCCGTCCGCGTCAAACAAAAATAGTTAAATAGGCTATGCCTGCGCGTGTGCCTGACTTAATATCTTCAACCATGATGGTTCGATTTGTAATTTCAATACATTATTATTGACAGTATATTCTTCGTTTGAGAGCAAATCCTTCCATTTGCCATTTCCAATTTGCTCGTTTTTTATTACACATTCATTCTTAATAGATTTTGCGTTAAGAATAATTATCATCTTTTCATTTTTTGATTTGCGTAAAAAGGCAAATATTTGATTATAATTTACGAGAAGTTCGCCATAATTGCCGTATTTTAACGCTTCCGATTCTTTTCGGATTTTTGAAAAACGACATAATTCTTTGAAAAGATTTTTTGCTAATTCAGATTGCGCCCAATTATCATCCCATTTCGGTCTTAATTCATGATCGATATGCTCGCTTCGTTGACCCGTAATACCAAACTCACTACCGTAATAGATCGAAGGCGCGCCGGGCAAACAAAATAATATCCCGTATAACGGAAAAAGATGCGCTTGATTTTCAAGAGATGACGAGACACGATTAACATCATGATTATCCACAAAATTATACAAAGCGAGGTTTGAATAGAGCCCGTCCGCGGAAAATTCCCGCTTAAGCGTCCACGCAAGCTCAAATACATTTTGATCGCGGAGACTAGACCAAAGGCTCTTGGATAATTCATAATTAGTAACCGAATCAAGACAACCTTCATGCGCGATACGACGATAATCACCATGAACTATTTCACCCATAAGCCAAAAATCTTTTTTTAATTTCTAGCTAAAATCTGATAATTCACTCAAAAAATCAACCGAAATAACATCCGCGGCGTCTAAACGCAAGCCGTCAATATCAAATTCCTCGATCCAATATTTTACCGCGCCAAGAAGATGATCGCGGACGCGCCGACAATCAAGATTAAGTTTTACAAGGCTGGCGTGCCCCGCCCAACCTTCGTAAGAAAAGCCATCATTATATTCATTGTTTTTGGAAAAATCCACATTTAAATACCAATCAATATATTGAGACACCGTTTTATTTTCCCTTAAATCTTTAAAGGCAAAAAAATCCCTGCCTGTATGATTAAACACCGCGTCTAAAATAACTGATATTCCGTTATCATGGAATATATGAACCAATTCTTTAAAGTCCTGATTATTACCAAGCCTTCGCTCGACATGATAATAATCAACAGTATCATAGCCGTGAGAGCTTGACTCAAAAAGGGGACCGATATAAAGCGCATTTATGCCAAGAGATAAAAGTCGCGGTATATGATTCTTTAATGAACGCAATCCGCTTCCCGCAGGGGAATTAAAATCATTTTGTTTAGGCGCTCCGCACATTCCAAGCGGATATATATGATAAAATATTTTATCCGACCAATTTACCATTTTAATAACCTCACCATAAGTTTATTTATTTTACGAGTTTTAGACAATGATTATTTTATAATCATGAAAATTCCAGCATGATTAGCTGAACACAAACCAACAAATATCGTTTCGCAAACGCTGATCGTCAATTACAAGATCACGAATTCTTTCGGGCAGTCTCTCTCGTTGCCATTGACACTCCTGAAGCCTGAAATATTCCTCTGAAGCAAAATCTTTGCCTTCATGAGAGATGGTTTTGCCTTCATGAGAGAAAGTTTTGCCTTCATGAGAGAAAGTCTTGCCTTCATGAGAGAAAGTCTTGCCTTCATGAGGAAAATTCTTTTCCTCCGAAGGAAAAGTTTCTCTGATATGTCGGCAAGTTTCCCCGACATGAGGAAAAATTTCCTCTTTGTATTCTTTAGGCGATTCTGCCATGACAGCCCGGATTGCGTAGGCGGCCGCACCCAATTCGTGCGCGGCAACATGAGCCACTACCGCCGCTTGACCAGCAGAAAGAGCCGCCATTCTCGCGGCTTCTGATACTTCTTTTACTTCCCTGCCCGCGTCTTGCGCCGCGCCAGCCGCTACGCGCGCTTGTTTCATTGTAATTTCCCCGCTCACCCAAGCATAAGTTGCTTCAATGGCGCGGCGTGGACGGTCGTCATTGGGACGCGCCGATTCAAAATAAGGCAACACGTGCCAAGCGCATTCCGCGGACCAAATCGCCAATAGATGATGGTCCTCATCTGACAAGGTACCCCCGCGGCGAACCGTGATGAATCTTTTGTCACGTATTTTGGGCAATATCATAATAGTTTCCGTATTCTCAATCTTTTTATTAACAACAGCGCGGGGATTGAACCTCAAGCTTAAAATAAGTCCGCCATTTGTATCAATCTATAGATTATTTCCGCCGAATTCTTCGCGGCGATAGGAAGGAATTTATCAAAAGCGACAGGCGACTCGACGCCCGCTATGTCGGAAAGCGCTCTGATAATAAGGTAGGGCGTTTTGAACAAATAACAGGTCTGGGCGATGGCGGCCGCCTCCATGTCAACAGCCCGTATATCCGGGAATTTATTCCGCATCTCGGCTATACGTTCAGGACAGTTCATGAACACGTCTCCCGAACCGATGACGCCCCGCGTATAGTTGAACACCGCGGGCAGAACCCCCTCCTGTTTCAGCGCGTCTATGACTTTTTCCACGGTCTCTACAAGATTGTTCGGCACAGGGAACACCGTCGGCATACCCGGCACCTGTCCGGGCGCATAGTTAAAGCCGGTAACGTCCACATCGTGCTGGATAAGCCCGGTCGAGATAACCGCATCCCCGAAACTGAGAGACGGGTCTATGCCCCCCGCGGAACCTGTGTTCACAACAAAGCGGGGCTTGAACCTGTCAAGAAGCAGACTACACCCAACAGCCGCGTTCACCTTGCCTATGCCGCACCGAAGCAGAACAACGGCTTTCCCCTTGAACTCTCCGCTCAGAAATTCAAACCCAACTATTTTTTCCTTCCGTGGGTTTTCAAGATACGCACGAAGAAGCGCTATCTCTTCCTCCATTGCGCCGATGATTCCTATCATATTTTCTCCTTTACTGACTATTTAGTCAAATCTTCCAAAAGTTTTTATCTTTAAAGCGCTTTTATTATACCAATGCGGCAACTTTTGTCAATACTATTTCAAAATACTATAGACAGCAAATAAAACATAGGATATACTTTCCTATATAAAGAATAGGAATAAAAAAACATGAATAATGAAAAATAAGATGATTTAATACAATATTTGAATAAATGCGAAAAATATTATTAGAAGGAATAAATTTATGGAAATTAAACGGTCAAGTGAATTGGACAATAATGTAAGGGAAAAAATTAGTGAAATATTCGTTGAAGGTTTTGGCAAAGATTTAAGGTTTTTCTCAAAAGACGACAATATCTTGATAAAGGCGTTTTCCCATATTTTTGTACTTAATGTGTTTTATGTGGCGATAATAGATAATGAAATTGCCGGAATAATGGCTTGTACTGATATGAAGACGTTTTGTATAAAACACGATAGGAAGGTATTCATAAAACAATTTGGATTCATAAAGGGAATAATCGCAAATATTCTCTTCAAAAACTATTTTATGAAATATCCAAAATACCCTATAAAAACCAATGAGAGAACGGCGTCAATTGAATTTGTGGCAACATCTGAAAAATATAGAGGAAAAGGTGTCGCGTCGGGAATTATGAATTATTTACATTCATTCCCTGAATATGATGAATATATGCTGGAAGTAGCCGATACCAATATATCAGCCGTTAAATTATATGAAAAGATGGGGTACAAAGAGGTTTACAGGAAAAAACAAAGATTCAGTAAATATATAGGTATAAATTATCTGGTCTATATGAAATATAGTAAGAAGTAGGCTTCGCCCCGTCCAAAGGCGGCGAAGCCACGCCTCCCTTGGGAGGCGGAAATATAATTAACATTCGGAAATCAGAGAACGTAATTTAAGGATGCGCGACGGTTCCACCGAGAGTTCATCCAATCCCATTTCAACAAAGGTTTTCGTCAAGGTCAGGTCCGCGCCTAGACTCCCACAGATACCGCACCAGATACCCGCTTTGTGCGCGTTGTCGCAGGACAACTTGATAAGCCGCAGTATCGCTTCGTGATGGGTATCGCAAAAAGGAGACAGAGAATCGTTCTGCCGATCTATGGCGAGCGTGTACTGGGTGAGATCGTTGGTGCCGATGCTGAAAAAATCAGCCTCCTCCGCCAATATATCGCTTATAATCGCCGAAGCTGGAGTTTCAATCATAATACCAATGGGAATGTCCGCGTTAAAAGGAACGCCTTCAGCGGCAAGTTCTTCCCGCACGGCTTTTGCTAGTTCTTTTGAACGTCGCAGTTCGTCAAGAGAGCTTATCATGGGGAACATAATCGCCGCATTGCCGTGGACGGATGCCCGATAAATGGCGCGTAATTGGGTCTTGAAAATATCATGGCGGGTAAGACAGATACGGATAGCCCGCATACCCATAGCGGGATTTTCTTCTTTGGGGAGATTGAAGTAGTCAGCCTGTTTGTCCGCGCCAATGTCCAGGGTACGGATTACCACCTGACGCTCTCCCATTTTCTCCAGCACCTTCCGATAGCTCTCGTATTGGAACTCTTCGTCAGGATAAGTATCCCTGCCAAGGTAGAGGAATTCGCTACGGAAGAGTCCTATTCCTTCGGCGTCTCCGATAAGCGCGGCGTCCGCATCGCTAACAGAACCAATGTTAGCGTAAAGCTTCAGTAACTTGCCGTTTTTGTTAATAGTGGGTTTACCTCGCATTTGTTCAAGTTTTTCTTTTTCCTTTAGTAGCTCTTCCTTTTTCGCTTCCAGCTTCATGATGATTTTTGGCTCAGGGTCGAGATACAAAACGCCGGTATCGCCGTCCAATATCGCCTCTTTGCCTGAAAGATCGCCGGAAAGAAAAGCGCCAAAGCCAATAATAGCCGGTATTCCCATAGTCCGGGCGAAAATCGCTGTGTGGGAATTGGCCGCTCCTTGGCGAGACACCAAGGCAAGCACTTTACTTCGGTCAAGCTGGGCGGTTTCGCTCGGGGTGAAATCATCGGTAGCAAGAATTACAGGCTCGTCGCTTCTGGCAAGGTCTTGTTCTTCACCGGATAGTATTCTTATCACCCGTTTGGAAACATCGTATACATCAATTGACCGCGCTTTCATGTATTCATCGTCCATATCGGCGAATTCCTGTGCCAAGCGGGAACCTGCTGTATTGACGGCGTATTCCGCGCAGGCTTTTTCCGTTTTGATAATATCAATAATCGGCTCGCAATAGTCAGCATCTTCCAACATCATACGGTGTATCTCAAACAACAGGGCGTTTTCTTCCCCGATCTTATCCACCATTGACACGGCTAATGCATCAAGCTGATCCGCCGCGGTCTGTCGCGCCACATTAAATCGTTCAATTTCTTCTTCAATATTGTCTATGATACGTTTTTTAACAGAAAGGCTTTCTCGTTTGAGAAAGGAAAGCCTCCCTTTCGCTATACCGGCGCTGACGCCTTTGCCTTGTAATGTAATCATTATTATCCTCCAAAATGATCTAAGAGTAAAGTTTCCGCTGAGGCGTTCCACAAACCTTGATGGGACTCACAACTTTGGTGAAGTCTCGCAAAAAGGGGATTATGAGCCCCAAGTTTTTCAAAATCAGTCAATGCGGTCAAGGGCAGATTGATATGAGTATAGGCGAGTATCTTCCCTGCCCGCAGTCCGGGCAGATTTGCCACCGCTTCCGCAACGGCGTCAAGTCCACAGATATGGGTTATCATCACCGCCGGCCGGATTTTCTTTTCTGAAGAGAGGCGCAATGCTTCTTTGAGGTCGTCGGTGTTACCGCCGGTGCTTCCCAAAATATGGGTGCTGGTATAGTGGCAGTTGTAGAGATTCATCAGAGCGGAAAAATTTTTATCTTCAGGGCCGGCGAAAAAGTTGAGGCAACCGTCAAAAGCCATGAGTTTATCCCCCATTTCGGCAAGTTCCCGAATAGGGGCATAGACAAAGACATCATCGTAACCAACTCCTCCGGTTATATCCATCAGGGCGGCGTACTGATCGGCGTAGTTGCGGGGATTGATATAGTACAGTTCCACACCTTGTTTCTGCGCCAATTCGGGACTGATAAGCTGTTCCGCACGGCGCAACCTTCCGTCGTCCACATCGGTTACGACAATGCGGGAAGGGCGGTTGCCGCCGTAGAGGGGGTACTCAACCGCGCCAAGTCCCATAGGACCCGCGCCGCCCAGGATAAGCACATTGCCGCCGCTTTTTATTCCCATAGCGTGATTGTAGTTCTGCTTGTTAGTGTGGTACATAATGTGGTAGCCGCCGATGATACAACTTACCGGCTCCGCCAGCGAAGCGTAGAAATAAGCGTCCCCGTCATAGTGGAGGAGGCAACCAAGCTCCATCACCTCGTGAGGAAGGATACAATAGGTGGCATCGCCGCCGAAAAATTCATAGGAATAGCCGGGAGATGCCAGGCTCCCCTTGTAATTGAGCGCGGGTTGCTGGGCAAACTTTTCACCGGCTTTGAATTCATGTTGCCATTTGGCGCCAACCTTAACAATATCTCCGGCGAATTCATGCCCGATAATGATAGGGTTAGTATCAACATTTTGAGGACAACGTTTGTGTTTCTTACCCTGTTTTAACAGTTTGTAAGTTGACATACAGATACTATCGCTTACCACCTTGACGAGTATCTCATCGTCCTTGATTTCAGGAAGTTCAAATGTTTCCATTCGTAAATCATCAGCTCCGTAGAGCCGTACAGCTCTTGTTTTCTGTCCCATATTTTCTCCTTAATTACGCGATTCTCTCTATTCGCGTTTGTTCTAAAAGTTTATCAACCAATGAGCGATTCGGCGGATTGGTACCTTCGGTGGTACAGGCTCCGGCGGACGCCGCTATCGCCAGGGCAAAACATTGTTCGTCAGGCAAAGCGTTTGCAAACCCGTAAACCAATGCGCCGATCATGCTGTCTCCGGCTCCCACAGTTGAACGTACCTGTACCGGAAGAGCCGAGGCGCGCCAGACTCCGCCTTTATTTACAAAGATCGCCCCAGCTTCTCCCATTGAAAGCACGACTAGTTTAACGCCCTTTTCAAGCAAAGATCGACAGAGTTCCACTAATTTAGCGTCGAGTATGCTATCGTCGTCCGCTACACCGAAATATTGTAACAATTCAAAACGGTTCGGCTTGATATAATCGGGAATTGCGTCAGACTCGTTTTCCAGAGCCAACTTGAAAGCGTCTCCGTCCGCATCTAAAAATACCGCCGCCCCGTTCTGGCGTAACACGGCGGAAAGTTTCTTATAGGTATCTTTGCCAAGCCCTGCGGGGAGACTTCCTGACAGTACAACCGTATTACCTTTTACCGCTAAACCCGCGAGCTTCTGTTCCAGAGCGCCCCATTCATCACTGTTAATATGCGGACCCGGTTCGTTGAATTCAGTCAATACGCCGTCATTGTCTACCACCTTCAGATTGGTTCTGGTTACGGCGATGATATGCACAAAGTCAGTGTACAACCCTTTTTGGGCGATAAGAGATAAAAGCTCTTTCCCCGCGCCGCCGCCCGCAAAACCTACAGCAGTACTTTTCCCGCCTAAGGCGTGAATCATTGAAGAAACATTGACCCCCTTGCCTCCAGCGTCAAGCTGTACATCTCGCAATCGGTTCAAGGCGCGAGGACGCACCGCGTCAACATAAGCCGTCTTGTCCAGCGCGGGATTCAGAGTTACGGTAATGATCATACCGCTTCTCCACTTAACATTTGGTAAATTTCATCAACTCCGGCGTTCTTGACGAGTTTTATCGTATCGTCCCCTGTTTCAAGGTGGTCAACCACGTTCCCCATAATATCAAGGTGTTCGTCCCCTTTAGCCGCGATACCGATCACCAGATACACCGGCGTTCCGTGCCAATCTATACCTTCAGGGTAAGTCAGTATCACAATGCCGGTGCTGATGATGTCCTTCTTATAAGCTTCCTCGCCGTGGGGAATGGCGATAAAATTGCCGATTCCGGTACTGAAAGAATTATCCCGCTTAACCATACCTTCGATATAGTTTTCATTGGTATAACCGGAATCAACCAGCATACGTCCACAACGGCGGATCACCGCTTCCCGCTCCATTTTAGGTTGATTCAAAATAATATTCTCTTTTTTGAGTATGTTTTCCATTATATTTCTCCTATTATATGCCGCAATGGGCAATGATTTCTGATATTTCTTTTTCAAGAACTGCCTGAATAGTCTCTTTGTTGCCGATACGGACAGCCTCAAGAAACGGAGGCAAGTCAATTAACGCGCTAGAAACGCCGCCCATGAGATCGGTCATTTCACGAGGCGCATTTTCGGGTAGTAACATGAACACGCAACTTTCAGTTTGCTTAAAATAAGCATCTGTAAAAAATTTTCCTTCGGGAACAATCACCGCAAAGAGCGGAGATGTATGATAGGCGCTTCGGGTATGCAACAAGACTATTCCCAATTCGTCAACAACCTGGCTGGCAATCGCTTCCCGCGCTATGAGGGCGCGGCAGACGGCTGATGGGTTTTCTGGTGCAAAACGGTTTGCGGCAAAACGAACTAGTTCATCAAAAGAACAATCCGCTCTGATTGATTCAACGGCAAAATTATCAAGCAGTTTCCTTGACTGCATAAAAATCTCAATCATGTTGTCAAGCCGTTTTTCAAGAGAATGGGGATGTTCGCCTTGTTCCGCTTTTCGCTCGGTAAAGGCAAAGGCAGTAACGGCTTCCTGTATCTTCTGAAAATCCTTTTCGCCCAATATAGTTTGTACCAAGATTACGGGCTTTTCGGTCCCTTCTAAGGGTATTGTTGAGATAAGAAAATCCATGTTTGCCCAGGAGATGCAGTCGTCGCAATCTGAGACTTCAACTTTCAGTTCACCTTTGAATCTTTTGTCTATCTGATAAGCCAGCATATAGGACGTACCGATGCCAGAGACGCACACAATACCCGCTCTAAGGATTCGCCGCCTCGTGTTCCGTTCCCCTAAAACGGCGAGAGCCGCCAAAAAATGTATCTGAATATACGAAACTTCGTTTGACGGAATCGGTATACCAAAGACTTCTTCAAGCACCTCTACCGACCTACAGGTTTTCTCATACACTTCAGGGTAATTTTTGATGAGTTCCTCTTCCAACGGATTAGGAAGATAAATACCGTCCTTGAGCCGCGGCACCGCGGATTCCAGATGGCGGCATAAGAGCCGTATTAGTTGATCATTAGTTTTAAGTACCGCGGCGATAGAGGGATCAAAGCGATCAATCATCTTCAGCGTAATATGTTGCATGAGAGACTGCTTTCCCTCAAGTGCTGGCTCAGGAGGGCTATCTTGTTTTGAGCGGCACGACTGAATCCACACCGCCAATGCCTGCCGTTCTGTTTCTGGCAATACAAGGGTAAATTCTTCTGCGATTGCTTCCGACAGCTCTTCGGCGACCGCGGTTTGAAAATACCTCGTGGACGCAGGCGCTACGGTGATTGTATTCCCGTTATGGACCCGTTCAACCATTACCAAGAGATAGGTAGTAATAAGACGCAAAGATTCGGAAGTCATCCAATCAACCACGGCGGCTTTCTTGCACAAGATCTCCCGTACTCCGGTTTCTATATCTTCGCCGGGGAAGTCAAAAACCAAAGAATAATCATCAAAGTCTTCCTCAAGCATGAAACGACTCACCAGAGTGGCGCGCAGATTTTCTTCCGCCCCCTCGCACTGAACGCCCAGCCCCGCCTTGCGGGTAATAACAACGCCTCTGCCAACAAGCCACGCATCTAGTTCGTCGAGATCACGGCTCACTGTAGATTCGCTCGTTTCAAGAATCTTCGCGTAACAAAACATCTTTTGCGTTTCCCCAGCGTTAGCAATAAGCTCGATGAGCAGACGAAGTTGCCTGATTCGTTTTGAAGCAGATTGGGGGGACGGGGCGTATTCAGCCAATTCTTCCAGCAATTTTTGGCGGGTTTCACTGCGCCCGGAAAAGGCGATACCCTTACCGGGCACGGAAACCAGTTCGGTATTAGAGGCGGCAAGTATGCTCCCGATGTTTTCCAGCTCTCGAAAAATCGTTCGGCGGCTGGTGTTAAGCGCATTAGTAAGAACGTCAATCTTCACAGGCTCGTTGGAACGTAACAAATATTCAAGCAATGCGTAAGATCGAGGAGAAAGCTTTGCAACAGGAATCATGTTTGCCACCGCTAGAATCCTTACATATTTGTTGTTAAAAATTCACGAGCCGCTTCTATTGCCGCCGCTTCGTCTTCGCCTTCAGCTCTAACGACAATGATCTGACCGCATTTTGGACGCAACTTCATCACGGCAAAAAGCGTTTTAGCATCGGCGCTTTGTCCATCCCTATTAAGGGTAATATTGCTTTTAAACTTCTGCATCAACTGCACTAATAATCCCGCCGGTCGCGCATGGATCCCATTTGGATCGGCGATAGTATGTGAAAACTCCCGCATAATAATCTCCTTATTTTTTCAGTCCATTGACTATTTCATCATATTCCGGCGCGCTGAGGAAATCGGTGATAGTAACCAATCGGGCTTTGGGATTGGAGTTTTTCGCTCGCTCTCCCAACTCTCTATGGCAAATGATCAGATCAGCGTCTTTGGGTACTTCGCTCACCGGAGAGTGGATAACCGTGATGCCCGTAATACCTGCGGCTTGCATTTTTTTACGCAGTTTAGTCGCGCCCATAGCGCTTGATCCCATGCCGGCGTCGCAGGCGAAGACTATCTTTTGCACCACTGCGGACGGGGTATTATCCCACGCCGTTGCTACTTTCTCAGAACCGATACCCTTAGATTCGGCTTTGTTGGCTTTAGTCTGTTGTTGAGCCGCTTCGAGGTTAGCGTCTTCTTTTCCAAAAGCTTTGAGCAGTACCATGGACAGGATGAAGGACACGCCTCCGGCTATCAAGATACCAAGAATATTGGGCAGATACGCGCCTTTGGGGGTCATAACAAGTTCGGCGAAGATCGAGCCGGGGGAAGCTGGAGCGATGAGACCGCCGCCCAAGAGGGTTAAGGTTAATACGCCTGAGAATCCGCCGCCAATCACGGCGAGGAGGAGGATAGGGTTCATCATGACGAAGGGGAAGTAGATTTCGTGGATACCGCCGAGGAAGTGGATGATCGCCGCGCCGGGCGCGCTTGATTTCGCGCTACCTTTGCCCACGAGACAATAGGCAAGCAAGAGTCCAAGTCCGGGGCCGGGGTTTGATTCGATCATGAAGTAGATGGATCGCCCTATTTCTTGGGACTGTTGGGTGCCGAGGGGAGTAAATACTCCGTGGTTGATGGCGTTGTTCAGGAACAATATTTTCGCGGGCTCAACAATGATTGATGTTAAAGGAAGCAACCCGTGAGATACCAGCCAACCCACGCCGTTTCCTAGAGCCGTGGTCAGGACTTCGACGATGGGGCCGATGCCTGCGTTACAAATGAGGGCTAACGCGCCGCCTATGATACCGACTGAGAAGGTATTCACCAGCATTTCAAAACCGGCTGGGATTTTTTCCTCAAAGGCTTCGTTGAATTTCTTAATACACCAGCCGCCCAGAGGTCCTGCGATCATAGCCCCTAGTAACATAGGAATTCCCGCGCCGACGATAACGCCCATGGTGGCGATGGCGCCGACCACGCCGCCTCGTACTCCCTTGCCTATAAGGTTGCCTCCGGTGTAACCGATGAGGAGCGGCAGGAGAAAGCTGAGCATTGGATCAACCAACGAAGCGAATCTTTCGTTGGGAAGCCAGCCGGTGGGGATGAAGAACGCTGTAATGAGACCCCAGGCGATAAATGCGCCGATGTTTGGCATTACCATTCCGCTCAGGGTTCGTCCGAATCTTTGCACAGATTGTTTAATCATAATTTTCCTCTCTTATTTTGATGTTGTCGCCGCAAGGTTATTCTAAACCAATTTGGAACAATCCCGCAAGCGTCAAGCTTCTATATTAATGAAGCTTTTAATATTAAATCACAAAAAACCGCAGTACGCAAGAAAAACATTCGTAATTTTGGCGCTCTGTCAGTGTGCCAAAATTCAAGAAGTCCACGCGAGGCGTGTTTAAATACTTCACAATGGTTGTTATAAGAAAGGGGGCGCCGCTGTCCCCGACCTGACGGTTACGCTTGCCTTGCAAGCGGAATCTCCGCGTTGTTAGGAAGGAGTCTCCGCTGACCCGGACAAGCGAAGCGAAGTCGTAAAGGCGTAATAAGGAGAGAACAAATAGCAGTTAGCAAAGGAAGAGGGAGCCGTCTGGGGTTAAAGCCGGGCGGCGCTTTCTTAAAAAGTAATGAGCAAAGTAGTAAAG
>JAISCD010000087.1 GCA_031265825.1 Treponema sp. | reverse complement strand
GTCGCTACGCCGATAAGATTAGTCGCTGCGCCGATAAGATTAGTCGCTGCGCCGATAAGATTATTCGCTGCGCCGATAAGATTAGTCGCTGCGCCGATAAGATTAGTCGCTGCGCCGATAAGATTAGTCGCTACGCCGATAAGATTAGTCGTTGCGCCGATAAGATTAATCGCTGCGCCGATAAGATTAGTCGCTGCGCCGATAAGATTAGTCGCTGCGCCGATAAGATTAGTCGTTGCGCCGATAAGATTAATCGCTACGCCGATAAGATTAATCGCTACGCCGATAAGATTAATACCACTATGTGACTCGGAGTCAGACCGTAATGTGACTCGGTCTGAAACTAGGGTTTCAAGTTCGCGGTAATCGTTGGTGTCAGAGACCTCGCCTTCGGTGTTAAATATCACTTCGGTGTCAGACATCACTTGCTTCGTTTCGGGTGATTGACCGCTGTTAGTGTCAGACACTGCCTCATCGGTGGCGTCGTGGTATACGGCTTCGTCCACCGCCATTGGTGTCAGACATCGCCTTCTTCGGGGCGTCGGGTGTCAGACACGGCTTCCTTGGGGTATCAGACGCCGCCTGCTTCGGTGGCGTCGAGGTGTCAGGCACGGCTCCTATCCGACCATTGGTGTCAGACATCGCCTGCTTCGCCTTCGGGGTGATTGAGCGCTGATTGGTGTCAGAGACCTCGCCTTCGGTGTTAAACATCACTTCGGTGTCAGACATCACTTGCTTCGCTTCGTTTCGGGTGATTGACCGCCGTTGGTGTCAGACATCGCCTCGTCGGTGGCGTCGTGGTATACGGCTTCGTCCACCGCCATTGGTGTCAGACGCCGCCTTCTTCGGTGGTGTCGTGGTGTTAGACACGGCTACTATCCAACCATTGGTGTCAGACATCGCCTTCCAACTTAGCGTGTAAAATACCTATTGACAAGTTCAAGATTCCTACATACAATTATAGCATTGTGGAAACAAAGAAGAATGTTCTTATCGTTACTGATGGAAAAGAGTCCTGTCGCAAGATGGCGGAGAGCATAGCGAAGTCGCTGAAATCAGCGCGCGTGGTCTCTACTATTGCTCCGGATCTCATGGGTACGGATATACTCCCTGCTGAAGTATATTTTTTTGGGTGTGAAGAACCTAATCCCGATTCGTTTGCCTACCTAGAGACGGTTCTTAAGCATATCAACCTTGTTGATAGACCATGTGGGATTTTTTCACCCACTGACGAATCCGCTGTGGACTATCTCGCCAATATGGTGCATGATTCTGAAGTGGCTCTTTATCACAAACCACTCTATGCAAAAAACATTGACAATAATGTAAAACAGTGGACCGACCACGTAATGACTAAAGGGCGCGGATTCAACTTGGATGATTATATTAGAAAAGTACCTGATTTCCCCAAAGAGGGTATACTCTTTTATGATATAACCTCTATCTTGGCGAATCCAAAAGCTTTTGACTACTGCATTAACGCTATGGTCGAGATATATCAAGACAAGGGCATAGATGCTGTCGCGGCTATTGAGGCAAGGGGATTTCTCTTCGCGGCGCCTTTCGCTGACCGTATGAGTATCCCGCTGATTCTGATTCGCAAGAAAGGTAAGCTCCCGGGTAAGACGTTAAGCATGAGTTTTAACCTAGAATACGGTGTTTCTGAGATTGAGATTCATCCAGATGATGTGCCTGTAGGTAAACAGGTTCTGCTAATGGACGATCTCATTGCTACCGGCGGAACGCTTAATGCCGCACACAAACTCCTCACAGAGGTCGGTGCTATCGTGCCTGAAATCTTTGGCATTGTCGGACTTCCTTTCTTTCATTACGAGAAATCTTTGCCAAATATCCCCATCCGCACTTTAATTCAATACGACAAGGAATAGCGACAAGCCTATTTAACGACTTCTTACCAGATATTGTCTAAAAGGGATGCCGCTGTCCCGACAAGCAGACGAAGTCTGTTTAATGACTTCTTAACGGGGGGAAGTCTGTAATAAGCTTAAGTAGATATGAATATTATTACAGGAAAAATAACAGGAATAAAGTACAAGGTTCTTCTTTCAGAAGATTTGCAAACTGTTGATATTGATAGATTCAATATCAACGAAACACCTTCATATTACCTCTTGAATGACAAAAAACATTCTTACGCAATATCAAAATGGGTGTCTCCGAAACGGACACGCTCATATCCTTATGAGAGAGTTTATAATACGCTCAATGTATCGAAGAAAATAACTGTAATTCCTGTAATTAAAGACGAAGGGTTTGACGGCGATAGAGATTTTCTGCAATGGGATACCGTTTCATTGATGTCGTTGCTTGATGTTTTTGTGATCTTCGCATATTACGATAAAGCGGTAAAAAATCAGGAATACGAAAATAAAATAACTGATTTTAAATTCAATAATGAGTATGTTGTTTCAAAAATAAAAGAAATAGAACAATATCACAGTTCGGCTTTGCATTGGAATATGAATGAACTGACAAACAATTTTCATTCAATAATAGATAGAGCAAAAAGCGCGTACGAAAAAATAGCAAACGAAACGAATGTGATTTTGCATAGTCAATCTGGCATTGATAATTTCAAAGAGAAAATCGGCAAAGATACAAAAACATTCATGTTGTTTTCGCGCGAAAAAGCGGAACAGGCACAGGCAAGAGAGAGCGTTACTACACAGCCGAAAGAGAGTTTATCAACATTCTCAAAAGCAAAAATTACGATTACAAATTATCTCGGTGGGCAGTACTTTTTTACGGTTGATGAAGTTTTGATTGATGAAAACACGGTATATTTGATTGAAGGCAAACATTCCAAACAAGGCGTTTTACCAAGCATGGGCGATATAAAGGATGGTTTGTTGAAGATGATTTTGTACTCCAATCTGCGGGACGTTGAGGTGAATGGTAAACAAATGAAGAGCCAGTCGGTTTTGAGTTTAACCTCAACAAAACTTGCCGGTGGAATTACTTCAGAAACTTGTACAGCAGACAGAGAAAAATTTATTACGGAAAACAAGTTAAAAACTGATTTACAGACTCTCATTTTGAAACTTTTTAGAGAGGCAAACGAAAATAATTTCACGGTTAAAATTGGTTGTACAAAATGATAAGATCGCCATTACGGTACCCGGGCGGAAAAAGCAGAGCCGTTGAAACAATCGCAAAATTGATTCCCGATTTTGACGAATTCCGCGAGCCGTTTCTTGGTGGCGGTTCGGTGTTTGTGTATGTAAAACAGTGCTATCCAAATAAAAAATATTGGATAAATGATTTATACTCTGAACTCTACAAGTTTTGGATAATGACGCAAAAAGATGTGAACGCTTTGATTGCAAAAGTTTATGAATGGCGGGAAAAATATCCGGCCGGCAAAGAATTATTTCAGTTTTTGAATAAAAACAGTGAAAATTTTAACGATTTAGAAAGGGCGTCCGCGTTTTTTATTTATAACCGCATAACCTTTTCCGGCACGACGTTAAGTGGCGGCTATTCTGAAAGCGCTTTTAAGGGAAGATTTACCGAAAGCAGTATTGAACGATTAAACGGTCTTGCGAAGGTAATAAACGGATCGACAATAACAAATTACGATTATGAAGAGTTGGTAAAAAAAGAAGGTAAAAACGTGTTTATTTTTCTTGACCCGCCGTATTATTCCGCGACAAAATCAGCGCTCTATGGGAAAAACGGCGATCTGCATAAATCATTTGATCACAGAAGATTTGCCGAAAATATGAAAAATTGTAAACACAAATGGCTGATAACTTATGACGACAGTGAATATATTCGCGGCTTGTTCTCTTTCGCCAATATAATTCCTTGGAATTTAACCTATGGAATGAGGAATACCACGGTCAATTCCGACCAAAATGGAAAAGAGTTATTTATTTCAAGATTCTAGTTCCTAAGCGGCGCGCCGCAGGGTTTCCTGTGAACAGCCGTTGTATAAAAACGCAATATCTGCTAATATTGGCCCATTATGATAGTGATGAAATTCGGGGGAAGTTCTGTGGCTAACGCGGAGCGCATCCGCAGTATGGCGGACATCGTGAGGCAGTATATGCCGCGCCGCCCGGTACTGGTGTTGTCGGCAATGGGGGATACTACAGATTACCTGCTTGAGGCGGCTGATTCGGCGTTGGAGATGGGGATCGTTTCAATCCACAAGATTGAAGAACCGCATCGCAAAGCCATAGAAGAATTGAGGCTTGATGTAGAGATAACGCCGCTGATTGAAGAGTTAAAGAATCTTCTTTTAGGCGTTTCTATGATAAAAGAACTCACCAAAAAGACAAAAGATTACCTTGTTTCCTTCGGCGAGAGACTTTCGGTGCGGATAGCGTCCGCGTATTTCAAAAAAATAGGCGTCAACGCCAAACCTATCGACGCTTGGGAAGCTGGTTTTGTTTCTAACAACAACTATTCCCAAGCGTGGTTGTTGAAAGAAAGCTGGGAACTCATACCCCAAAGACTCATCCCCCTTATAGAAGAAGGCATTCTGCCCGTCGTAACAGGCTTCATCGCAAAAACAAAAGACGGCGTGATTACGACTTTAGGCAGAGGCGGCTCCGACCTTACCGCAACCGTCATCGCAGCCGCGTGTGGCGCTGAAGAAGCGCAGGTGTGGAAGGACGTTGACGGCATACTCAGTGGGGATCCGCATATCGTGCCGTCGGCTAAGCCTCTATCGGTCATTACCTACGAGGAGGCGGCAGAGCTTGCCTATTACGGTGCGCAAGTTCTGCATCCGCGGGCTATGCAACCTTGCGTCAAAACAGGCGTGCCTGTTTTGGTAAAAAATTCCTACAACCCATCCGCGCCCGGCACCCGCATCGTCTCCACTGTAGAAAAGAACGCCGCGTCAAAGCCTGTGCGCGCCATAACGACTCGTAAGAATGTAACGATGATTGATATTGCGTCAACCCGTATGATGGGGCAATCAGGCTTCTTGGAACGAGTATTCGCCGTGTTCACAAGACACGATGTCTCGGTTGATATGGTGGCAACCAGCGAAGTGTCGGTGTCAGTCACTCTTGATACAGCTTGCAACCTTGACCGCATCAGAGAGGATCTCCTTGAAATCGTCCATGTTGATATAAAAACCGGTAAGGCTATTATTACGATCATCGGCGATGTGGAACGGTCTTCGGAAATACTCAGCCGCGCTTGCGGCGTGTGTTTTGACCTTGGCGTTCAGGTTCAGATGATCTCCCAAGGCGCAAGCAAGGTAAACATTAGCTTCATCGTTGAGAACACTCAAGCCGAGGATGTAGTGCGCGGTTTACATAAAGAATTTTTTGATTGAAAGGAAGAAATGAAAATAGCGCTTATTGGTTACGGAAAGATGGGAAAGGAATTGGAGCAAGCTATAGTGTCTCGTGGGCATGAAGTTACGGCTATCATCGATCCATATGCGGCGGAGAAGACTTCGCTTTTGGGGCATACTATAGAAATGTCCATTGACGGCTCGAAGAATCTTAGCAAGGCGGACGCGGCTATTGAGTTTTCCAAGCCGGGTGCGGCGTTTGAGAACATAAAGCGGCTTTCCGATATGCGGACGCCTACGGTTGTGGGAACCACAAATTGGTATGATAAACGTGCGGACGTTGAGAAGATAGTTGAAACAAACGGTTCAAGCATCGTTTACGCGCCGAACTTCTCTATAGGGGTAAATCTATTTTATCGGATAGCCCAATACGCCGCGCGGCTGTTCAATGCCTTTGGCGATTACGATGTGGGGGGCTTCGAGGTTCACCATAATGAGAAACTAGAAAGCCCCTCCGGGACTGCCAAGGTTCTTGTCGAGAAGATTATGTCTGAATTCGAGCGGAAGAAAAGGGTGGTTTGGGAGACGATAAACCGTCCGATAGAAGATGAAGAATTGCACTTTGCTAGTATGAGAGTGGGGGCTGTGCCCGGAACTCACAGTGTGCTATTTGATTCTCCTGCGGACGGCGTTCAAATTACCCATACGGCTCGGAACAGATATGGTTTTGCTTACGGGGCTTTGTTCGCCGCGGAATGGTTAATTGCGAAACCGCGAAGGGGCGTTTTTACGATTGATGACGTTTTGGACGATCTGGCGGGTCCCGCCTATGAATGAGGTAACAATGTTGACAGGAACGTTTACGGCGCTTATTACGCCGATGAAAGAAAACGGAGCCGTTGATTACGACGGCTTTAGGGAATTGGTAAGATTTCAGATAGCGAATCGCGTCGATGGTATCGTGCCAATTGGCACCACAGGTGAAACGCCTACGCTTGAAGAGGATGAGGAAGAGAAGCTCATAAAAATAGCGGTAAAGGAATGTTCGGGTAAGATACGGGTCATTGTGGGCGCGGGATCGAACTCGACAAAATCCGCGGTATCTTACACACAGCGGGCGAAGGACTTGGGCGCGGATGCGGCTCTTATCGTAACGCCTTACTATAATAAGCCCAATGACGCGGGACTTCTTCTGCATTTTGAGGCGGTTGCGAAGATCGGCGTTCCTATCATCGTCTACAACATAGCTTCCCGCGCTGGTAGAAATATCAATGCTCCTCTCATGGACAAGCTGGCTGAAATACCCGGTATTGTTGGTGTAAAGGAATCTTCTGGGGATGTGAGTCAAATGGCTGAAATCATTCATAGCGTTTCGGGAAAGAGAGCGTCTGAAGGGCGCGGCTTTTCGGTTATTTCTGGAGATGACGCTTTAACGCTGCCGCTTTTGGCTTTGGGTGGACATGGAGTCATCTCGGTAATATCGAATCTTGTTCCAAACAAGGTCGTGGCTTTGGTAGATGCGGGCTTGAGAGGCGATTTTGCGCGGGCGCGGGCTTTACACTACGAATTACTGCCGTTTATGAAGGCGGCGTTTGCAGAAACCAACCCGGTTCCCATAAAGGCGGCTTTAGAAATGGCTGGTCTACCCGCAGGACCGACGCGCCTGCCGCTTGGTCCCCTATCCCCTGCGAACCGTGAATTACTTTCCGCCTCAATCGCGGATTTCCTTCCCATACGCTCCGTCGAAGAATACCACTAACACAATTGCAAAGCAAGGTTAAGAGGGGGGCGCGTCTTTCCCTAAACGGAGGTCGGCACATGGTCCACCTTGTGGTGCGCCCCCCTGTCTCCATACCCGCCTTCGGCGGGTATTCCGCCACCCCCCCCCCAACCATGCGCCGCGTCTTTCGCCGCGGCGCACTCCCCTCCCCCGCAACGGCGGACGGGCTTTAACCCATACCAATCTAATTATGTCTGGAGCCAATTTAATTATGTTTAAAGGTAATTCAATTATGTCTGGAGCCAATTCAATTATGTTTAAAGCCAATTTAATTATGTTTAAAGGTAATTCAATTATGTCTGGAGCCAATTCAATTATGTTTAAAGCCAATTCAATTATGTTTAAAGGTAATTCAATTATGTTTTGAGCCAATTAGATTATGTCTGAAGGTAATTCAATTATGTCTGTACCTAACCGAATCAGCGCTTTATCCAACTGAATCAGCGCTTGATTCGGCGAACCTCCGCCCCGTTGCGCCGTGTCTGATACCCGCCGCACCCCGCCCGCGTCCTCGCGCCGTGTCAGACACCGCCGCTCGCCGCCGCGCCTCGCTCTT
>JAISCD010000068.1 GCA_031265825.1 Treponema sp. | reverse complement strand
CGCCTTAAGGTTATCCGCAGTGCCGCCAATTCCATTCAAGTACTTAAACCAGATTTTCGCGTGCTCGTATTCGTTGTTAGCGGTTTCCTCAAAAATCCGCGCAACGTGCGCGTAGCCTTCTTCCCGCGCCTTTGCCGCAAAATAGAAGTACTTGCCCCGTGCCTGCGATTCCCCGGCAAAAGCCGTCTGCAAATTCTGTTCCGTCTTGCTACCTTTTAGATTAGCCATAAAATCCTCCATGATATTGGTATTTGACCCGAAAAGCCACTTTTTTAGTCTTTTCGTGTGTCTTTATTAATAATAATTCCTAATATAAACTTTGTCAAGAGGCGTAATTATTTTTTTTGTGAAAAATAGCGCAGGCTGTCTAACAATTTCCCTTACATCCAACACACACAAAAACGCCCGAAGAATTTTACCACGAAGTCGAAAGCGGTGATGGGGGGGGGGCGCACCACAAGGGTGCCTGTGAGCCATCCTCCGTTTAGGGAAAGACGCGCCCCCTCATACTATTGCATTGCTTGTGGTGTCAGACAACGCGGAGGAACCCCGCTTGTGTACGCCACCCCTTCTTCTAACAACGAGTAGGTTCCGCTTGTTTACAAGCGTAACCGTCAAGACGGGACAGCGGTACACCCTTTCGTACAACACCCCGTGTGAAGTATTGAAACACCCGAAGGGTGCGGGGACAGCGGCGCTCCCTTTCAGACAACAACCATTGTGAAGTTGTCTAACACCCGAAGGGTGCGTGTCTTAATGTCTCTGACTGTGTAGTTCTCGCTGAAATTCAAGGTGTGAGTACAGACGGCGCTCATTTCTTTTTCCGGTAAGATAGTTTTGACAACTCGCTCTTTATATGAAGTCTTCGTTAGTTCGAGAATTTCATTGATATTCGTCTCTTTGCCGTAGTCTTTCAGGCAGTTTTGCGCAGGACGGTAAATCCTCCCCCCCCCCCAGCAGGAAACCGCGCCAGCCATGCGGCTGTTCGTTAGACCGGTGCAAATCGGATTCCCAGGATGAGGCGTCCATTCGTGAGTCGGGAACGTGGACGCATAAAAAAGATGGAGATTGTCGTTGTGGGACTTTCCCCTAATGCTGGTGAACAACCAATACGTCGCGTCATGGCAGAACACGACCGAATCAACCGCATCAACGCCCTGCATGAGCGTAGTCTCAAACTCCCACACGCCGGGAAAATCCACCGCCTTGTAGAGGTCTATGGTTTTGTTCTCGTGGGATTCGGGAATCATATACCACCCATTTTCATAACGAAAGACATTTGGGAAAGAAAGATGGTAGGGCTTTTCTAAAATCGATGTAAACGCCGAATGACTCAGGTCTGGAAACAACTCAATGTACCCCAATATCCCATTTTCATGTTTGTATTGTTGCTCTACAAAGATATATACCCTTCCAGCCCATTCCACTATGAACGGATCAGCCCACTGAATGTCTCTCTGCGGGACGATTGCTTTCAAGGCGCGCTCCTTTCCAGCCCCTAGAAGATCATCCTTGCAGTCCGGTAGAAGCAAAAGGGACCACTGCTCACGGAAAAAAGTCCGAATCAGTTTTCGTTTCACGCGCGTATAGGTTATTGGTTTCATTATTCCTCCTTATTTAGACGGCTCAACATCTCTGTGTAGTAACGGCTTTCGATTCTGTCTTCGCCGACACGGATTTTCTTGAGAAAAGCCAAAAGGCGGGTTCGCGCGTCTTTAACGGTTTGCTCATCTGCGGAAAGCGCGAGGATTTCCAACTCTACGAACCACCCTAAGCCGTGTACTTCGCAGAGTTCCGCGGTAATATCACCGCTTGTCCACGCCCAGCCTTTCTTGTGTTTTCGCGCCCCGACTCGAAACCCCAATAGGTTGAGGAGGGTTTCAAGCGGCTCGCTGTCCGACGCCTCGAATTCTTTCTCGTCATTCACCTCGACCGCGCCTCGTTTCTCCTTGACTTTGAATGTTACGAGCGTATGTGTTCCATCGCCGTTGGTTTCTTTGCGGACGCGCACGCCGAAATGCGGAAGCGCGGAGTCCTGTTTGCTCGAATACCAGTACGCATCTTCTTTCTCAAAATCATGCTTGAAAACCGCAAGGTCAGAGATGATTGCCTTTGTCTTGTGTGGATCCTCGATCCACGCCTTTAATTCTATTTCTATCACACAGGCACGCCTGTTTAAATACTTCACACGGGGTGTTGTACGAAAGGGTGTACCGCTGTCCCCGTCATGACGGTTACGCTTGCTTTGCAAGCGGAACCTACTCGTTGTTTGAAAAGAGTCGCCGCTGACACTAATTATTTATCACTTTCAGTGTCTGACACCTCTAACACTAATCACTAATCACTAATCACTTTTATATAGTACGAAGGAGGGGGCGCGATTTTCCCTAAACGGAGGATGGCTCACTGTCCGCCTTGTGGTGCGCCCCCCTGTCTACAGCCCGCGCCCGCACAGCGGGTTTAAAGGCGCGGTCTTCCGCCACCCCCCAACTTCAAAACTTGACCCACAAAAACCCCTATCCTATAGAATAAGGTATTATACCTCAGAATTCAAGACTTAAATCAATGAATTCAAAAACATATTTCATGAATTCTAGAATATATTTCATGAATTTAGAAACATATTTCATGAATTCTAAAACATATTTCATGAATTCAAAAACATATTTCATGAATTCTAGAATATATTTCATGAATTCCAAAACATATTTCATGAATTCCAAAACATATTTCATGAATTCTAATATATATTTCATGAATTCTAAATCTGAATCCATGAATTCTAAACTTGAATCCATAAATTAAAACATGATTCTATATAGAATAAATCTTTGTACTGCCTGATAATAACCCTTTATGATGAAATGAACTTTGACCACCCGCCGTTTGCTGGTCAAGTTTAGCCTGCATGATGGCGGCGCAGGAAGCCTTTAAAACACCCGAAGGGTGCGCCGCCCCCACCCCCGCGCCTGCCTGACGGAGTCAGCGGGTCCGCCTTTCGTACAACAACCATTATTGAAGCAACTAAAACACCCGAAGGGTGTCGGACAGCAACCATTATGAAGTGTTAAAACACCCGAAGGGTGCGCTTGCGTGCAAGCGTGGTTCCGTCAAGACGGGGTCAGCGGCGCTCCCTTTCAAACAACAACCATTATGAAGTACTAAAACACCCGAAGGGTGCCCGAAGGGTGCGCTTGCGTGCAAGCGTGGTTCCGTCAAGACGGGGACAGCGGCGCCCCCTTTCGGACAGCAACCATTATGAAGTATTCAAACACCCGAAGGGTGTCGGATAACAGCCATTATGAAGTATTTAAACACCCGAAGGGTGTGCATGGTAACGACGAGCAAGACTGCGGCTTGGAGGAGGGCGGCGGTTTCGGTTTGTAAGCCGGTAGTTATTGCGGCGGAACGGATGCCTTGTTCCACGGTTGTATAGATAAGCGCGGCGGGCAAGAGCGCGAGCGGGCGGTTTCCCGCGATGAGCGCGACTGTTATGCCTGCCCAGCCGAGTCCTCCTGAGAAACCCACATGGCACCTGCCGTAAGTCCCGGCTACCGCGAAGAAACCCACCAGCCCGAAGAGACAGCCTGAAACCGCCATCGCGGGCGCCCATGCGCCGTCTGTTTTAATGCCTCCGTATCGGGCAAAAGCCGGCGCGTTTCCCGCTATCCTAAATCGGTATCCAAACACCGTCCTGTTGACAAAGGTGTGCCCCAAAAGAACGAGAATGATCGCGAGAAAGAACGAAACGGACAGGTTTGACGGGGGAAGTATGCGGGGAAGGGTTTCGGATAGGGGCGGCATGGCGAGAAGATTGCCAGATCGGTCGCGTAAGGGACCCGCGATGAGGAAGTCCGCGACCGGTGTAAGGCTTGCGGAAAGGAGAAAGCTGGTGATGAGTTCATTCGCGCCGACAGATTTCTTGAGAATACCCGAAGTCCAGCCGCACAGCCCGCTCACGAGAACCGCGGCGCAGGCTCCGCCCAGGAATAAGCCTCCGCCTTGCATGACCACCGCGCCCGCGAGTCCTCCGATATAGATTTGTCCTTCGCCGCCCAGGTTGAAACAACCTGCCTGAAACGCAAACGCCGCGCCGAGACTCGCGGTGAGAATCAACGCGAACTTGTCAAGCGTATTGCCAAACGACCACGCGCTCGACCAAGGACCGATAAAAAAGTCTTTCAATGCTTGAACAGGCGTAGCAGACCCTATCGTTATCACGAGCACGGTCAGCGCAATAAGAAACAGCGACAAAAGGAGGGTTTGTAGGTTGTTTTTCATTAAATGGAAGGAATAGGGAGGGCGGGAGTCCTCGAACTCTCCGCCCCTTCCTGTTAGAATCCGATTCGGACGCCCACGGTAACGCCCGCTCCGCTCATGTCAAAGCTTTGTTTGAAGTCTTGGGAGCTCAGATGAAGTCCAGCGTCTATTTCAATAATCCGCAGATTTATGCCTAGCCACAGCCTGTGTTGCCACAAGAGTTCTTCGTAGCCGGTTGAGGCGTGAATCAGTAATACCGGCGTGTTTAATTGAAGTTTAAGACCCACGTTAAAACGAGCTTTCTCCTCTGGTGTGATTACGGTAAATCCGATATTTGGTCTGATTATGAATAAATTCCTGTTAAAAGGTTTGTAGTCCGCGAAAACGTCGAACCGCATGGGGCGCATTACTTTGAGTCCAGCCTTGCCGTCGTACTTGGTATCAAAGTCCGGCGCGTTTACTAGATCGTCGGTGTTGCCTCCGATTAAACCTGTCCCGTCAATGATGGGCTTGTCGCTGACCATCTCAATGGAGAAGCGGTTTCCTAGGACCGCGGGGCTAAGCGGGATGTGTGTGAAGCCGCCGCCTACGTTCAACCAGGGGAAAAGATCATATTCGGCGATCAGACTGAAGTCAAATCCTTTCTGTCCGAGTATCTTGTTGACGTTAAGGAGGGACGAGTCGAAAGAGGAGTTGTCAATGACGCTTTCCATATAGACCGGTGTGTAGACGTCGATTTGTCCGCTTGCCGTAAGGGTCAGCTCATTATCAGCGTTTAACTGGTACTCTATTGATGACTTGGGGATGTAGACCGCGGGAACGAACATGGACGGGATAAGGCTGATCTTGAGCTTGTCTTCCGGGAGGAACCGCGCGTGTATATCTATGCCTACGTCTGTGAAGATACCGCCTGAAACTGAAACTTCGCCGCTCTGGGAGTGTTGCTTGAGGTTGCCTTCCGCTATCAATGTCATGAACGTTTTGGATATGGTGGCGTTTATGGAGCCTGAAGCTGAACTGAAGAACCCGAAGCCCCACTTGGGGGTTACGTTGAAGTTGAAGAACGCATCCGCATTGACGGTTAGGTCTAGGGCCCAGCCGTCTTTTTTTACATTGCTGGACAGCTCGCTCAGGTCTAGTTCGATCTCCTTGCGGAGAATGTCCGACACGCCGACAAGGTTGTTTGCAAAGCCCACGTCTCCGTTAAAGCCGAATTCAACAAACCTGCGGTAGGGGAAAGAGAGACTGCTTTTCTTCTTGGGTTTCGGGGTTTCCTCTGCTATTTGGGGTGTTTCCTCATCCTCGTAGAGGAAGTCGTTAGCTTCTTCGGCATCGGCTCTGATGTTGTCAGCCCATTCATCGTCAGCCCACTCATCGTCTTCATAAGCCAATTCGTCGCCCTCGTCAGCTAATTTGTCGCCCTCGTCAGCCCATTCATTGTACTCGCTTTCGTCACTTATATCAGCGGTTTCTCCGTATACGGCAGAGTCTGCCTCATTTCTGATGTCGTTAGCCCAGTCTACGTCCTGCGCGAAGGCTATGCCTGTGAGAACGCAAAATATAATCAACGCTATTATTTTTTTCATTTTTCTCCTCTCTTATAACTCAAAATCCATCGTTAGATTGGCTTGGGCATCCACCACAAGGTTGAAATCAAAGTCGTAAGTGCCCTCGCCATTCTTAATTGAAATCACCCCGTAATCTTCTCCCTCTTCACAGGGAATGAGAATTTTAAACGTCGGCTTAAATGGGAATTGGAAGTCGTCTGTTTCAAGCTCTAAGAAGGGACTCTCGTTGTTAAAATCCAAGAGCTTTTCGCTAGAGCCACACTGCACCAAGATCGCCATGCCGGGAAGAACTTCATTGACATACTTTTCTAACGTTATCTTAACACTCTTTATGCCATCCTTACCGATTATGTCATCAACAGTCCCGCCTTTGCCGTCTCTGCCAAAGAGGTCTTCCGTTATTTCAGGAAGCAAAGGTTTTCCATCAGCGTCTTTCAAGTCAAGTAAGACGTAGTCGTTTCCGTTATATGTTTCCTTCGTGGTGTTTACCCTAAATTCGAGTGGAATCTCAATCACCATATCCGCGGAAATTACGCCCGATAATTTACCGAGCTCATTCTTAAGTGTGAGCGGATTGTTTTCATCCCCCATTGTTACCGTGTACTTTAAAGACGAACCTGTATCAGCCTTTAAGACCTCTGTCATGTCTATCGGGTTGAGGCTGGCAGAAGAGAGATCTCCCATGAATATTCCACCGTTTTCCGCGGGGAATTGTGGAAGTGTCGCGTTATCCATCTCTTCTTCGCCGTTGGTCCCATTGGTCAAGGGAAACGGAGGCTTTCCATTATTGTATATAAGTTGGAGCGACACTTTAGGCTTATTCGAGCCACCCTCTTTGTTTATAGGAAGGTTATCAACGTAGAGATAGCCTGTCACTGTCGGCGGTTCAAAGCCTTCTCCCAAGAAGCTCGTAATATCCCCCAAATCCATATCATACTGTCCTGACAATTTGCCGTTTTCTCCCGGGTCTATGCTTGCCTCTGTCCATTCAAATTCAAGAGTCGGTTCAAAAGCAACAGGTCCGTCGTCCATAAAGTCTAAGACGTTAATATAAATGGTAAGATTCGGATCGCTAGGAGAAGGACTAAAGCGGTACGTTGAAGAGTCGTCATCTGCATTCACTGTGTCTAAAGTAGGGTCTGTCGTAAAGTAGAGATCGCCGCCTCTGGTTGTTCCCTTGGAATACGTTACGACGTTGCCCGTTACCGAGCCTACACCGAATTGAGGAATAGCCAGCGCTATCTTGCCTTCAAAAGCCGTTCCCGTTATCTTGAGTCCGGTATCTTTCACTTCGATGTATTTCACCAGCTTCGCTATGTCGCCCAGGGGTATTTTTCTCGGCTTTTTCAGCTCGTCCACGCTTTCCTTAACCTTAGCGAATTGGCTTTTTGCTTCGGCTTTTGCGTTAGCGACCGCGGACAGGTTTTTAATGTTGGCTTTAGTCGTTTCCGTCAAAGTCGGCTTTAGCGCGGCGGGCGCTTGGCTCAAGGCAGTCAGTAACGATTGCGCCGCGGAAATACCCGTATCAGGCGCATTACCAGCCGCCGCTTGATCAACCCAGTCGTCAATCGTATCGTCAATGGCGTCTTCTATAGCAGCGTCATCCATATTCACCAGATCGGAAAAGGACTTACCCTTGAAGTACTTTTCTATTTCCGCCGGGCGACTTAGGTCTATGTTTTCAACTTTCGGCGGCGCTATCTTGTAAATTTCGTCCATGTATTGCTTCAAGTTATAAGGCATCTTTGCTATCTGGTAATGGATGATGAAAGTCTTTGTGGTACTGCTGCTACCTGTTGGCGCATACTCGTATATCCTCATTTCGTCGAGTATGGAATCACCATCACCACTGTCGCCCATCATTTTGAGAATACTCTCCGTGCCGAGATATTTTTCAACAATATTTTCATTATCTCCGACAAACGGACTGCCGAGGGGGACGTGTAGTCCGGGCTTGCCCTTAACGGTAACGGATTCTGGCATGGCAAGATCCGAAAGGTCGCACGAAGCGATAGTCATAGTCAGCATGATTGATGAAACGACTATGAAAAACGATATTAATTTCTTCATTAATTTCCTCCATGAAATTATTTCAATTCATTACACCCATAGGACGCGCCTGTGGGTGAATTCATAAATTCAATAACGCCGCTCGTTACTGAACGTCGTTATACTATAAAATATATAGCTGTTTGTCAAAAAAACAAGACAGCAAGCTGTTTTTTTTTTGATTTTACTTCCAAAATCGAAGGGAGACGGGGTTTACCTTACGACGTGTCATAAATATCCGCGCGATTAGTCCCGTCTATAGTTAGAGAGAAACGATAGTGGGGGGGGGGGTACCTAACGATTTCGAGAGAACGCCTCTCGCTTGAATAAGGGCGGGTCTCCGCCCGCGCAATGACGCGCCTTGGTTTAATGATGACATATATTGTGCAATAATCACTTTATCTCTCCTAAAAAACATCATAGCAGGTAGCAAGTAGTAGGTAGCAAGTAGCAAGTAGTAGGGTGTCAGTTAGTAGTTAGCAGTTAGTAGTTAGCAAAGGAAGACGGGCGAGCTGCGCGGGTCTCCCTTGCTAACTGCTCTCTACTATTTGTTATTTACCACTGACACCGCGTAGGTTCCGCTTGCAAGGCAAGCGGAACCGTCCTGTCGGGGTCAGCGGCGCCCCCTTTCAAACTACTCCCTGAGCCGTCATCGCGGCGGCGACCCGGAGAAATCCCGCTATGTTCGCCCCAGCCACTAGATTGCCCGATAAGCCGTATGTTTCAGACGCGCTCTTGCATTGATCGTAGATGTTGTCCATGATCCCATGCAGTTTCGTGTCCACCTCTTCAAAAGTCCATGAGAGACGCATGGAATTCTGGCACATCTCCAAGGCGCTGGTGGCAACGCCCCCGGCGTTGGCGGCTTTGGCTGGACCAAAGGAGACCCGCGATTTATGGAAGCACTCCACCGCTTCCGGGGTGCTGGGCATATTCGCGCCCTCGGCTACGGCGATACAACCGTTCTTGGCAAGGACTGCCGCGGCGTTTCCGTCCAATTCGTTCTGCGTGGCGCAGGGCAAGGCGACATCACAGGGAATGTTCCAGATTCCAGCGCAACCTTCGGTATAGGACGCCTTGGGATGATCCCCGGTGTATTCCTTGATCCGCCCGCGTTCAACTTCCTTAATCCGCTTGACCACGACCAAGTCTATTCCTTCCTCGTCCAGAATATACCCATTGGAGTCCGAAAGGGCAATGACCTTTCCACCCAGAGATTGGATTTTCTCCGCGGCGTAAATCGCCACGTTTCCAGAGCCGGAAATAACCACTCGCTTACCTTGCCAATTCGTTCCCCGATCTTGGAGCATCCGAGAGGTAAAATACACCAGCCCATAGCCGGTCGCCTCCGTGCGTACCAGAGAACCGCCGAAGGTAAGCCCCTTTCCCGTAAGCGTCCCGGTAAAGGAATTCGTAAGTTTCTTGTACTGACCGTAGAGGAAGCCTATTTCCCTGCCTCCTACGCCGATGTCCCCCGCGGGAACGTCCGTGTCAGGACCGATATGGCGGAAAAGTTCGCTCATAAAGGATTGGCAGAAGCGCATGACCTCGTTGTCGCTCTTGCCTTTGGGATCAAAATCACTCCCCCCTTTGCCGCCTCCTATGGGCGTAGTGGTGAGAGCGTTCTTGAAAACCTGTTCAAATCCAAGGAACTTGATAATTCCTAGATTAACCGAAGGGTGGAAGCGAAGTCCGCCCTTGTAGGGTCCCAGAGCGCTGTTGAATTGGACTCTGAAGCCTCGATTGATCTGAATCTGTCCCTTGTCATCTAGCCAAGGGACGCGAAACAGTACCTGTCGCTCAGGTTCCACGATACGTTCCACGATTTTCAGCTTTGCGATTTCCGGTTGCTTCTGAACGACCGGATCCAGAGACTCAACTACTTCTTTGACGGCTTGAATGAATTCCGGTTCCGCCGGATTTCGAGAAACAACCGTCGACAGTACTGAATCGACAAACATTGAACTCATAAAAAACTCCTTTCTTTCAAAATATATTGTTCATTGTATACTATAGCGTCTGTTTTGTCAAATTCTTTTTTTTAAGAGATTACGAGGTGACAGACATTCGGGGGGGGGGTGTCAGACGCGCGGTGTCAGGCGCGGCGGGGTTATATGGTTTGGGGGGTAGCGGAAGACCGCGCTGTGAGGGAACCGAAGCGAGGGGGGCGCGACACAAGGGCGACGATATGCGATCCTCGTTTTGGACATAGCGCCCCCCCCCCTGTAAGTTAGCAGTTAGCAGTTAGCAAAGGAAGACGGGCGAGCGCGGGTCTCCCTTGCTAACTGCTCTCTACTATTTGTTATTTACCGCTGACACCGCATCGTCTTGCGCCGCCCCTTCTTCTAACAACGAGCAGGTTCCGCTTGCAAGGCAAGCGTAACCGTCATGTCGGGGTCAGCGGCACTCCCTTTCAGACAACGCCCCGTGTGAAGTATTTAAACACCCGAAGGGTGCGCTTGCGTGCAAGCGTGGTTCCGTCATGCCGGGGTCAGCGGCACTTCCTTTCAAACAACACCCCGTGTGAAGTATTTAAACACCCGAAGGGTGTGTGTTATTGACATTTTATGTCTTGGGGGAAATTGGGGACCGCTTTGGCTTCCTCTAAAGAAGGAACGACCTTTATCTGACCAGAAACAATTTGTTGCTTTACCGCGTCAACTTGGCTAACGATGTCTTGGGTGAGCGCCTTCTCGTTAGTCGTCGCGTAACCCACGCCGTCCTCTTTGAGACCCAAGCTGATAATTTCGCCCGTGAAAGCGTCTTTTTGTACCGCGTTGAGCGTGTAAATAAGCGCCGTTTCGACTCGTTTGAGCATAGACGTCAGTACAGCGGAATCGGAGTCGTTGAACAACCCTTCTTCAAACTGGTCGGAATCCACGCCGATAGCCCACACGTTTTTACCCTGCAAGCGATATTCTTTAGCTTGGGCGATGGCGCCGTTGCCCGTGCCGCCCGCGGCTGAATAGATGGCGTAGACGCCTGAGTCAAACCAATTCTTCGCCTGAGTCTTTGCGAGGTCGGGTCTTCCCCAATCGTTTGCGTAGTATTCCACGAATTGGGCGTTGGGCAGGACTGAAAGCACGCCGAGTATGAAACCGACCTCAAACTTGGTGATTGTCGGGCTTGCGATTCCACCGATAAAACCGAACTTGGGATCAACGATGCCGTCTGCTTGGGCTTTGAATGCCGCGGCCGCGCCCACGAGATACGAGCCTTCCTGTTCCGCAAAGACGATATTCAGCACGTTGGGAAGATTTATCCAGTCCACGTCCACGATGAGGAAATTCTGATCGGGGCTGTCCGTTGCCACTTCGGTTACGGAATCGGCGAAGGTAAACCCTGTCGCTACTATGAGGCTGTACTGTTCGTCCACTGCTTGACGCAGATTAGGCACGTACATATCCTGCGTCTGGGCCGTTACCACATCGTAAAGCGTCCCGCGTTTAGACGTAGCGTTCCACGTATCCCCGTAGAATTCGAGGATACCGCGCCACGCCGCCGCGTTGAATGACTTATCGTCAATGCCCGTCGCGTCAGTTAAAAGTCTGACCGTAACTTGTTTTTCGACTTGCTGAACCTGCGCCGGAGGCGCCGCCTGAACAGGAACCGGTTCAGGTTTCTTTTGACACGAACCCAGAATCACGAGTCCCGCCGCAAGCGTTAATAATACCAATTTCATAAAGTTTCTCCTTAAAATTAACATAAGCCTACTATTATTTGTGATAAGAGTCAAGAGGCGCCGTTTTCTCTGACCAGCCTTTTATTAGATTTATGTCTGACACCAAAGCCAAGGCGGAACTTGTGGAACGAGCGGCTGAGTGGGTGTTTGGAAGTTTATACCATCGGCTTCTTCGCCCGACTAGTTTAGTAGATGCGGCATCACTCGACGATCCGCCGTTAGTGGGGCAAGTTTAGAAACAAACGCTTGACACGGCTCTGATTATTATTTATACTATTCACTAGCAACGTGTAAGTTTTTCGTACGCGCCTACAGGATTTTCGTACACGGCTACGGAGATTTCGTACACGGCTACGGAGATTTCGTACGCGGCTACAGGATTTTCGTAGACGGCTACGGAAGTTTCGTACGCGGCTACAGGATTTTCGTAGACGGCTACGGAAGTTTCGTACGCGGCTACAGGATTTTCGTAGACGGCTACGGAAGTTTCGTACGCGCCTACAGGATTTTCGTACACGGCTACGGAAGTTTCGTACGCGCCTACGTGATTTTCGTAGGCGGCTACGGAGATTTCGTACGCGGCTACGGGATTTCCGTACACGGCTACGGAAGTTCCGTACACGCCTACGGAAGTTTCGTACGCGGCTACGGGATTTCCGTACACGGCTACGGAAGTTCCGTACACGCCTACGGAGGTTTCGTAGACGGCTACGGAGGTTTCGTACACAGCTACGGAGATTTCGTACGCGGCTACGGAGATTTCGTACGCGGCTACGGATGTTTCGTAGATGGCTACGGAAGTTCTGTAGGCGGTAGAACAAGACGCTTTTAAACACCCAAAGGGTGCGTAGGCGGCTACGGATTATGAGGAGGGCTTGCCCCTTATTTAGTATGGAGGTTTTATGTCGGGTGCTAGTTGGCTCCCTCGCGGGGAGCAGGATTTTTTTGATTTATGTCAAAAGTGGAAGAACGGATTGAACAATCCGGCGAATGTGGCGGCTTTCGGCTGGGATCAGGCGGAAGTTACCGCGGTTTTGACCGCGCTCATTGCTTTCTTGACCGCAAGGGTGGCTTACAAGGAAGACAATTCGACCAAGAATCGGTTGATAAAGGATGAGGCGAGGGTTGCGGCTGAGGCGGCTATGCGGAATTTCGCCAACTCCGCTGTGCGTTTCAATAAGCTGATGCGGGACGAAGATCGGCTGTCTTACGGCTTGTACCCGCACGACGGCTCTCACACACCGGATGTGGAGCCGACGACTCTCCCAGAGGCGAAGTCGGATACGTCGATCATCCGCCAGATTACGATTCATTTTTGGGACAGCAGCTCAAAGAAACGAGGTAAGCCCCACGGGATTCACGGCGCGGAGATTCGCTGGGCGTTGCTCGATCACGTTCCCGCGTCGGTGGATGAATTGACGAATTCGGACTTCGATACGGCTAGTCCTTTCACGCTGAAATTCCACGAGGATAAGCGGGGGCGGCGGGTGTATTTCTGCCTGCGCTGGGAGTCGAACACGAATCTGAAGGGTCCCTACGGGGAGATTTACTCCGCGGTTATTCCTTAGGCGCATGAGGGAAAGAGCAGGTAGCAGAGAACAAAGAGAGCGGAGACTGACCGGGTATCTAAACGCAGGTGCTTTGCTCTTTGCTACCTACTCTCTGAAAAAAGGCGTTGCCTGAAGGGTGCCAGACGTCTTTGAACGCGGCGCTATGAATTAAATCCCGTCCATCCCTACAACAACTATCAGTCTCCACCTGTCTGTTGTTATGAAGGAGAAATATATGGCGATAGAAGCAGTGCGTTCTTATCTGGCGAAGTGGAATCGCGATAAGGATATTATTGAATTGTCAGAATCGACGGCGACCGTCCATGCTGCCGCGACCGCGTTGGGCGTTGTTCCCGCACGGATAGCCAAGACTATCTCGGTAAGGCAGGGATCGACCGTAGCGGTTATCGTAACGTCTGGAGACGTGAAACTCAATAACCATAAGTACAAGGAGAAATTCGGCGTGAAAGTGAAGATGCTCACGCCTGAAGAAGCATTGGCAGAGACAGGTCATGCGGTCGGTGGGATTTGCCCTTTCGGGCTGGTCAACGGGGTGGTAGTGTTCTTGGACGTATCTCTTAGACGATTCGACACCGTGTTCCCCGCGTGCGGTAGCAATAATTCGGCTATTGAATTGACCCCGGATGAACTGAACGAATATTCAAGAAACAAGGAATGGGTTGATGTATGCGTATAGGAAGTTATTCCCGCCGCCTTGCTATAGGATTGCGCTCATGTTATTGACCGCGGGCGTTGACGACGTGGGACGGCGGCTCGATCGTATAGTGCGGAAGCTATGTCCGAATGTACCTTTGTCCATCATATACCGACTGTTGCGTAAGGGATGCATACTCGTCGATGGGAAAAAGGCAGAACCCCATGAGCGAATCCACTTGAATAGCGTTATTTTTATTCCATTCTCCGCCTCTGACACTGTTTCAGACAGGACCACGCGCCTCGTACAAGAAAATCAATCGACGAATGTGGAAATAATAGCCGAGTCAGAACACTTACTCGCGCTCAATAAACCTTCGGGTATGGCGGTTCATGACGGAAAGGACAGCCTTACCGCATGGGTCGCCGCTTACTTGGCGGGCAAACTGAGACCGTCTCTTTCGTTTACCCCAGGGCCCCTGCACCGTCTTGACCAAGCTACGAGCGGTCTTATCGTCTTTTCAAAGAGCCTCGAAGGGGCGCGGCTCTTCACGGCTCTCATCCGCGAGCGCATCGTTGTAAAGCGTTACATCGCTCTTGTGGATGGGCGAGTCGATAAGGAATATTTGTGGGAAGACTTGCTCTTGCGCGATCAAGACCAACGTAAGACTTTCGCCAATGCCCAAGGGAAGTCCGCGCTGACTCGTGTCTTTCCGCTCGCAGTCTCGGCTCGTCAATCTCTTGTTCGCGCGGAAATATTCACAGGGAGAACCCATCAAATCCGCGCTCAAGCCTCGTTACACGGACATCCTTTGTCAGGCGATAAGAAGTACGGCGGGAGTTTCCAAAAGAACGGCTTCCTACTTCACGCTTTTGAAATGGAATTTCCTTCTGATAAACCCTTCGCTTCTCAAAAACTCACGGCGCGACCGCCACAGGCTTTTCAAAAGAAGATAGAGGCGATATTTGAGCGGAAAATTATTATCGTTACGTAAACGGAGATGAAGAACGCGATACAGAAAGTTCGGAAGTCTGACTCGCCTTTGGCGCCTGTAGCTATTCTGGCAAAGCGAAAGTAACCGGGGAAGAAGGGGTAAAGCCAAGGCACGCCTTTGCGGTTGAATGTGTCGGCTATCAGATGACTGAACCAGCCGAGGCAGAAGCCAAGCCATACGCTCAATAGCGAGTTTGTGAGGGGAGACGCTTGGGTAAAACGCGCTATGTAGATGTTAGGGAGGAATAGCGCGATCATGAGAAGTCCGCAGTGGGTTTCCCGCCGATGCTTCGCCTTGAATACAAAGAGGCTAGCACAACAAAGCGCAAAAAAGGTTGTCAGAAGGAAACGCACGTTGTTACGGTAAAAGAAAGCCAGCAAGAGTCCGAATACGACAAGGGATACGATGAGGAGGCGTCTCACTTTTCTCCCAGCCCTGCTGTTCGGCATATCAACGTCCGGACCCAACGCGCCTATGATTGCGGGGAAAAGCCCGATTATGGGATAAACCGTATGAGAACCCATGCTAAACCCTAGTCTTCTTTCGGCTATGCTGAACGCCACGGGAATCCCCGCGCATAATCCACCTACAACCATGTGTGTATAACTATTCACGCCGTCTTCCTATTACCCCAAGTAGTCTGATAACATATCAAATAAACGCTTTACGTCTATGGGCTTGGCGATATGATCGTTCATACCCACGTTGATACATTCGCGGACGTCTTCCTTGAATGCGTTGGCGGTCATAGCGATAATCGGGCAGACCGGGGCTTCGGGCTTTTCCAACGCGCGTATCGCGCGTGTGGCGTCAAAGCCGTTCATAACCGGCATTTGTATATCCATAAATACAATATCATAGTCGTTTTTATCGAACATCTCAACGGCGCGGCTCCCGTTTTCGGCGCACTCTATCGTTATTCCCGTGTCTTCCAAGATGCCGATGATAATCTCACGATTCACTTCTATGTCCTCGACGAGCAGTAGTCTCTTATCGTTCCAATTATAGGGCGATGTCTCGCCCACGTCGTTAGTCTGACCGGTGTATCCTATCAAGTTGACAATCGTGTTGTAGAGCGCCGAAGGCAGTACCGGCTTGGATAGGAAGTTATTAAGTCCCATTGGAATAAGCGTGGAGCTGACTTCGCCTTGACTAGACGCGGAAATCATAACGATGATCGGCTTGCCGCCCATAATACGTGTTATCTCATGGGCGGTCTTTCTTCCATTCATGCCCGGCATCTTCCAATCAATGAAGGTCAAATCATACGGCTTGCCGTCTTGTACGCCTCGTTCCACCAGGGCAATCGCGTCTTCGCCGCAAGAGGCTGTATCGCACTCCAAGAAAAACTCCGCTAGTACATTCTCAAAATAATCAAGCGTATCCGTGTCGTCGTCCACAACCAATATACGCAGGTCATGGCGCAGGTTTTTAGGTAGCTTATTAAGACGGCATACCTTTCCCCATTTTATGATAATCTCAAACACAAACTTCGAGCCGCCGCCGGAGTTGTCTTCAATCCAAATATCGCCGCCCATGAGGTTGACTATGCTCTTGGAGATGGAAAGCCCCAGCCCGGTGCCGCCGTATTTGCGGGTGGTACTGCTCTCAGCCTGCTCAAACGAGCGGAACAGCCGCGCTTTTTGCTCATTGGTTACGCCAATGCCGGTATCGGCGACCGCAATATGTAACCGTGCGGCATCGTCGTCTACGGGTGTCAGACGTACCGAAAGAGAAATCTTGCCGCCGTCAGGCGTGAATTTATTCGCGTTGGTGAGGAGGTTTATCAACACCTGCGATAGGCGTAATTCATCGCTTATAACGGTACGGGTAAAGACGTTTTCTACATCCACATAGAAGTCCTGTCCTTTTTCATCCATTCTTATCTGAACGACGTTGACCACACGTTGTATCATGTCCTCAAAAGAGAACTCCTCGCTTCCTATCTCAAGTTTATTCGCCTCAATCTTACTCATATCCAACACGTCGTTAATGATGCCCAGAAGTTGTCGGGAAGAATTCTCAATTTGCTTCAGGCAGTAGCGTATACGCTGTATATCGGACGCTTTTTGCGCGAGGGTGGTCATGCCGATGATGGCATTCATTGGCGTACGTATCTCGTGGCTCATGTGGGAGAGGAAATTGGTCTTTGCTTGAATGCCCGCAAGCGCCGCGCGGTTAGCTTCGAGTAAGCTCTCCGTCATGGCGGCGCGTGTTACGGCGGAAGCTATCAGTATCCCCGCGGATTGTAGTAGGTCTTCCTCTAGTTTGCTAAATGGTTTGTCTTCATTCGTGCGCGAAAATCCGACTGTACCCCAGAATGTGTTCTCGATAAACAGTGGGATATTCAGCGAAATCTTCATGTCCGCTATGGATTCGGGTATGTCCTCTTTGTTCTTGAACATCTCGGCTATGCGGCAGTTGTATATTTTGCCTTGGGCGAGTGTGTCGCGCCATCCGGGGAGGAAGGCGTCGTAGGTTCCATCGAGCGCATAAGGGTGATCTTTTGCTCTCATCCAGCCGCCTGCGAGTGAGTAGCTCGGTTCGTCGTCTCCTTGTTGGTTTTTCAATATATAGGCTATATCAACATCCGCGCCCATACCCAGATTAACAATGGTCTTTCTCAGTACCACGGTGATGCTGTCATTGGATGTCATGAGTATGACTGCCATTTTGTTAAGGGTTTCAAGTAGTCTATCGCTCATTGGTTTCAAATCCGTGCGTTCCACTGGGGCTCGCGGCTTTGCATTGGATCGCCTTGCACGCGCAACGGTGGACGTTTTCCTCAAGCGTGGCGCGCAGAGCGGCTTCTTGCGTATTCATATTAAGCGTAACGTCTATTAACTTTGTCGATTTGCTGGAATTATCGCGTTCAACGGCGGAAAGCATTATCCACGGCGTGTCCATAACGGGCAGCCCTTTACATTTATCGAACATTTGAGTTCCCTCTTTTTCTTGATATTAAAGAATGGTCTCTTTCATATTCTTATTTATGCCTTCAGTATAACGACATTCTCTACATTAGACAAGCACCCTTCGGGTGTTGGACGACTTCACACGGGGTGTTGTCCGAAAGGGGGCGCCGCTGACCCCGTCTTGACGGTTACGCTTGCTTTGCAAGCGGAACCTACTCGTTGTTCAAGTTAGCAAATAGCAAAGAGCAGATAGTAAAGTGTCAGTCATGCTGATTCGGCGTGGTGTCAGTCATGCTGATTCGGCGTGGTGTCAGTCATGCTGATTCGGCGTGGTGTCAGTCATGCTGATTCGGCGTGGTGTCAGTCATGCTGATT
>JAISCD010000051.1 GCA_031265825.1 Treponema sp. | reverse complement strand
CCCATTCCTCCAGCTCAAGAATACGGGTAAGCGGTACCGGGGACCCGCCTTCTTCCGTCAGGTAAATAGTGTTGCTATCACCTTGCGCCGGTGCAATTGTGCCTGTTTCAAGACCCTCGCCAGCTTCATAGACAACCAGCACATTGTTGAAAATAAAATAAGGGGATTCATCCGTATCCGACATAAGAACAGCGCCCGTCGATGTGATAGACACCGTGAAATCAAAGGCAAGCATCCCATCTGTCTTTGCTTCATAATTGGTTACAATGTTGTATTTGTCTGATCCATACTCAGGGATTTCCATGCCTTCCCCGGTGAAATTCCATTTTCCGAGATAAGGATGGTTCAACACAAAGGGCTTGTTTTCCTTATTTACCGGGGAATCGGCGACGCGGGTAAACGGCGCGGTATTTCCCGATTCAAAACTGCCGTCTTCGTTTACCGCTTCGATTTCCGTAACGTTGATAGTATTATTATCAACCACTTTGAAGGTGTATCCCGCAACGCCTTCAAAAGACAAATACGAGATCATTACGTTGTCGGTAACCAGATAACCGCCCGTTCCTGTGCCGCCTTCATTGGCAGGCATATCGGGAATTTCATAATCAAAGGTGCCGTCTGTTTTGTAGTCAAATATCAAGTGCATATTAGCGCTTGGAATATCTGCCTCCCATTTACCGATAAAGGGATTTGATAAATCAGCAAGCCAAATGGAATCACCATTATCATTATTATCGCTACATCCTGTTAGTACTAGACTCAAAGCCAGCAGAAGCACCGGCAATCCAAAAATAAAAAAACGTTTTGTTTTCATACGAAAACTCCTTTGCGGTTTTAATGTCCCGCCGACAATATAAACAGCCCATACGGGCAAGTTTCCGTGTTATGTGAAACCGCGCAAGACGATTTCACTTTTGAATAGCCCTAGGGAATGAGGGCAATCCCGCGACCCCTTTTGTACAACACCCGTTACGAAGATGTCTGACACCCGTGAGCTCTTCTAACATCGAACAGGAACCCCGCTTGCTTGCAAGCGTGGTTCCGTCCTGTCGGGGTCAGCGGGTACCCTTTTCAGACAACACCCATTAAGAAGTCGTTAAACAGGCTTGCCTGACACCCGAAGGGTGTTATGGTACCACTGCTGAAAAAATATCACTCCACAGCCCTTTCTTCACCGTGCCGCTCTCCCACCTCGCCGCGAAGTAGATACGCTTGCCCCTTTCGTCTTCATCAAAAATAAGCTCTAGTGGGCTTCGTGTAACAAACGCAGAATGAAGTAAATCGTTGATATGCGTCGGCGGCGTTTCCGCCATTACCCAGAGACACTCCAACCCGTGTATTCCCGCAGGCTTCCCCCAGCGCCTCACGGCGCCTTCATGAAACTTGATACGCACGACACGCGGATGAGGCGTTTCGATTTCTATTTCAGGAATCGTTGTCGGTGTGGACGACGGACTTGACGATTTGTAAGGCTTGAGATGAATAGCGACAAGGTCAGCGGTCGTTACCGCGGGATTCCTGCGTAGGCGGAACTCGATCATCTGTCGTACTTTTTGGGTCAGAGCCGTTTTTGTATCGTTGCGTTGGGCGATAACGACGCTGGTTCTGGTCGTGGGATTTTCCGATTGGGCAAAGAGCGCCTTGAATGTGGCGTGGATCGTCTGCAAGTCAGTCGCTTCGGCATCAGGAATGTCCCAGCGCGTTTTGTTGGCGATTACAGCCGCGACTAGATTGTCAAGGAAAAGAAGAAACTCGACTGAATTCGCTGGAATATAGTCCAAAGTCAGCCTCCTTTAGAAGAGAAATATAAAGATTAAAGCTAGAATAGTTAAAATCGAGGAATATTATTCCGAGGTTTGAAAGTCTTATATTTTGAAATCTTATATTGAAATTTAAGCGAGAGCCGCTTCGGGGAATGTCGGATTCATGTATGAATACTAGTCTAATGAATTCAGCGGGGGGGGGGGATAAAGACAGACCCCGCTACTTTCTATAGAAGAAAGAATTGAGGTGTTTAATAAACATTTGTCTTCGATAACCACAGCTAAACGCATAAAAATACTATATACTAATGTAGTTCTCTTTGTCAAGCGATTTTTTGAAAAAAAGGAGAGAAAAAGAAACTTCTTTGCGGTTTCTTTGCCGCTAAATTATTTATATTACATTGATAAGGATGTCGCGGCGGGCTTTACCATTCCTTCGGCTTAAAATCCGGAGGTTCGGGAAGCCGAATGACCGACTCTCCCGCTAGTTCAAGCACATAGAAACCAGCCTTATGAGCCGCCTCACGCGCTCCCTGAGTTACTATGCCCCCAGCCATAGCGCCGAGTAGTTTCACGTTTGGTGGAAGTAGTGCCGGTGGATATTTTAGTATCCGTGCCATGCGTTCTATATGATAGGCAATATCTTGGGTGTCCGCCTCCCGTTTTACCTCAACCGCCATAGCCCACTCGGTATTCACAAGCAAAATGTCGATTTCGCTTTTCAGCTCGTTCTTTTCATTGTAAATAGGAAGGCGGCGGTATGCCCTTTGCAGGTTATATTCAGGGAATTTCTCCCAGAGACGCGCGGCGATAAGCGTTTCCACCAACTCGCCTATCGAGCGGTTTAATCCGCCGATATTATTCGACATTGCGGCGATTTTAGCGTCCAGTTTCTTTTGTCGCTGTTCCCATTCTTCGTGTGATTTTATGAAATCAGCATCAAGCTTTTCTTGCCGCTGTTTCCATTCTTCGTGCCGCCGCTCCCATACTTCCTGTGATTTTACGAAATTCGCCCAAAATTCTTCCGGACTAGGAAGATTTGTCAATATTTCCGCAAATGTTTCCATAAACGCCTCCTAACACTTATAGTATACAACAAAGACAGAAGAATTACAAGGGAATGAAATCCCCGCCATGTCGACTATGGGAATATTTTCAACGACAAGCCGACATCCACAAGCGATATAGTGCTGTAACCCAATTCAATGTGCAGAATGGCGGCGAAGCGCATGCAGTCTTGTTATATACCGTTGGGGCAACACGAATGTTGCGGCGTACTTCTTATTCTTTCTCAAGACACCAATATCTTGCGTTGGTCTCCTCTCTCGCGCCGCTTTCTTTATCCAATAATAGTTCCGTACTCGCTATTTTAAATTTCGGTAAATACTTTCTAAATAATGTTTCATATTCATCCTGTGTTCGGTAAATCACGTTATATTTTGCGTTCAATTCTTTTGAGTCAAAATCTTTTAATGTTAATCTGGTTTCAATCAAACTTGTTGTATCTTGTATATATAACAAAGAACCTTTCTCAGTGAGTTTATTTATATTATTATATAGTTGATCAAGTTTTTTATCATTGATATACATAGATACTTCCGTTATTATTATAACTTCATACTTCTCTAATAATTTTCTTGTATCAATATTCACCGCTGACATACAATAAAACTTAATTTTAGGGAAACATTTAAAATTATTATTTGCTATTTTAATAAATTCTTCAGAAAAATCTATGCCGTCATAGGTCTTTATTATTGAGTTTAGGTTATACGCCCACCTGCCAATTCCACAGCCTATGTCAAAAACTGTTTTTTTACTATTGCCGATAAAATCCAAAACTATTTTTGTTTCTTTTTGATTATGTAAATCTGCGCTGTTTTCGCCAAAATCATAACCAAGTAGGACTGATTTTAATGAAGAATCTTGTTTGGCGTTATTATTCCAAAATCTTTTTACATTTTCACTGTCAATATCGGCGTTTTTTCCATAAATTCTTCCAATGGCTTTCATTGTCATAACCTCCTAAACGATGTGCGATTCAAATTTTGATAAAATTATCTTTCGGTGGCACAGATGCCGTTGACTTCATAAATCTCACCCTTCGGGTGTTTAAAAGCGTCTTGCTCTCTCAGACAACGTCCGTTATGAAGATGTCTGACACCAGAAGGGTGTATTCCCTCTGGTTTCTCCCAGCGTCTCATGGTACCTTCACGAATCTTGGTACGCGCAACACGTAGGTGAGGCATTTCAATTTCATGGCTCGTTGTCGGTGTGGGTAATGGGCTAGGCGGACTATAAGGCTTGAGGTACATAGCGATCAACTCATCGGTCGTTACGGCGGTCTGCAAGTTAGTTGTTAAATTATCATAGACGCCCCGGCGCGTTTTGTTTGCGATTACAGCGGTGGCTGGATCATCAAGGAAAAGAAGAAAATCAACCAAGGCAGTTGAAATATACTCCAAAGTCAGCCTCCTTTAGGAGAGAAATATAAAGATTAAAGCTAGAATATGAATGGTAAAAATTGAGGTTTAAAAGTCTTATTCCGAAGTTTAAATGGGAGTCGCTTCGGGGAATGTCGGATAATTTGTTAGTGAATACTAATCTAATGAATTCAGTCGGGGGGGGGGGTAAAAGACAGACCAGCTATTCTCTATATAAGAAAGAATTGAGGTGTTTGATAAGGATTTATTATCGATAAATACGGCTAAACGCATGAAAATATTATATACCAATATAGTGTTCTTTGTCAAGGGATTTCTGAAAAATAGGAGAGAAGAAGTTCCATTATTGTATACGTTCTCTTTCTTCTGCGAATTCTTTGATTTTGTGGTGTGGCGCAAGCCTATTCTCCTTCAAATATCGCTAATTTCTAGCGAGTTTCGTGTGGCAAACGCCAAATGAAGTAAAGTGTCGATATGCGCTGGCGGCGACTCCGCCATTACCCAGAGACACTCAAACCCGTGTACCACTGCGGGTTTCTCCAACCGTTTTGCGCCTACTTCACGAAACTTGATTATCTATTTTATTCTTCCTAAATGTAAAATTGGAAATAAATTCCTATAATCATCTTGTTCACTTCTATTTAATAATCTAAATCCATATTTTTTATAAAAGCCTATTGCCTGATCGTTTTGTTCATTAACATCAACGTATAATACGTTTAAAATATCTATTGCATAATTTATTAATTTTCTACCAATTCCTTTACCTCTAAATTCTGCTCCGACGAATAACATTTCAATCTTATTTTTTGATATTCCCATAAATGCACAATAAGTATTAGTTTCATCAATAATGACAAATAATTTTTCAATTATTTTAATTCCTTCCTTTACTTTTGGAATTAAATCTCTAATATTATTCTCTGATAAAAATACATGAGTATCTCTTACGGATGATTCCCATACTTTTAATAAAATGTCCAATACATTATTATCTCTATCTTTTTGTTCTATAAAAATTAAATTCATATAGTTTCCACCATAAGAAGATATTAAATATCTGAAGGGTACTTTATGTCTTTCTCAAACACCAAACAGACTCCACTTGCTTGCAAGCGCACCCTTCGGGTGTTTTAAAGCGTCTTGCTCTTTCGGATAACAACCATTACGAAGATGTCTGACACCCGAAACGTGCTCCGCTTTCCCCCTTCAAACACCGAATAGGCTACGCTTGCTTGCAAGCGTAGCCGTCATGACGGGGACAGCGGCACTACCTTTCAGATAATGCCCTGTATGAAGCCGTCTAACCGGCTTGCCTGTCGGACAATGTCTGTTACGAAGATGTCTGACACCCGAAGCGTGTTACACTTGCCTCATTCAAACACCGAGCAGGCTCCGCTTGCTTGCAAGCGCACCCTTCGGGTGTTTTAAAGCGTCTTGCTCTTTCGGACAATACCCTGTATGAAGTCGTTAAACAGGCGTGCCTGTCGGATAACAACTATTACGAAGATGTCTGACACCCAAAGCGCGTAAGCCCGCCCTCCTTCAATCACCGAATAGGCTCCGCTTGCTAGCAAGCGTAGCCGTCAAGTCGGGGACAGCGGCGCCACCTTTCGGACAACACCCGTTATGAAGTCGTTAAACAGGCGTGCCTGCGGGGACAGCGGCGCACCCTTTCAGACAACACCCGTTATGAAGTCGTTAAACACCCGAAGGGTGTTAGGGGATTATGGCGGAAAAAATATCGCTCCACATCCCTTTCTTCGCCGCGCCGCTTTCCCACCTTGCCGCGAAGTAGATACGCTTGCCCCTTGCGTCCTCATCAAAACTAAGTTCCAGAGGGTTTCGTGTGGCAAACGCCGAATGAAGTAAATCGTCGATATGCGTCGGTGGTGTCTCCGCTATTACCCAGAGACACTCAAGCCCATGTATCCCCGCAGGCTTCCCCAACCGCTTTGCGCCTACTTCACGAAACTTGATACACACCACACGCGGGTAAGGCATTTCAATTTCAACCTCAGGAATCGTTGACGGCGCGGGCGATGGACTCGGCACTTTGTAAGGCTTGAGGTGCATAGCAATTAAGTCCGCTTTTGTTACCGCTGGATTCCTACGAATACGGAACTCAACCATCTGCCGCATCTTTTGAATCAGAACCGCTTTTGCCTCATTACGTTGGGCAATAACGACACTCGTTCTCGTCATAGGGTCTTCAGATTGGGCAAAGATCGCCTTGAAAGAAGCATAGGCAGCCTGCAAATCAGCCACTTCGCTATCAGGAATACCCCAGCGCGTTTTGTTTGCGATTACGGCGGCAACCAGATCATCAATGAAAAGAAGAAAACTAACCAAAGCCATAGGAATATAATCCAAAATCAACCTCCTTAAAAAAGAAACCATAAAGATTAAAGCCATGATTTTAGCGACTTATACCAGGGAATAAGACTCTTATGCCAAGGTTTTAAAGACTTATGCCAGGGAATAAGACTCTTATTCCAGGGTTTTAAAGACTTATGCCAAGGAATAAGACTCTTATTCCGAAGTTTTAAACTCTTATGCCAGGGTTTTAAAGACTTATTCCGAAGTTTAAGCGGAAGCCGCTTTAGGAAACGCAGAACAAACCTGTTTGGATAAGAATCTAGTATCGATAACCACGACTAAATATACAGCAGTACTTTATACCAATAAAGTACTCTTTGTCAAGAGATTTCTGCAAAATATCAAAGAAAAAGCTTTATTTACGCCATGAGGCACTCCGTCAAGCCATCGCTCATCAACGCGGGATTCCGATAACCGACTTTCGTTTCAAAATGATCAGAAAAAGTTTGCCGTTTGCCCCGATTTTTGTTATATTTATCCCATATACTTAACCGTTAAATTATATGGAGAAACTATGGCACAGCATCAATTTCAAACAGAGGTGAACAGGCTCCTCCACCTCATCATTCACTCTCTTTATTCAAACAGAGAGATTTTTTTACGGGAGCTCGTGTCCAACGCTTCAGACGCGCTAGACAGACTCAAATACTTGACCGTCGCTGATGACGCGTACAAGGATATAGCCTTTGATCCGCGCATTGATATTTCCTTTGATAAGGAAAAGAAAACGCTTACCATCACTGATAATGGCATTGGCATGAACGAAGAAGACATGGTTGAAAGCCTCGGCACAATCGCTCGCTCTGGCACTCGACAATTCTTGGAAAAACTCACTACAGACGCTAAAAAAGACTCTAATCTCATCGGGCAATTCGGCGTTGGCTTCTATTCTGCATTCATAGTTGCGGAAAAAATCGAGGTGGTGAGCCGCAAGGCAGGCGAAGACGCCGCTTGGAGATGGCTCAGCGAAGGCAAAGAAAGCTTCGATATTGAAACCGCAACACGGGAAACACAAGGCACTACGGTTACCCTGTTCCTGAATGAGGAAGGCGAAGATTTTACTAATCGTTGGTCAATCGAAGATATTATCAAACGCTACAGTAATCATGTCGCATTCCCTATCTACCTTACTTATGATCAGAAAGAATATGACGATAAGGGCAAGGAAACGGGAAGTAGCGTCAAAACTGAGCAGGTGAACGACGGCGCGGCGATTTGGCGCAAGAATAAGTCAGAATTGAAGAATGAAGACTATGTAGAGTTTTACAAACAAATCACTCACGACACGGAAGAACCGCTTTTTTACATTCATACCAAAGCCGAAGGCACGCTCGAATACAACACGCTCTTCTATATTCCGAAAAAAACGCCTTTTGATCTTTATCACGTTGACTACAAGCCGGGGGTGAAGCTCTATGTCAAGCGGGTATTTATCACGGATGATGATAAGGAACTTATGCCTACGTGGTTGCGGTTCGTGCGTGGGGTCATTGATAGTGAAGACTTGCCTTTGAACATAAGTAGGGAAATTTTGCAACAAAACAAAATCCTTTCTAACATAAAAAACGCTTCCGTGAAGAAACTGCTTGCCGAATTCAAGACTATATCGGAAACGGATAAGGAGAAATGGGATATTTTTGCGGGTCAATACAACCGTCCTCTGAAGGAGGGTGTATATCAGGATTGGGTAAATCGAGAAGCTCTCATTGATCTGTTGCGTTTCAAGAGCACGGCTGTTGAAGGCTGGACGAGTTTTGCGGAATATGTCTCTCGCATGAAAGAAGGGCAGAAAAATATCTATTATCTCAGCGGTGGTGATGAAAAAACCCTGCGCGCTTCTCCTCTTTTAGAGGCGTGGCAGGCAAAAGGTATCGAAGTTCTCATCATGGACGAGGAAGTTGATGAGATTGTTATGCCGACTATTACTAAATATGAGAAAAAGGAAGGTGAAACGACTTTATCGTGGGACGTCAAAGGCGTAAATCATGTGGGCGCGGATACTGAACTTGGTAAAACAGACAAGCAATCCGAGAAAGACTTGAAGCCTGTGCTTACAAAGCTGAAAAAGGCGCTTGGCGATCAGGTAAAAGACGTGAAATTGTCAAAGCGTTTATATGATTCGCCGTCCTGTATTGTTACGGAGGAAGACGATCCCAGCATCAAGATGGCGCAAATGTTTAAGGCAATGGGTCAGCCCACGCCAGAGATCAAACCTGTTTTGGAAATCAACGGCGAACACCCGATTGTAACGCGACTCAGGGATTGTACTGATGAGGAACATATCGCGGATGTGGCGATTGTCCTGCTCGATCAAGCTTTGCTCGTGGAAGGCGTCCGTCTTTCCGATAGCGCTGACTTTATCAAACGCCTAAATCGCCTATTGACAGGCACGCCTGTTTCAGACAAGTCTGTTTAACGACTTCATACAGGCAAGCTTGTTAGACAACTTCATAATGGGTGTTGTCTGAAAAAGCAAGCCGCTTTAAAATACCCGAAGGGTGCGATATATCCAGCGCTTGATAAATATTCGAGCGTTGGATATATTAAATTATTAGGGACAAGAATGAAGAAGACGATGCTTTTCTTTTTTGCGATTATGTTAAACAGTTGCATTTCAATAGCGCGTTTTTCATACGAAAAAACCGGCGATGTTATCGATCATTCTTTTGACGCCACGGGAGACATTATTGAAACAGGAAAGTTTACTTATATCAAAGAAAGTTTTCTGCCCTGGAAGAAAAAAGCTATTCCACAAAGTGGAATAAACATATCGGGAAAGATTCGACATATCAATAAATCACCATCAAAAGTATTGATGTGGGTTCATCCCAACGAAAACGAAACTCTTTTTATTGGACCCTGGCATCTGGTATACCAATGGAACGGAACAATTACTTTTGATGGAAAAACAGAACAGGCGGAACTGTTTTTCCACGCATATTCAAGTGATAAGGATGGATATAGCAAATATTTTGAATACAGCGACAATCCGGTATCTGTGTATATAGGACACAAGGGATTTACAACAGGCAAGAACAAAGAATACATAGAGTTACGAAGTTTCCCCATTGATATTGTAACAGATTTTCCTTATCCGCTGGGAAGTCTTACGACAGAACAGAATACATATAAACTCTATATGACGACTGAAGTTGAATACATATTGATTAACGATTCAGAGTTGACAGATGAAGAAGTAGAACAAAGATATGGTTTTTTCAGAGGGATGAAAATAGATTTTCCAACCTGTTTTACAGACAAAACCAGAGATTTCAGGTGGTTGACGGCAATAATACCGTAGTAGCAGAAATCCTTGATGAATGGTTACAAACTGTACGATGTTTTACCTAAACAGGATTTGCCAGCTATCAAACGGGACATAGCGTGGTTTTATACGTATCGCCATTTAACAAAGTATTTAAACAGTTTTTCCGGCTGGGATATACCGCTATTTTAGCGGTATATTGATGAGAAAACGGTATCGCTGGGAGTATATCCCTTCACACAACAATGGTTATGCTACATCAGAATAAAAGGAGTTTTTATGGAGTTTTTGTACATCATAATGTATGTTTTCCCGGTGTTGTTATTATTAAATGCTGTTTTATACTTAATAATAAGTATAAGAGCCTTAGTCCTACATCAGCCAACAATAATCAATTCACGTATTTGGTTGGTCTTAATGATTATCTTATTCGTGCCTGTATTAATAATATCATTGAAAATAAACTTTTTGGAAAATCTATCAACTGATTATTCTTCCAAAATAATGCTTTTCTTTATATTTCTTTTGATTACTTATAGCTTTTTTGTAATAAAAGGATATAATATATATGGCATTACTGACACCGACTTCCGAAATGCTCTCATCAATTCGTTGGATAAGAATAAGGTAAATTATACTGAAAAAATAAACTCACTAGAATTAACAGATTTGAATAATCAAATAAATATTTCATTTGCGTCATGGATTGGATCTGGTACAATACGCCTGAAAAATAAAAAGGATACTGTTTTATTTGAGACAATAATAAATGATATGAAAATGTACTGCAAAAATAATAAAATAATTATTTCAAAAAAAGTCTCAATATTCTTAATAGTTTTTAGTATATTTTTTATTGCTTTGGCTATAGTATTTTTAATGATTTTGTTGTGAGGTTTAAGCATCTGATAACAAAATTTTAGCGGTCTCATCTGGAATATATATTTTGTTACAAGCACAGCCGTCATGACGAGGACAGCGGAACCACCTTTCGTACAATACCCGTTGAGAAGATGTTAAACAGGTATGCCTGTGAATAACCTTATAAACGCCGAGACATCGGCTTTGATTGACAGAACAGCCTCAGCCGAATGGGGACTTAACCCCTTTGCCCTCGTGGAAGCCGCGGGCAGGAACATGGCTGATAAACTCGCCGCCTTTCTTGGAACCGCTCCTTGGTCAACGCCAATCGTTGCATTCATCGGATCAGGCAACAACGGCGCGGACGCTATGGTCGTGATCAAGACACTTATCCTGAACCATAGAGTTTACCCGTCCGATTGCCGACTCGTTCTCAACCGAATACCGTCAGAAACAGAGCAGACCCCGCGTTCCGAAACATTCAAGACACTTGCCAAGATGAACATCCGATTCTCGGACTTTGCGACATGGAAGACTACCTCTTGCGATAAAAACGCGGGACTCATCATTGACGGCATAGTAGGCACAGGCTTAAAAGGACAACTCGCGGGAACGGCTATGGAAATGGCGCGGGAAATCAACGAAGCGAAACGAAAAGCATCGGTAGTAGTAGCAAGCATTGACGTACCGTCGGGATTATTTGACGAATGGTCTGCCGATATGCCCATTGTAAACGCTGATATAACGCTTGCTGTTGAACCCCGAAAACTCTGCCTTTATAAGCCATCCGCGCGAGTTTTCGCGGGAAACATCATGAGCATCGGAGGCGTTTTCCCACAAGGACTGCTCGACACATTTGCGAATAGGGAAAATGCGGAACTGTTTACATGGGAGACGGCAAAGACACGGATTCCCAAAATAGCCCCAGACGTGCATAAGTACCAACGAGGACTTGCGGAGATTCACGCTGGTTGCGTAGGGAGCGCGGGCGCGGCGCGTATTGCCGCGGCTGGGGCGCAGGCAGTTGGCGCTGGACTCACACGCCTCTTGGTTGACGAAACGCTTTACCCCATACTGGCCAGCGCCGCAAACGGGATCATGGTTGCGATAGAAACAAACCAAGACGACAGGTGGAAACTAGACGCTGTGCTTTTGGGATCAGGCTGGGGCAATGCGGCTGACAGACCAGCCCTGTTTGAAAAGACGCTGGCACGCGCGACCGCAAACGCCGCAACCGTTGTCCTTGACGCGGACGCCATCCCTTTGCTTCAAATGACAAATCTTTCCCCTGTTCAGGGGACCATACTCACGCCTCACGTAGGCGAATTCGTCAAATTTGCCCACACTTCAAAAGAGGCGGCGCTCTCAAATCCTGTTCCCCTTCTGAAAAGAATAGCCAAAGAAACGCGGGCAGTTATTCTCTTTAAGAGTCATGTACTTATTATTGCCGATGCTGACGGTAGAATCGGCGTTATTGACGGCATGATGCCCGTATTGGCGGCAGGAGGTTCCGGAGACCTACTCGCAGGCATGACCGTAGGGCTTGCGGCGCGTCGAGTCGCAAGCCCGTTTATGTGCGCGGTCGTTGCCGCAAGTCTTCTGGTCGAGTCCGGGAAAGCTATGAACACTTTTGCTGATCCCTTGGAACTAGCGGAAACCGTCTCAAAACTAGCCTTTGAAGCGTGGGCAGACAGAGACGGCGCTTGACAAAACCCATCTTTTATGCCATTATACCCGCATGACAATCAAGAATTTACAAGAAACTGCGGCTTTGGCGCGCCTTAATCTGAAGGATGAGGAATTGGCGTCCGCGTATCCAGCTTTCGAGCAGATACTCGACTTTTTCGCGGCAATGCAGGCGGCTGACAATGACGCGGAGGCGTTCACCGCCCCTATTACGAACCTCTCCTATGACGCGCGGATCGTGGATTCGGCATTTTTTCGTGCGGATACGCCATTACCCCCACCGATAGGTGTGGGTAACGAGGCTTTGCTCGGCAACGCGGGAGAACGGGACGCGCGGTTCATACTAATACCAAATGTGTTGTAAATAGGAAGTGAGCATGGGTTTTTGTAACTAAACCCGCAAACAACATCTAAAAATAGGAGAGAAAAATGCGATTCATAATGGCGGAAGGCTTTTTAGAATATCTCAAAGAATGGGGAAAGATTGGAGTGTTTATCGGGAAAGCCGAATTTTCGCAAGATTTTCTTGACTCGGACAACCCTCTGTCTGGTTTACCCTTTGCGGTAAAGGATAACATAGCGGTCAAGGGACTGCCTATTACGTGCGGATCGCGGCTCTTGGAACACGTAAAATCCCCGTTCACCGCGACCGCAGTTGAGAGATTGAAAGAAAAAGGGGCGTTCATCGCGGGAAAAGCCAATCTTGACGAGTTTGGCATGGGATCATCCACAGATAACTCGGCTCTGCAAAGAACTAATAACCCATGGGATTTAAACAGGGTTCCCGGCGGATCATCGGGCGGATCAGCGGCCGCGGTCGCCGCGGGGCTTGTGCCATTCGCTCTGGGTTCGGACACTGGCGGCTCCGTGCGCCAGCCTGCCGCATTCTGCGGCGTAGTCGGGCTAAAGCCTACCTACGGCGCGGTTTCCCGCTTTGGGTTGGTAGCCTATGCCTCAAGCCTTGAGGGAATTGGGGTTCTCGCAGACACAACGGAGCGGTGTCGGAATGTGTTTGCCGTGATTAGAGGCAAAGACGACAAAGACCAGACATCAAAGGATGCGCCAGCGGAAGCGCCTCCTCTTGAAGAAAAGAACAAAAAAGGAATGCCACGAACCATCGGCGTACTTTCTACGTCCGCTATTGCAAAGGCGATAGCGACTCCCGCGGTACAAGAAAGCGCAGAGTCTTTGAAAAGAGCGGCTCAAGCCGCGGCTTTGGAACCAGAGGTTGCCGAAGGATTCGAGAAAGCCAAGGCTACATTCGCCGATCTTGGATACCGACTCGTTGACGTAGAAATCCCCAGCTTGAAATACGGCGTTCCTGCTTATTACACCATTGCAACCGCCGAGGCAAGCGCCAACCTCGCCCGCTTCGACAGCGTCCGCTATGGAGTACGTCCAGATTGGGCGGAAAACCCTGATGACCTGATTGACAAGGCGAGGGAAGCTGGTTTTGGGGACGAAGTAAAGCTCCGTATTCTGCTGGGAACCTTTGTCCTGCGTTCTGGTTTCCAAGACCGCTACTACCTCCGCGCCCAGCGCATACGCGCTGGTATCCGTGCGAACTTTGAAGCACTGCTCGGCGATGCGGAATATAACCAGCCCGCACAGATTGACGCTATTCTCATGCCGGTGTTTCCTACCCGCGCTTTCGGACGTGGAGAGTCGTCTCTATCGCCTTTCGCGCAAAAAGCCGCTGATCTCTATACTTGTTGCGCGAACCTCGCGGGACTGCCCGCGCTGTCGTTTCCCGCGTCTGTCGAAAAAGGGCTTCCGGTCGGCGTACAATTGCTTGGGCGGGCATTTGCTGAGGCTACACTTCTTAACATTGTTGAAGATTATGAAAAAGTTCATCCTTTCCCACATCCGACGGGCTTCAAGGCTTTTTGGGACGCCGCCTCATGAACAACGGCGTTAAGATAGCGTTTGCAGGCGGTGGAACAGGCGGGCATATCTACCCCGGTCTAGCTGTCGCCGCGGAGCTAAAGGAAAAGGGGTGCGGCGTCTTTTGGATTGGATCAAAAAGGGAATTGGATCGGAACATCGTTGAGGGGTCCGACATTCGATTCTTTGACATTCCGTCAGGAAAATTGCGCCGATACTTTTCTTTGCAAAACTTCACCGACATTTTTAGAATAATAGAAGGATTCTTTGCCGCGCGAAAAATCCTGAAGAGAGAGAAGCCGTCTTTACTCTTTTCAAAAGGCGGTTTCGTAAGCGTGCCGCCGGTAATTGCGGCGTTTTCCCTCAAGATTCCTGTTTTTACCCATGAATCTGACTTCAGCCCCGGACTTGCCACGAAAATCAATAGTTTCTTTTCAAAGAAGATACTCGTTTCTTACGGCGAGACGGTTTCCAAATTCAAGCCGCAGGCGCGAGAGAAAGTCACAATAACCGGTAATCCTGTGCGCCAAATATTTCGTTCCGCTGACGCTGGAGCGGGGCGGCGCTTTTTAGATATTGAAGAGCCAATTCTCCTTGTTCTCGGTGGCAGTCAGGGCGCGAGGGAGATAAATAATATTGTAATTGATAATCTTGAGACGCTTACTCGTTTTTACACAGTCGTCCATCAGACAGGCTCGGCGGGCGCGGAAAGCATACCGACTGTTTCCTCTCGTTACAAGCCGTTGCAATATATCGGGGAGGAGATGCCCTATATACTCGCGTCCGCGACTCTTGTTTTGAGTAGGAGTGGGGCGGGCGCGGTATGGGAATGTGCGGTTGCGGGTAAACCTATGTTGCTCGTCCCGCTCCGTGGGTCAGGCACGCGGGGCGATCAGGTGGAAAACGCGCGGTTTTTTGAGAGCGCGGGCGCGGCGGTGATTCAAACGGATGCCCAGTCCGTCATTCAGACTGCGGTTTCGCTTGCGGAAGACGAGTCCAAACTTCGTTCTATGTCTGCCGCGGCCGCTAAAATAGGCGCTCTTGACGGCGCAAAAGAGATTACGCGGATAATTTTAGGCTTCTTGTGATGTTTTTCCATTGTATAATCAGATTTTCAGCTTTCTTACAGAAGTAATAAGAAGGGGGGCGCGGTTTTCCAAAGTGGAGGTCGGCACACAGTCGCCCTTGTAGTGCGCCCCCCTGTCTCCAGACCGCGCAAGCGCGGTCTTCCGCCACCCCCCAACCCCCCAACCCGCGTGTCTGACACCGCTCGGCTCACACCGCTCGGCTCACACCGCTCGGCTCACACCCACGACTGACACCGCGCGACTGATACCGCTCGGCTACCACCGCATGCCTGACACCCACAAAAAAAGGGGGCGGCGGCGCTTATGCGCCCCGCCACCTTTCGTACAACACCCGTTATGACTGACACCTGAAGGACGCTTCGCTATTCTAACAACGCGGAGGCTCCGCTTGCAAAGCAAGCGTAGCCGTCAAGTCGGGGTCAGCGGGTCAACCTTTCGTACAACACCCCGTAAGAAGTATTTAAACACCCGAAGGGTGTGTTAGGCGATGACGATGTGTTGGATGTCGCCCCAGGGACCTAGTTCGCCTTTCTCGTTTTGCCAACGCGCGGCGCAGGAGAGGAAACAGGCTTGGGCTTCGGGCGGGAAGGTCAGCGTGAACGGGGAATGAGTCAGCAATTTGGTCTGGGTTAGCGCGGAAAAGCCGTTTGTCTGTTCCTTGCCCCAGGTGTAGAACAGCAGGCAACCGTTGTCTCCGTAGGGGATGGCGCGGCTTTCGGGCGTCGCCTCGTCCCGGAACCAAAGTTTCACTTGAAACCCGCCGATGGCGCGGATGTCCGTAAAGACCGGGCGAGTTGCTGGCTCGCCGATGGGCGTCGGATGCGTATCCTTATTGTGGATACCCATTGCGGCACGGTCTTCGTCGGTAACAGGGAGGAACATGAGATATTGGGCGATGAAAGGGCGTACGACCGCGGTCGCGGCTTTGCGCGCGTCGTTCTTCGCCTTCGTGTCAACCGGGGTATGGGCGCCGAAAGTCTTTTGATAGGCGGCGTGCCATTGGGTATAGGCGGAGACGAGGGCGTCCACTGCGCTTTGGGGGGTGTTGGGCCAGGCGGGGGAAGCCCCGCT
>JAISCD010000032.1 GCA_031265825.1 Treponema sp. | reverse complement strand
ATTTTGGGCCATCTTTATTTGTTTCATCACCGTTGGAATAATATTCACGAAATGCAGAATAATTTGACGATCCAGCTTTATGTGATATATTATTACGTAATAGTCCTTCCATATATGGAGGATCTAAAACTAATGCGTCAAAACTACCATCCTCATAAGGAAGATTTCTACAATCAACACCATCAGCTATATCACTTGCAACCAAGCTATAATTTTTTAGATCAACATTACGCCAGAAGACACCACCTCCGTAAGTAACATCAGCAATTTTTGAACCAATCGACACATGTAAAGCAAGAATTTGAGGGAAAATTTCTGCATTTCCCGAAATTGAAGCGGACATAATTACATTACTTGTCGCAACACCGCCTTGAACTCGTTTTTTTCTTTTAGGTTTAATATCCAATAAAGGTTCAGTCAAAGTATCATATACTAACATAATTTATATATTAGCATAGAAGAGTTAAAGTTACAAGATATAAAATAATTCAAAATTTTAAATATTTTTCCTTCTTCAAATATTGAATAGGCTCAGCTTGCGTACAAGCGCATCCTTCAGGTGTTTTAAAGCGGCTTGCCCTGTTGGATAATGCCCATTATGAAGTCGTCTGACACTTGTGCCTGCTAAACAACGCCTATTACGAAGGTGTCAGACACTCGTGCCTATCTGACAATGCCCGTTACGAAGCCGTCTGACACCTATGCCTGTCGGATAATGCCCGTTACGAAGCCGTCTGACACCCATGCCTGTCAAACAACGCCTGTTACGAAGCCGTCTGAGAGCCGTGCCTATCTGACAATGCCCATTACGAAGTCGTCTGACACCCGTGCCTGTCTAACAACGCCCGTTATGAACTCGTCTGACACCCGCCCCTGTCAAACAATGCCTGTTACGGAGATGTCTGACACCCGCGACTGTCGGATAATGCCCGTTACGAAGCCGCCTGACACCCGCGCCTATCGGACAACGCCTGTTACGAAGTCGTCTGACACCTATGCCTATCAAACAATGCCTATTACGAAGTCGTCTGACATCCGTGCCTATCTGACAATGCCCATTACGAAGTCGTCTGACACCCGTGCCTGTCTGACAACGCCCGTTATGAACTCGTCTGACACCTATGCCTGTCTGACAATGCCTATTACGAAGTCGTCTGACACCTATACCTGTCGGATAATGCCTGTTACAAAGCCGTCTGACACCCATGCCTGTCAAACAACGTCTGTTACGAAGTCGTCTGACACCTATGCCTGTCTGACAATGCCCGTTACGAAGTCGTCTGACACCCGTACCTGTCGGACAACGCCCCTTGCGAAGTCGTCTGACACCTATGCCTGTCTGACAATGCCCATTACGAAGTCGTCTGACACCCGCGCCTGTCAAACAATGCCCATTGTGAAGTATCGAAACACCCTTCGGGTGCTAAGGAATTATGGCTGAAAAAATATCGCTCCACAGCCCTTTTTTCACTGTGCCACTCTCCCATCTTGCCGCGAAGTAGATACGCTTGCCTCTTTTGTCCTCATCAAAACTAATTTCCAGCGGGTTTCGTGTAGTAAACGTGGAATGGATAAGATCACTGATATGAGTCGGAGGCGACTCCGAGATTACCCAGAGACATTCAAGCCCGTATATTCCAAGAGGCTTCCCCCTGCGCCTTGCGCCGCCTTCACGAAACTTGATACGCACAACACGCGGGTGCGGCGTTTCAATTTCTATTTCGGGAATCGTTGTGGGCGTGGGCGACGGACTTGGGGTATTGTAAGGCTTGAGGTACATGGCGATCAAGTCAGCAGTCGTTACCGCGGGATTCCTACGTATACGAAATTCAACCATCTGCCGCGCCATTTTGGTCAGCGCCGCTCTCGCGTCGTTACGTTGGGCAATAACGACACTCGTTCTGGTAGACGGGTCTTCGGACTGGGCAAAGAGCGCCTTGAAAGCGGCATGGGCGGTTTGCAAAGCAGACACCTCGTCATCAGGAATATCCCAGCGTGTTTTGTTTGCGACTACAGCCGCAACCAGATCATCAATGAAAAGAAGAAAATCAGCCAAAGTCATTGGAATATAATCCAAAGATAGCCTCCTTTAAAAGGAAAATATAAAAGTTAAAGCCGTGATTTTAGCGCCTAATGCCCTGGAATAAGACTCTTATTCCAGGGTTTTAAAGACTTATTCCGAAGTTTTAAACTCTAATGCCAAGGAATAAGACTCTTATTCCACATTTTTAAAGTTCTATTCCACAGTTTTAAAGACTTATTCCAGGGTTTTAAACTCTTATTCCGAAGTTTTAAACACTGATGTCAAAAGTCATGGCTAAATCAACAAAGGTACTATATTACTAATACAAGGATTTTGTCAAGCGACTTTTGAAAAATAAGGTTAAAATAATTCTGTTTGCCCTGAAATTGAAGAAGATTCACCACGAAGTTGAGCGAAAAAGTATAAGAAAGGGAAATGAGGAAGGAAATCGAGGGTCGGGCTTTGACTTGATGAAATCGGCGGTGAGTCTTGCGTATAACGCCAAGTTGAAACGGGGCGTCTGACACCATCTTGCGTACAACGCTCGGTTAAGACGAGGTGTCTGACACCGACTCTTAAAGCCGGCGGTGAGTCTTGCGTACAATGCCCGATTGAAACGGGGTATCTGACACCATCTTGCGTACAACGCCCAGTTAAGAATGGGTGTCTGACACCGCCTCTTAAAGCCGGTGGTGAACCTTGCCTACAATGCCTGATTGAAACGAGGTGTCTGACACCATCTTTCGTATAACGCTCGGTTAAGACTGGGTGTCTGACACCGCCTCTTAAAGCTGGCGGTGAACCTTGCGTATAACGCCCGGTTAAGACTGGGTGTCTGACACCGCCTCTTAAAGCCGGCGGTGAGTCTTGCCTACAATGCTCGATTGAAACGAGGTATCTGACACCGCCTCTTAAAGCCGGTGGTGAACCTTGCCTACAATGCCTGATTGAAACGAGGTGTCTGACACCATCTTTCGTATAACGCTCGGTTAAGACTGGGTGTCTGACACCGTCTCCTAAAGCCAGCAGTGAACCTTGCGTACAACGCCCGATTGAAACGAGGTGTCTGACACCGTCTCCTAAAGCCGACGAGGTTGGCAAATGAAATCTATTGAGCAGTTGTTAAACAAACTTTGTTTGTGGTTGGTGGCAGGGTTAGCAAACAAAACCCATTGGTAAGTCGGCTGATAAGTTTTGCCTGACCGGGGTAGCGGGGTTGGACAATGAAGTCCATTGAGCAGACGGCTGACAGGGTTTGCCTATGGGGGGTGGCGGAAGACCCGCGCAAGCGGGTCTGGAGACAGGGGGGCGCGTCACAATGGCAACTGTTTGCCGAAAAGTTTTGGAAATAGCGCCCCCTTCTTTATTCTTACTTCTTTAATATGATAAAAAAATCACAAAGCTGGCTGATATTCATCGTTTTCAATGAGACGCACGCTGACCACGCCGTTTATGCTCTTGATACATTCCGTAATATTCGCGGGAATTCTCTGTTCAGAATCGATGATGTTGTACGCATTATCGTTTCGGTGGTGATTCACCATGTCGGAAATGTTGATGCCCACGCTTGCAAGCAAAGTAGTGATTTGTCCTACCATGTTCGGCACGTTGCGGTTAATGACAACCAGACGATTCGGCGAATGGGTATGCCGTTCAAGACGGCATTTTGGGAAATTCACCGAATTGACGATAGCGCCCTCCTCAAGGTAATCCATTGTTTGACGAACCGCCATGATCGCGCAGTTATCCTCCGCCTCCGGGGTTGACGCGCCCAGATGCGGGATGCAAATCGCCGCAGGGCAGGCAAGCAGTTCCGCAGACACAAAGTCCGTCACATAAGCCGACAGTTTTCCCACATTCAACGCATCAATGAGATCAGCCTCGTTGACCAGCCCTCCACGGGCAAGATTGACGAGACGCGCCCCTTTCTTCATGCCGCGAAACCTTTCTTTGTCCAAAAGCCCCTTAGTCGTTTCCACAAGCGGCAAGTGCAAGGTAACATAGTCGGCTTTCGCAAGCAAGCCTTCAAGCGTATCCTCCCGCTGTACCACCCGCGACAAATTCCACGCGGCTTCAACAGAAATGTAGGGATCATAGCCAATGACGTTCATACCGAGATTGACCGCATCATTTGCAACCATCACGCCAATCGCGCCAAGCCCCACTACACCCAGAGTCTTGCCCTTGAGTTCCGGCCCCTCGAACTTTGACTTGCCTTTTTCAATGATGTCTGGCACCTCGTCAGCCTTGTCCTTCAAGGTCAAAGCCCAATTTATGCCAGAAACGATTCCACGAGACGCGAGAAGTAGACTAGCAATAGCCAACTCCTTCACCGCGTTTGCATTGCCGCCCGGTGTGTTAAATACTACAATGCCCCGTTTGTTACATTCATCAATCGGTATGTTGTTGTAGCCCGCGCCCGCTCGCGCTATTACCTTGACGGATGCGGGTAGTTCGACATCGTGTAAGTCCGCACTTCTCACAAGTATAGCGTCAGGATTCGGTAGGTCGCTCGCGAGTTCGTAACCGTCTCGCGGAAACAGTTCTAGTCCTTTCGCTGATATTTTGTTCATCGTGCGTATCTTGAATATTTGTCTTTCCATTTAGTTATCCTTAATTTCTTTCTCAAATCTTTCCATGAAATCAATTAACGCCTGAACGCCTTCAATTGGCATGGCATTATAGATACTTGCTCTCATGCCGCCTACGAGTCTGTGTCCCGCTAGGTTCACCAAACCTTCCTTTGCCGCTTCTTGTACAAAGCGTTTCTCCAAGTCGGGTTTCTTGTCTTCCGATACGGAACGGTACACAAAGGGTATGTTCATGAGGCTTCGAGATGCTTTCTCAATGGGCGACAGGAAGGTCTTGGAATTATCGAGGTAATCGTATAAAAGTCCTGCCTTTTCACGGTTGCGTTTCGCTATTGTCTCAACGCCGCCTTGTTCTTTGACCCATTCGAGTACTAATCCAATGATGTAGATGCTATAGCATGGGGGGGTGTTGTACATTGAACCTTCTTTGGCGTGAATATCATAGCGTAGCATCGTTGGTGTCCATGACGGCGCGTTTCCAACGAGGTCTTCGCGGATGATGACGACGGTTGTTCCTGCTGGTCCAAGGTTTTTCTGCGCTCCAGCATAGATGGCGCCGAACTTCGCAACATCGAGCGGCTCGGATAGGATGCAGCTTGACGCATCCGCCACCAAGGGAACGTTTCCTGTCTCCGGTAGTTTGTCCCATTTCGTGCCGACTATGGTGTTGTTTAGGGTGATGTGGTAGAGCGCGGCACCTTGTGGTGGTGGCGGCGCATCTGGTATGACAACGTAGCCTTTGTTTCTCGAAGATGCGACAACATCAACGTCGACATACTTGGCGGCTTCTTTTATCGCCTTGTCTGCCCAAACGCCGGTATCGACGTAAATGGCTTTCTTATGGGGTGCTCCGTTCTCCACACCTGCTAAGTTGAGTGGGATCATGGCGAATTGAAGGGACGCGCCGCCTTGTAGGAAGAGCACGCGGTAGTTCGCGGGTATGTTCATGAGTTCCCGCAGAAGTGTTTCGGTCTTCTCTATGATTGGTTTGTAGTCCTTCGAGCGATGGCTCATTTCCATGACGGACTGTCCTGTGCCGTTTGCATCGGTTATTTCCGCACCGGCTTTTTTCAAGACCTCCAACGGCAACATGGAGGGCCCGGCGGAAAAATTAAATACTCTTTTCATATTTTCTCCTATTGTGAAATATTTCACAATAAAAACCATTTTTTGTCAACCACCCTTCGCAGGCAAGCCTGTTTAAATACTTCACAAAGGGTGTTGTTTGAAAGGGGGCGCCGCTGTCCCCGTCTTGACGGAACCACGCTTGTAAACAAGCGGGGTTCCTGCTCGGTGTTAGTAGGAGGCAGGCGCGACACCCTGCGGGTGTCAGACATCTTCCCAATGGGCGTTGTCTGAAAGGGTGTGCCGCTGATCTCAAGAGGTGATGTCAGACACTCCGTCTTAACAGACGTTATGTACAATTTTGCCTAAACAGTTTTATAAAAACATGGTGTATAAATTATTTCATAAAAAATATCAAAATAGTATTGACAATAGGAAAATAATTGAATAATATACTTGTATGGATATACATATTCGTGAATATTTTGAAAATGATTATGAATATTTACAGAACTTTCTTGTAAAATTAAATCAATATATAATGTCATTTGATCCTGATAAAAAGATATACACAACTAAAGATTATAAAGATGTTTATACAAATGAATTGTTAAAATTAACTAAAGAAAATGACGGCATAATTTATATTGCAGAAGCAAATAATTATTGTGTTGGAATGATTGCTGGAATAATAGAAAAATATAGTATAGTTGATAATACTCATTATAAAAATAATAAAGAAGGCAGAATTTTAGAATTATTTGTAGAGGAAAATTATCGTAAAGAAAATATAGGGAAAAAATTAATGGAAAAGATAGAAGAATATTTCAAAGAAAATGGTTGTGATTTTTTATTGGTGGATGTATTTGAATACAATAAAGTAGCAAAAGAATTTTATAGAAAAAGTGGATATAATGCAAGAAATATAGAAATGTGTAAAAAAATATAATGAGGAAAAATAAAAAAGGCAAAGCAGAAACATCGTAAACAGTCGGGACGTTATCTGATCGAAGGATAAATATTATGGAAAAGCCATTTTTAATAGGTATTGCTGGTGGAACAGCTAGTGGAAAAAGTACATTCTGTGAAAAGTTGGAAAAAGGTTTAAACAAACTAAAAGTTAAAGTATTTCACATGGATGAATATTTCAAACCAGAGTCCCAAAGACCATATACAAAAGCATTTATTACGGAGGAAAGTTATATTGACGATAATCATCCCTTAACCATAAATTTGAACAAATTGATAATGGACGTAAAGAAAATAGCAAAAGAAGAATATGATGTAATAATAATTGAAGGATTATTGACATTATGGGACGAAAATATCTATAAAATACTCGATCTAAAAATATATGTTGATTGTAAATCAGATGAAAGGATTATAAGACGAATAAAAAGAAATACACAATGGGGTCAAACATTTGAACAAATTACAAATGTATATTTGGATATGGTTAGATTTAGACATGATGAATATGTTGAACCATCGAAATGGAGATCAGACATAATAATAAACGGTTCAAAACTTTCTGAAAAAGCATTAAGGATAATAGTTGAATCTATAGATAATTTATAAAGATAAATGTAGAAAATCGAACTGCGCCTAATGTTCCTGCTGTATGCGGCGTTTTGGCGGATCGGACAAGGGCTTTGCGTAACAAAGACCATTGACGGCAAAATATAGCGGAGGTTTTCGGTGAGAATGGAGCGTAGCGCAATGACCTAGGCAAACCGTAACCAAGTCGCCAACGAGCGACGAAGCGTAAATAGGCCTGTTAGACGAAGTGCCCCGTACTTTATTTCGTGATTTCTTTTATTTTTTCTGTTATGTTTTCCAAATCTTTACAATACCATTTATATTCGTTTTTGTTTTCTTTCCTTACAAGTATTGATTTTATTCCTATTCCTTCTCCGCCCTTTATATCTGAGTCATAACTGTCGCCTATTATTATACAATCTTTTTTGTCTAGTTTTGTTTCATCAAATATTCTCTTATAAAATTGAACATTTGGTTTTTCATAGCCTATATTTCCTGAACTATAAATCCCTTTGAAATATTTTTGTATACCCATATTTTCAACAATTTTATTTAATTCAGGAACATGATTGGATAAAATATAATTTTCATACTTATTTTCTATAGTCTTTTCTAATGCCTTAATTACATCTTCATATATATGCCATTTTGTTTTGTCCATATATTCAATAATTACATTTTTTGATAATTGTTTTGCAATATTTTCTTTTACTCCAAGTTTGGTAAATATTGTATAGAAATATTTTTCATAATATTCATTCCATGTTTGTCCGTTAAATAATTCTTTATGAGAATATTCAGGCGTATGCCATGTAAAGCCTGTATGCAAATATGATTTTATATTTTCAATTAGAATATTATTTATATCATTTTTTCCCAATAACGAGTAAAGTGTTCCAGACCACATTCCGTCTCTATATGCTATTGTTCCGTCAAAATCCCATAAAATATTGTACATATATTTTATTATCCATAAATATTCGGTTTATTCAAGTTATTATTCAACATTGTGAGTCTCTGAGAGAGGACATCGGCTCTTTGAGAGTGGACGCCGGGTCTTTGAGAGAGGATGTCGGGTCTCCAAGAGTGGAAATCGGGTCTCTGAGAGTGGAAATCGGCTCTCTGAGAGCGGAAATCGGGTCTCTGAGAGTGGATGTCGGCTCTTTGAAAGTGGATGTCGGCTCTCCAAGAGTGGAAATCGGGTCTCTGAGAGTGGATGTCGGGTCTCTGAGAGAGGACATCGGGTCTCTGAGAGTGGATGTCGGCTCTTTGAGACCCAAGCACGATTCTCGAAGATAGGAAATTGGCTCTCAAAGACCCGACATTCTATACGGTGGCTTGGTCTACATCCTTTGTGTAGTTTTTCTCCGCCATATTTTGATCCGCCGCAACCCTACAAGTTGCACATATACAGTCGGAATGTTAGATGTAGGTGAAGCCTGTTTAATATTAGGAGATGCACTTTCCAAGACAAAGATCGCCCACGCCACCCCGTATATAAGAAGATAGACCGCTATGCTTGTGATGGGTCAAGTTTAGAATGGTGGAAGTAGGTTGCAGAACAAAGTAGACGTTATGGAAGCCCGAAATTATTCAGCACTGAAAATTCCAAATGTCTTATAGAATACTCTTGATAAAACTCTGGTTTTATGACATAGTTAAAGTATGACTTTTGAACAGGAAGATGCGCTATATAAATTCCTCGAGATCACGGTGGAGCCTTTCACGTTGGAGAGCATAACATCGTTTGTCTGTTCCTTTAAAACAAAGCATTTAAACCGTTTGTCGACGGAAATCGAAGCTCGCCTCAATGTCTGCAAACTGGCGTTTCCTCTTGAACAGAGAAAATGGATTTCCGTGAGAGGTTATTTTGAAAACGCCCGCTTTGTCATAAAGCCGAGTCGTTCAGAGATAGCTAATGGCATCCTCATACCGGGTCATAGATGTATTCCCTTTGCGAATTCGGAGTATTTGCCGCATGATTATACCTTCTACTGGGGAAAGAAATGCATTCCATTTACCATGATCGAGGGAGAGCCAGAAGAATTCTATCCATATTATAGCGCGCTTGGCGAGGAATATGCGCCTCAATACATAGCTCGGGATAATCCTGAAAACGAAGAAGCATTCAACGACGAGTTTGACGTTCCCGCGGAAGTCTCTATAAGAACCTTGGATATGCGGGCTATCTACCGCGAAACGAAGTTCATACCCGGCGACTTCTTTGAAGTCAGAATTGTTGACTGGAAAAAAAGCATCTTTTCCTTGCAAAAGTTTGAAAAAGATGTATGGAATGAAAAGGATTTGAAAGAATGGCAGGAAGCCGCGGAAAAGGGATTTGAAGCATCTTTCATCAACATGGGACCAGGAGCATCAACCGAGGAACAGATAGCGTATGCCTATTTTTATGGGGGAAAACGGATGCAGGAGACACCCGCGTATTCGCTTGAGGAGTTCCTCTATGAACGGACTGATCGCATCGAAACGGTGATCTATGGTATAGAGACTCGCTTTTGGTTTGCGGGCAAGGATATTCCCGACATAGGTATGTTGATGGTACAGCGCATCGCGGACCGGACGTTAATTGAAGAGATGCTTGTTGCAAACAAGGTGCCGATAAATGAATTTGTCATTCAGTCTTATGTGTTGGATATGCTTTTCCGTAGGGAGACCAGAATTCAAGATGTCGTCATGCGAATAGTGCCGCCGATCATCTCTCATAATCTTGAAAGCCGTGAATGGAATATGTTAGTTGATTATACGACGGAAATATACGCGGAACTCAGTAACGAATATTCGCTTTTCAAGGATAAGGATATGGGCCCGTTGCGGCAAAAAGCGGGAGAATTGCATACGGCAGTCATCGAATTAGCGGCTGGACTCCGTCCTGATAGCATCAACGCGGCGTATCTGCCCCAACACACTTTCATCGTGCTTTCCCAGATACAGAACCATGCGGCAGGCTTGATGGACGAACTTGGTGTGGACACGGAGGTTTCCCACATCGATCTGGACGCCATAAGCAACGCCATTGATGGTATGACCGACGCCTATAACGAAATAAAGGAACTCGTCGAAGACGCCATGTCTAACTTTAGGCGTAACAACATCGCCATGGTAAAGTCTCCCACAAAGACAGAGGCGCGACTCGTGCAGATAGGCATAGGCGGCACTAATGTATGGCGGCGTATCGTCATGCCTGAGCGTCTTTCTCTCGAAGACCTGCATATTATCATCCAACGAGTCTTTCATTGGGAAAACAATTTCGCCTACCGATTTACGCCTAAATCCATACCTCTACCCTCAACCAAAGCCGCAGATAATTCTTTCTCTATAGAAGGACTTCGCAAAGATTTAACCATCGGTGTTCTCAATAAGAACGGACTTGTAGACTTCATATATGAGTATGGTCCGTGGACCGTTAAAATTATCATCCTTTCGCCTTCCAATGGTAACGTTGCCTGCGTCGCTGGTGAGTACGCCGCGCCCAATCAGAACATAAATGGACCGGTACGGTTAAGAAGAAATTTATTCTTGCTAAACACGGGATTAGCTGAAGAAAAACGCTTTGCGCGACAACAACTCGGTGAAGATTTCATTCCTGACTTCTTTGATTTGGCGCAATGTAACGAATGGCTGAAGGGGAATTACTAATGCGGTGATGCGAAATCACAGCCGAGCAATTTAAGGGAGGAGAAAAATGATTGGAAAGACATTGATGGAATTGATAAAGAGCGGCGGAATATTGGAAGACATTCCGGGCGATTCGGTGGAAGAAGCGCTTACCCATATCGTTAGCGCGATAACATTGCCTCGATCTTTAGACAAAGAGACGCTTTTGACGGCGATTCTGGAGCGAGAGAATATCATGCCCACGTCCATTGGGAACGGCATCGCGGTGCCTCATCCGCGTAACTTCTTGGCGATTACCAACTCCGAGGAGTTTGTGGTTATAAGTTTCCTAAAAGAACCAATAGAATGGCGGTCATTGGATAATGTTTTAGTAAAAACCGTGATACTCATCGTCTCTTCATCGGCAAAATCCCATCTCCATACCTTATCCCGTGTGCATTTCTTCTGTAAGCAAGAAAGATTTCTCAAAATCCTACAGAATCATACATCAAAAGACGAAATTCTCGAAACCATCACCTGTATTGAAAAGGAATGGAAATGAAAAGCGATTTGTCTACAGAGCAATTATCGCCGCGTGAAATGAAACTCGTTGAGCGGAAGAACAAGGCGGTTAACAGGCTGGCTGTTCAATTTTCCAAGAACGCGATGTCTCTGGAAGAGTACGAGCGCCTCATTGATTACATACAGAAGGCTGAAAGCGAGCGGGAACTGACCATCATCGAGAAGATTGTCGGTGAAAGCGCTCTTTGCTCAGGCGTTGAGAATGAAACGATCCCGCCGAAGCGCGACAATAGCTATGATAGTGAAACCTCGCGCCACCACGAATATTCCACGGCGCGCGACAAAGCCCCCGGAATATTCGGCGCTGAATGGTCAGACATTACTTTTATGTCCAGCCGCGAAATATCAGGAGCGTCTCTTGTGGGCAGACACCGTTCCTTCCTATCTTTTTTGGGTAACACATCGGTTACTATAGAAGAAGGGCAACTTCCGCCGGGCAGAACCATTGTCAATGTTGTTTCCTTTCTGGGCAACACGATAATTACCGCGCCGCCTAGCGTGAAGGTAACTATGGAAGCAACCGCTGTGCTCGGCAACGCCGTGATAGACCGAGGTACCGGAATAATGGAAAATTTTCATAGCGGCGCACCAGAACTAGTCGTTACAGGCGGCGCTTTTCTGGGCAACCTTGTCGTAGAAATCCGCAAAACACGCGGCGGCTTTTAACAAATTATCTGAAAGTTATCTCCTGACATTCGAGGAATTCCCCTGAACGCTGACAGAATAAAAAAAGGGAAAGGCAGATATGACATTTGACAATCCTTTCATATTGAACGCCCTCTTTCTCATCATCCCCTGTTTTATCGTTGAATTGGGGCTTTATCTTATACGCAGATCGAGGCTACAGGCATTGGGGCTTTTCTCCGGCGAATTGAGAATAAAGGCTGTTCTTTCATTTATATTCTTTGATTTTTTCCTCGCGTGCGGTATCATAGCGATTGCGGGTCCCCGATGGGGAACCCATGTAGTGACTGAATACTACCACGGGATTGACGCGGTTTTTGCATTTGACGTATCTCGTAGTATGCTGATAGAAGACGTTGAGCCGTCCCGTCTGGGAAAAGCCGTGTCTGTGGCGCGTGAAGCCGCTACCAATACGGGAAATGCGCGCCTCGCCGTCGCTATGGCGAAAGACCGCGGCGTTCTCGCCTTGCCTTTGACGCGGGATAATAACGCCTTGCTATCGTTTCTCGACTCGCTGGAAACAGTAAATATGACAGGCAGAGGGACGAATACTGAGAGTCTCTTAGATGCGGCAGAGACCGCTTTCTTGAATACTTCTCCCGCGAAACGTGTCATTGTTCTGTTTTCTGACGGCGAAAGCCTCTCTGGAGCGATCCAAAGCGCCGTGGACCGTGTCGTCCTGCGCGATATAAGCATCGTTGCGGTGGGGCTAGGTACAGACGAAGGAGCGATGCCGCCAGATATGATGTTGCCAGACGGTTCCTTCGAGCCTGTTCTTGACGGTGCGGGTAAGCCAATCATAAGCCGACGCAACAGTGTCGTCTTGCAGAATATGGCGCAACGTTCTGGCGGCATCTACATAGACGGCAACGCCCCTAATGCAGGGAGGATACTGACGTTGCGTATGCGGGAGTTCGCGCCTGAAATCGGCGTTGGTTCCTTTCATATAGAAACCACCCCGCGATGGTCCCTATTCATCATCACAGCCATTTTCTTCTTCATCCTTTCAAAATACATGGAAAAGAAACGCGCATAACCGTAAAAGCAGAATAAAGTATAGAATCACTTTACCAATATCGGCGAACTCTCGTTAGCGGTGGTGAAGTATCTGACCGCGCGGTATACGGTGTCTACTATGGTAAGTCCAAACACTACCGCGACGCCCGTAGAAACCGCTAGAAGTGTATTCGCCCGTGTCGTGTTTTCTTCAGTCGGGTTGGTTTGGAATTCCTTAAAAGCCGACCCGTACATACCTCCGCCGTTCTGCCACGGGAAGCCCACTACCATAACCAGAGGCAAGCTCATCCAAAAAAGCCCATAAGACAGGTACATTCTGTCTCTTGCCTTCTCGACAGGTTTCTTTTCTGGGTCTGGGAGTAGTCGCGTCTTCAGCCTCTTTGTGTCAGATGTATTCTCAAACACCGCCAAACTGCCCTTGTTCCCCTCCATTTCAATACGGAAATAGTCGAACATACCCAATGGCAGATCAAAAGTGAACGGCGTCTCACCCACATACAACGCACCCTTATAAATCGACCCCGTAAGCTCGCCGGTTTTATCAAACGCCGATATACTCATGGGCGCAAGGTTGATAGGGGGCAGGGTAACGGAGACCTCGGCGTTTTCGTTTTCGGCGAGTTCAAGAGGCAGGGACACGGTTCTGCGATTTTCCGCGGAAGCAGTTACGACTATCTTACCCGGCGGCTGAAGGATTTCTTCCCCTGACTGCTCCACAAGATTGTCGCCTATGAACACCAGAGCGTCCTGCGCGTCCGTCCTGACGACGATCCGCGCAGACCGATAACCAGAGACGGTCTCTATAAGCTCTGGGGTCAATTCGCCGATGGCGATAGACGCATCCTCCGTAGAAAATAAGATATTATTCTCGTATATGAAGGCATCGAAAGCAAGGCTCCAAATCTTGAGCCGAAGCAATATACGTCCGTGGTATTCGGTAAGCGCACCCGACATGAAAGCGTCCACTTTCTGAGTCACGCAGAACTGCCGTTCCCCACCAGAGTTAGGCGGAGTGGGGAATGAACCTGACCGATTGGCTTCGACAAACTTAAAGGCGACCTCTTTGGCGATACGCGGGGCTTTGGAGTCCGCGATATGGAATGCCTCCTCCAACTTCTCAATATCCGCGTCAATAGTCTTGACAGATTTTTTATATCTCCATTCGGGGTTACCCTGAAAGATAACCGCGTCCCTCTGCGCACGTTTATCCGCGAGCTGCTTCGCCGCGTCCGTCCTTGCCTTTGCCCATGCCTTATCCTCGTAATACTGATATTCCTCATCAACGCATCTGTGCGAACTTATGGAAAGAAGTCGCTGATAGAGGCTCCTCTCTATGATATTACCAACAGACTGCATCGGAACAGGGGCGTTGGAAACGTCTATACTTGTAAGCGCGAAAACCCATTCGGTATTCGCAGGCGCTACATCTGTTTCTTCAGAACCGAGCGCGTATGCGGCGCTTGCAACAGTCAAATACACCACGAAAAGAATTGGGTTTTTGAATAGATTTCTCATCACAAATCATAGTACCATGAGAAAATTAGGCTGTCAAGCTTGCCCTAAGGTGCGGAGAAACAAACGCAAGCGTATTTATATTTTCACCGCAATGATTGACGAGAAGACGCATAATGGGGTATTATCTATCCATAGCGGAAAAATAACGGCGGAAAGTACAACCGTTGGGATTATCGCAAAAGCGTTGGCTGTTGGGTGCGAGGTAGCCGACAACCTAATCGGCATGGGTTCGGGCGGACCTACGGGGCAGAAGACCAATGTCGTCGCTGTTATTTGCGCGGGCGTGAACTGTGAATAATAAGTCATACCGTAACTTTATGAGGTTAAAATGAGTATTGGAGAAGTAACCCGCTTTTTGCAGGGTGGAATAAGGGAGACGATTCTATTGGCGGCTCCTTTGCTATTAGCCGCGCTTATTGTAGGGCTTGTGGTGGCGATTTTACAAGCGACAACGTCGATTCAGGAACAGACGCTCACCTTTGTGCCTAAGATAGCGGCGATATTATCGGTACTTGCGTTGTTAGGCGGCTGGATGTTTACTCATCTGGGCAACTATGCGATACAACTCTTTAGAATGATTCCCGACATGGCGAAATAGGCGCGGGTGTTTATATGGAAGAGCTACTCGCGGTGGCTCCCGCCTTTCTTTTGCTTGCGGCGCGCGCCTTGGGCATGGTTGAGACCTCTCCGTTACTGTCGTCTGATATGACGCCTCAGGTAGCCAAGCTCGCGCTCGCCGGGTTTGCCGCGTACGCCGTGCTTCCCACAGCCCAAGTCTACGGCGATGTGAGCGTGTTCGGGTTTAACTTCCTGCTTCTCGTCATCGGAGAAGGGCTTATCGGCATAATCATAGGCTTTTTCATCAACATAGTATTCGCCGCGTTTACAACTGCCGGGCAGTTCTTTTCCCTCCAGATGGGTTTTGCCGCGTCAGAAACCTTCGATCCTCTCGCGCAAGAAGAAAACCCGCTTATGGGGCAGTACCTCAACCTCGTTGCGATGCTCATTTTCCTCACGTTGGGCGGGTTTCAAGAGCTCTTCGTCGAAGGCTTTTGGCGTTCCGTGCAATCCATAAACATTATAAGCATGGTCAACGGGCGTGAACACATCATCGGCGTGATTCTCTCCGGGCTTTCGCGTCTCTTCATGGACGCGGCTATCATATCGATGCCTATCATGGGAACGCTTTTTCTCACCTCTCTTGCCACGGGGCTTATTTCAAAAGCCGCACCTCAGATCAACATTCTATCGGAGGGGTTTCCCATATCCATAACTACCGCGTTTTTTCTCATATTTTTCACCCTGCCTTTCATGACGGAGGCGTTTAGTCGTGTGGTGGACAGTGGGTTTTCCACGTTGAGGTCTCTCTTCGCCATAATTGGTCAACAAATAGGCTGACGAATGAAATATGCGCCTCTTCTTCTTATAATAGCGAGTCTTCTTCTTTCGGGTTGTTACACGATCAAGCAGGGTTTTACCTTCTTGGGTTACCTGCGTAAGGCGGCGTCGCTTGAGAAACTGAGTCCGAGTGAGGAGAATCGGCAATTTGTGGAGCGTATAGCGGATATACGCTCCTTTGTGGTGAACGAGTTGGGGCTAAAGAACACGAAGAACTACACGCGCTATGTTGAGATTGACCGCGACTATCTTGCGCTCGTTGTTTCCGCAAGCGCGAAGGACTCGTTTTCTCCGCATCTATGGCGGTTTCCTATCATAGGCGCGGTTCCTTACAAGGGGTTCTTTGAAGAGGAGGACGCTCGGCTCGAGGTGGAGAAGCTCAAGCGCGAAGACCTTGATATTCTCGTGCGTCGTGTTGATGCGTTTAGTACGCTTGGCTGGTTTCAGGACCCGCTTTATTCTTACATGAAGAAATATCCTGTGCATAGGTTGGCTGATCTTATTATTCACGAGAGTCTGCACGCGACTATTTATCTGAAAGGGGAGTCTCAATTTAACGAAGAGCTTGGGGAATTTGTGGGTAAAAAGGGCGCTCAGCTCTACATGGAAACTCGTTTCGGTGTGAATTCGCCTGAATATCGGGAGATGATGGACGAGGCGGCGGACGAGGAAACATTCGTTGCTTTTATTTTGGCTCTTGCCCGCGAGCTTGAAGGGGTCTACGCTACGGATGTGTCTCGCGCCGAGAAGCTTGTCCTGAAGGAAGAAACTATTAGGGCGGCGCAGAATCGTTTCTTGGCGGATTATTCCTCTCTCTTTAAGAGCGAAAGGTATCGTTTTTTTGCCGATTTGCAGGTGAATAACGCATATCTTGAACTTTTTCGCTTGTATCACGGAACAAATTCTCTTATAGAAGACCTTTTTGAGCAAGCGGCAGGCGATTTCCCCTCTTTCATAGCCCTCATTCACGCTTCGCGTGTTAGATAACTTCGCATGGGGCGTTGTTAGAAAAGAGGCGCCGCTGACCCCGCACGCCAGCGTGTTAGACGACTTCACAATGGTTGTTGTTAGAAAGGATGACCCGCTGACCCCGACCTGACGGAACCACGCTTGCACAAGCGGAGCCTACTCGCTGTTAGAAAAAGAGTGCGCTTGCCACACGCAAGGCGTGTTTAACGACTTCGCATGGGGTATTGTCCGACAGGATGTACTGTTGATCCCGACATGTAAAGCTAAATAATAGGAAGGGGGGCGCTGTTTCCCAAACGAGATCGCGTGCGCCCGCCTTTTTTCTGCGCCCCCCTCCGCGGAAGCCCCGCTTGCGGGTCTCCCGCTACCCCCCAGATGGGAGCAATCGGCGGCTAATCTCTCCACCCGCGTAATTTCACCATTGTACATGATAGAAAAGCCAAGCCCTCTAATCCTTAACCACCGCTTCCGACGAGGCGTCAAAGCCTTTCAGCAAATTAGATGAAGGTCGCTGACAATTAGATGAAGGTTGCTGACAATTAGATGGAAGTCGCTGACAATTAGATGGAAGTCGCTGACAATTAGATGGAAGTCGCTGACAATTAGATGAAGGTTGCTGACAATTAGATGGAAGTCGCTGACAATTAGATGAAGGTTGCTGACAATTAGATGGAAGTCGCTGACAATTAGATGGAAGTCGCTGACAATTAGATGAAGGTTGCGGACAATTAAACGGAAGTTGCGGACAATTAGATGGAAGTCGCTGACAATTAAACGGAAGTCGCTGACAATTAGCTGCAAGTCATAGCTACGTTGTTGCAAGTCGTAGCTACGTTGTTGCAAGTCTCAGCTAAACAAATGGAAGTCTTGGTTAAACAAACAGAAGTCTTGGATAAACAAACGGAAGTCTTGGTTAAACAAACGGAAGTTCCGGTTAAACAAACGGAAGTCTTGGTTAAACAAACGGAAGTCTCAGCTAAACAAACGAGAGTCTCGTTTAAACAAACGGAAGTCTCAGCTAAACAAACGAGAGTCTCGTTTAAACAAACGGAAGTCTCAGCTAAACAAACGGAAGTTCCGGTTAAACAAACGGAAGTCTCAGCTAAACAAACGGAAGTTCCGGTTAAACAAACGGAAGTCTCAGCTAAACAAACGAGAGTCTCGTTTAAACAAACGGAAGTCTCAGCTAAACAAACGAGAGTCTCGTTTAGACAAACGAGACTCTCATAAAATTAACCAAAATCAGAAGTTAGCAAGGCGTTGGCAGTGTTTAACCGTCTTTAGTCTTAATGTAACAAGGAGGCTCTCACGGTTAAACAAACGAAGGGGCCTGGTTAATGGTAATCGTCCCTTTACCTATACCCGTGAAAGTACTCTTGCATAGCTTGGGCTATTCGCTTCCCTGTTTTGGGGGGGTAGCGGAAGACCCGCCCTTTAAACCCCCTGTGCGGGGCGGGGCTGGAGCGCAGGGGGGCGCGGCACAAGGGCATCGGTTTGCCATCCTCCGTTTAGGGAAAGCGCGCCCCCCTCCCTTATCTGTTACTTATAGAAGGACAGGGCAAGGAGGGGCTTGAGCCTAAAGGTCTACTCCTTCGTCAACTTGTACGATTGCGCCGTTTAAAGATGGGGATTGAAGGATGTGCAGGGCGGTTTTGGCTACCGTTTCAGGGGTCAAGGGGCTTCCCGTAGGGCTTTTTGCGCGGTTATACGCTCTGGTTTCCGCGTCCGCGTATTCCGTGTCTACAAGACCGGGGCAGACGATGTTGCAGGTTACGCCACTGCGGGCGGCGGTCTTCGCAACCGAGCGGGCAACGACCGCTAGTCCTGTCTTCGCGGCGGAATACGCGGGAGTCGTCGCAAAGCCGCGTATGGTCCCCGTGTCCGTGCCGCCGAAAAGAAGGATGCGTCCGTATTTCCGCGCGATCATGCCGGGGAGAATCGCGGAAATGAGCGCCGCCGGGAACGCAAGGTTGATGAGGGTCATCCAACGCCAATCTTCCGCCGTGGTTTCTATGAGCGGTTTACGCAAAAAGGGTCCGTGTGCCGCGACTACGAGGTCGGGTTCTGGGCAAAACGTCAAGAAGGGTTCAACTTCGCCGTCAATTTCTCTTAACAAGCCCCGCGCCTGAACGCCGAATGACCGCGCCGCCGCAAGCGCCGCCGCCAGCCGCTCCCGCGACCTGCCTCCGTGTATGTATAGTTCCGCCCCGTCTTGTGCGAGAGCGACGGCTATCGCCCGCCCTATGCCCCCGGTCCCGCCTATGACGAGCGCGCGTTTACCAGCTAGTTCGCGCATGGGCGTCATTGGGTCGCTAGTTTCCGCAAGATTGCCTCTGCCGCCGCCCTGCCGTCCGCAATGGCTCGCACCACGAGGCTCGCCCCGAAACGCGCGTCTCCCGCCGCCCATACTTTGGGGTTGGATGTGTGAAAGCTTCCCTGCGTGCGGATGTTGCCCCGCGCGTCTAGTTCTAGGTTCAGGTCTTCGACGATTCCTTCTTGTACGACGTGCGTAAAGCCCATCGCAAGGAGCGCTAAATCCGCCTTTATCTCAAACTCCGTGCCTTGAATGTCCGTCATAAGCCACTTGTCGTCTTCTTGCGTCCAATCTACCTTACAGGCTTTTAACGCGGTTAGCTTACCGTTCTCCCCGATAAACGCCTTTGTGTTGATCGACCAGAGTCGCTCTCCGCCTTCGAGGTGAGAGCTGGAGGTCTTTAATACCTTGGGCCATAGGGGCCAGGGTTCTTCTGGTGGGCGGTGGCGCGGCGGCTTGGGGAGTATCTCTATTTGTGTAACGCTGAGCGCGCCTTGTCGGTTGCTCGTGCCTACGCAGTCCGAGCCTGTGTCTCCTCCGCCAATGACGACGACTCGTTTGCCAAAGGCTGTTATGGGTTCAACGCGCTCGTCGTTTTCGCCTGCTAGGGTTCTGTTCTGTAGCGAAAGAAAATCAAGCGCTTGTACAACGCCTTTGTTTTCTCGTCCGGGGACTTTGACGTCGCGTGGCTCTCGCGCCCCTATGGTTAATAGCACGAGGTCAAAGTTTTGCTCTAGGTCTTTCGCGTCAACGAAGGTCGTGTTTGTGTTGTCTACGCCGAAGCTGTACTTGCCTCGTCCTATGCGGGTGTTTGTCTTGAATATCACGCCTTCCGCCGTCATCAGCTCTATGCGTCTGTCAATGAAGTTCTTGTCAAGCTTGAAGTCCGGGATGCCGTAGCGGAGGTATCCGCCTGCTTTGTTGTCCGCCTCAAATACGGTAACGGAAAACCCGAAGCGGTTTAGGAAATACGCGGCTGATAATCCGGCGGGTCCAGCGCCTACGATGGCGACTTTCTTATCGTTTCGTCTTTTCGGCGCACGGGGGATCACGAGTCCCCACTCAAACGCTTTTTCTATGACGGCAAACTCGTTCTGTCTGATGGTTACTGGTTCGTCGTTATAGCCGAGCACGCAGGATGCTTCACAGAGCGCGGGGCATACGCGCCCGGTGAATTCAGGGAACGGATTCACGCTTTCCAGGAGCATCCACGCCTTTTCCCATTCCCCACGAAATAGTTTGTCTTGCCATTCCGGGCAAACGTTGTCCACGGGGCACGCCCAATGGCAAAACGGCGCCCCGCAGTCCATACAGCGGCTCGCTTGCGCCCTGCGCTCGGCGTCGGGTAATTGCGCCTCAACTTCACTGTAGTCATTGATGCGTTCTTCTACGGGTCTGTAGCCCGCAGTCTTTCGCTTGATTTTCAAGAATCCTCTTGTATCGCCCATTTGTCTTTCTCCATGTTAAGTTTAATGATGAGTTATATCACAAAAGTATCTTTGATACTCCACCCTTTGTCAACCACCCTTCGCACCCAAAGGGTGTTTAAATACTTCGCACGGGGTGTTGTACGAAAGGGGGCGCCGCTTCCACTGACATGACGGTTACGCTTGCTTTGCAAGCGGAACCTCCGCGTTGTTCGGGGCGACGTTGTCCCCGCACGCCAGCCTATCGGACGACTTCGCAAGGGGTGTTGTTTGAAAGGAAGTGTCGCTGACCCCGACATGACGGAACCACGCTTGCACACCCTTCGGGTGTTTAAATACTTCACAATGGTTGTTGTTTGAAAGGGTGTACCGCTGACCCCGTCTTGACGGAACCACGCTTGCAAGCAAGCGGGGTTCCTCCGCGTTGTTAGGGGAATCGTTGTCCCCGCACGCCAGCGTGTCAGACGACTTCGCAAGGGGTGGTGTTTTCAGGAAAATTAGAAAGCCCGAATTGCCCTCACGCTGCTTGAGAAATCTTTTAGATAGATAGCCTGTTTGCCATCACTGAATTGCTGTTCCATAGCGTAACCTCTGTCAATCTCTGATGACGACCAATACCATCCACTCCCAAAGTTGTCCCATCCCTTCAGCTTAAGATTCTTATACATGACATCAAGCTCGTCCTTGCTGGGAAGGAACCAGTCGTTATAGCCTCCATAGACAAGATTATCACATAATTGAGCCGCCTTGCCGCTTTCCCCTGTCTGGCGTAAAAAAGATACGATGAGGTCTGTGTTTCGCTTGCCCGTACCGATAGCGGGCTCGGTGTTGTTTATAGTTTTTAGATATGCTCCCCACGATGCGACAAACTCCGTTGATACGGGCGCTGCTTCAAGAAACTGCCACCCGCCTATGGTGTTGCCCTTATCATAGAATATGACGCCTCCCGCAGGACCAGCAGCCCCTACATAATAGGTAAAGTCAACCCGCGTTACTCCACGGGAAGCAATGACCACCGAACGCTCCGCCACCCCGCCGTTGCCGAAAACCATTTTGACAGAATACGTGCCGGGCTGGTCAATGGGGATGGTATAGGTATCATTATCCCAAAGGGTTGCCGTCTCGCTGCCCTGAAAATAGAGGACGCCTCCTGCTTTCGTGCTTATCTCGATGGAAATAGCAGCGGAACGGCTTGTTGACAAAGCCCCTTTGCCGATGCGCTTGAGTATATCGACAACAAAATCGTCCATTTTGATGCGGGCGTCTCTTTGATTCGTAAACTCCATTTCCCCAGCGGACAGTCCGCCGGCAGTATTCACATCAAGAAGC
>JAISCD010000018.1 GCA_031265825.1 Treponema sp. | reverse complement strand
GGAAGCGCCGCGGAATGGAAGCATATCCCCGCGGAAAAAGTGGAGGAGCTTGACGGCGCCTGCACTGCATGGCACGCCGCCTTTGTGAAGATGGCGGAACCCCATACTTCCGTGGAGACCGCCGAAAAGAACACGGCGCGGTCAGCGGCGGAGCGGGTTTTACGGAAGTTTATCCAGCGGTATTTGTACAACGCGGACGATGTGATAACCGACGCGGACTTGGAAAGCATGGAATTGCCGCTCCACGACCACGTCTACACGCGGCACGGGCGCCCAGAGGAACACGTGGAACTGGAGACCCGCCCCCATGAGGCGGCGGAAATTCGTATTGACTACCGCTGTATGGAGACAGACAGTCGGGTGAAACCGCAGGCGAGTTATAAGGGGCTGGTGCTGTACTGGAAGGTGTTGGAGGACGGCGAGTCCGCGCCCACGCCTGAGGAGTTGCAGTTAAGCCGCCTTATTACGCGTAGTCCGCACATCGAGCGTTTTGACAGTAGTCTGCGGGCGCGGCGTGTCGCGTTCTCCGCCGCTTGGGAAAACGGTTCAGGCGTGGAAGGCACGCGTTGCCCGTGCGTCATCGCCATCATTCCGTAAAGGCATACGACTTTTTTTGGGGGGTGGCGGAAGACCGCGCTTGCGCGGGCTGTAGACAGGGGGGCGCACCACAAGGTTTACCGTGAGCCAACCTCCGTTTAGGGAAAGACGCGCCCCCCTCCTCTTATGAAAGTGAATAGTGATTAGTGATTAGTGAGCAGGTAGTAGGTAGCAGTTAGTAGTGAATAGGTAGTAGTTAGCAGGTAGTAGTTAGCAGTTAGCAGTTAGCAGTGAATAGGTAGTAGTTAGTAGTTAGTAATGAGTAGTGTTAGGGTATCAGACAACGAGTAGGGATCCGCTTGCTTACAAGCGCACCCTTCGGGCGGCGGTGTCAGAGGCGTGCGAACAATGAGCAGGTTCCGCTTGCAAAGCAAGCGTAACCGTCCTGTCGGGGACAGCGGCGCCACCTTTCAAACAACAACCCATAAGAAGTATTTAAACACCCGAAGGGTGTGTTGACAAGATGACCTCTCAATTATATGATTTAATGGAAATGAGAAGCGATATTGTAAAGAAAGGCGTTGCGCGCGCGCCGCAGAGGTCTCTGTTCAAGGCGCTTGGTTTATTGGACGAGGAGCTGGACAAGCCCCTCATCGGCGTCGCGGTTGCGGAAAGCGAAATAGTACCGGGGCATATACATCTAGGGACAATCGCCAAGGCGGTTGCGGACGGAATAAGAATCGCGGGCGGTACGCCCGTGCGGTTTCCCGTCATCGGCGTATGCGATGGCATCGCAATGGGACACGACGGAATGCGCTATTCGCTCGTTACGCGGGAACTCATCGCGGATTCAATCGAATGTATGACGATGGCGCACGGATTCGACGCGCTCGTGTGCATTCCGAATTGCGACAAAATCGTACCCGGAATGTTGATCGGCGCGGCGCGGATGAATCTACCGACAGTCCTTGTTTCAGGCGGACCCATGCTTGCCGGACGAAACAACGGCAAACCCCTCACCTTGACCACCATATTCGAGGCAGTCGGCGCGGTTTCCGCGGGCAAGATGAGCGAAACAGAACTCGCCGAGTTGGAAGAAACCGCCTGTCCGGGGTGCGGCTCCTGTTCGGGAATGTTCACCGCGAATTCGATGAACTGCGTTACCGAAGCGCTCGGCATGGCGCTTGCGGGCAACGGCACGATTCCCGCGGTCATGGCGGAACGAATCCGCCTCGCCAAGCGGACAGGAATACTCATCCTTGACGTCTTACGGAAGAACGTGCGCCCGCGGGACGTCTTGACCGAAAAGGCGTTCTTGAACGCCCTTGCCTTGGACATGGCTCTCGGCTGTTCCACTAACACAGTACTGCACCTACCCGCGATAGCTCACGCCGCGGGTGCGCGGTTTACTAATTTTTCGGCGTTGGTCAACCAAGTCAGCGCGAACACACCCAACCTGTGCCGACTCGCGCCTGCCGGACAAGCCGTCGTCGAGGAACTCCACACGGCAGGCGGCGTTCCCGCGGTTTTGGCGGAACTAGCGAAAAAAAGTCTGATCGATCTATCTGCAACCACAGTTTATGGAACTCTGGCAGACAGTGTGAAAGGCGCTATCAACCGCGACGAGCGCGTTATCCGCCGGATTGATGACCCGTTCTCAACGACAGGCGGACTTGCGGCTCTCGCCGGCAACATCGCGCCCGACGGGTGCATAGTCAAGCAGAGCGCGGTTACCCATTCGATGCTCAAACATGAGGGCCCCGCGCGGATATTTGACTCCGAAGATGCGGCGTTTGAAAGCATCATGGGTGGAAAAATCAAAGCAGGAGACGTGGTGGTCATTCGTTACGAAGGACCCTGCGGAGGGCCGGGTATGAAGGAGATGCTGGGACCGACAGCCGCGCTCGCAGGCATGGGACTCGGCGACAAGGTAGCCTTGGTTACAGACGGACGCTTTTCCGGTGCGACACGCGGCGCGGCTATCGGACACGTCTCGCCAGAAGCCGCGCGCGGCGGCGCTATCGGTCTCCTCAAGGACGGAGACGTCATCGCCATAGACATCGTGAACCGCTCCATCAACGCCAAGCTTTCCGCCGAAGAACTAGCGGAACGCAAATCAAAATGGACTCCGCCGCCGCCAAAAGCCGTAGACCCCCTGTCATACCTCTCCCGTTACGCCCGCCTCGTGAGTTCAGCCTCAACTGGCGCTGTGTTTGAATGACCCCCCTTACTGTATTGCAGTGCCACGCGAATTATGTTATTATATATAGAAAATGAAAAGACTTGTTTTTCTGACATTCCTACTTTCGTCAACATGGGGTTTCGCCCAAGACGGCAATTTTTCAAAAGGCGAGGAGTTGTTTCTGCAAGACAAGCCCGCCGAATCCCTAGCTTATCTTCAAGCCGCGGCGGGTGCGCCAGATGCGCCTCCACAGACGTTTCTCTATTTAGGCGTGGTTTACGCTCAACTCGGACGAACAAGCGAAGCGATCTCCGTTTACCGGAAGATTCTCCCGTCCGCGGGTCAATATACAGCTCTCGTCGCGTTTAACTTGGGGAACTTATATTATACACGAAACGACTTTGCGACTGCGGAAGATTATTACAATCAGTCCATAGATGCGGACGACTCCTTTGCGTCCGCCTTTTTGAACCGCGCTAACACAAGACTCCGTAAAGGCGAAATCACTTTCGCTATATCAGACTATCAGCAATACCTGTCTCTCAAAGGCGATTCTGAAAAAAGACCGGAGATAGAACAAATCTTGGGAGTTTTACAGAGAGAGGAAGATGAACGCAACGCGCAAGTCGCGTCAGACGCGCAACGCAGGGCAAATATAGAGGCGGTGAATACAGCGAATGAAGAAATGGAAAGACGGCGTTCAGAAGAGACTATTTTCGCCGTTCAGACGGCTGTCCAGCTAATGGACGACATGAGCGCTCTTTTTAAGGAGGTCAATCAATGAGTCAGGATGATGAACGAATGCCCGCGCTTATGAATACAACGGAGTCTACGGACGCTTCCGAAAAAAAAATCACAGCTCGAATACAAAATTACGTGTTCGGCGGGATACTCTTATTGTTTTTCTTCCTCGTGTGTCGACTCTTTAGGCCTTTTTTCACCGTACTGTTGTGGTCTATTTTCTCGTACGTGTTATTGAATCCTCTGCACAAGAAGCTAATTAAAAACGTCGATTTCACCAAAGTAAGCGGGAGAATCTTGAAAAACGTCTGGGCCGCGGTTTTTGCCGTGGGAACGGTCGTCATCATACTCATCCCCTTATCCTTCGTGGCGTTTCAATTCTTCAAACAAATCATCGAACTCATCCATTTTGGACAAGATTTATTCTCAAGAAAGCCTGATTTCATTCAAAATTCGTTTCAATCCTTATCCGAATTCATCACAGACATAAGCGCGGGACAACTGAACATCGAGGCTGACGAACTTCAACGCCGCATCATGACGTTTTTAAGCTCCAGTCTTCAAGACGTGCTCCAATTTAGCAGAAGCATAACCATGAATGTGGGTTCTTTCTTGATAAACCTCGTTTTTATAATTTTCTGTCTTTTCTTTTTTTACATTGACGGTGCGTACCTCTCGCGCCTCGCGCTTCACGTCATCCCCATAAGGAAAGAATACATGGTTGCGTTGACAGGAAAGTTCTTGGACGTTACGCGGAATCTCTTTTTCGGCTACATTATCGTTTCTCTCATACAAGCGATTATGGCGGGAGTGATATTCTCAATTTTCGATATAAAAGGCTCGCTCGTTTTAGCGGCGCTCACCTTTATCTGCGTATTCGTACCCATGATAGGCGGTGGATTGGTTTGGTGGCCGCTGGGAATCGCCTTTATTATGAACGGAGAAATAATCAAAGGCATCATCTTTATCATTATGTCAGCCTTGTTCATATCAACCCTCGACAATATTCTCCGTCCAATCTTCCTTCAAGATAGAATCAAACTACACCCGCTCATAATTTTCTTCGCTATAATGGGCGGATTGCGCGTGTTCGGCTTTAACGGTCTCGTACTCGGTCCCCTGATTGTTATCTTATTCCTCACGGTGCTTGATCTGTTCCTCATGGAACACAAGATACAGGAATAGCCAGCTATCGTCCTTCCTGCCGAGAGGGGGGAGCGAGGGGCGTACTCCATTCTTTATTTTTCTATATTATTCTGTTCCTAATAAGTTTATTATTACGCAAAATTCATTCTTATATTTTTTCTTGCTTCTTTCACTCAGTTTTTTATAGTCTCTTTCTATTTTTTCTTTTATCCATTTTTGTCCTTCTTCTATACTTTTATTCATTTCTTTATATGCGGCATAAAATAATGATGATATTTCAGTCAAATGGATTATTGCGTCCGCATCTGCTACGCATATTTCTTCAATACTATTTTTATTATTATTTACACTGCTCCTGTGATTTTGTATACATAATTTTATTTTTTCTATCTTGTCTTTGGGATAATTGTATCTGTTTAATATTTTTTCAGCTCGTTCCGCTCCAATAATATGATGCTCTTTACAATTTTTTTCATCTTCTATTGATACTAAATCATGCAATAATATTGCTATCGTTACTATTTCTTGATCCGCGCCATATTCTTCAGCCAGTTTTTGTCCTAATGGTATCATTGGCTTTATATGGTGAGACCAAATTCCATATCCAAATATGTTGCTTTGTAATTTACAGGCATTTTCTACCAGAGAACTTAACTCATTTATAATTTGTTCCATATTTTACTCCTCCATTATCTGACTTGTTCTATTCTGAACTCCGTTTGTTCTGTTCTGAACTCCGTTTGTTCTGTTCCGAACTTCGACTGTTCTGTTCCGAACTCCGTTTGTTCTGTTCCGAACTCCGTTTGTTCTATTCAGAACTCCGACTGTTCTGTTCAGAACTAGATTTAACTAGTTCAGAACTAGATTTAACTAGCTCGGAACCAGATTTAAGTAGCTCAGAACTCCGATATTACAGTTCATTTTTATTTTTTATTAATATTATACTTATTGCCAATATCCACCATGTAAACAAACTCGCCGCAACTGCGGAATTTCCCCATCCTACCGCGCTATAAAAATCTCCAGCATTTGTTCCATAAAACATACTTGGAACAAATATCAAATTTATTATTCCTATAATTATCGCCATCCATCCTGTCCATTTAGGGAATATCCTTGTTTTAAATGTTATTATTCCAATTATTCCCATATATGTTGCCATTAATAATCGGCTGATTGAACCATACAATAAATAATTTCCCTGCGCCAATAAACCGTCCTGTGTAGCATCTATAGCCACCCCTTCCGGGTTTAACACTCCACCAGCTTCCAATGAATGAGCAACAAAATTTATCGCAATACAAACACATACAGTATTGTACATTAAAATTATTAACCAATTATTCTCTTTTGTTATTTTTTTAATAATTTGCTGAAACCCCGTGAAAAATATCAATTCAAACAGAAGGCTAAATAAAGCCACTAACGTCCGTAAAAGAACATTCCAAATCGGTGGTACACCGCTATACATAAAATACAATATCATTGTAATGGGGACAGTCAAAAAAGTTAAGATACCAATAATGCCTGTAATTTTCACCATTTGTCTAAAATCTTTAATGTTTTCCATATTATACTCCTTTCAATTGAACACTCTTTATATTTCATTGAATTTTATTTCATATTCGTATTTTAATTTACGGTAGTAATCCAGTTCTATCAAATCCGTTGGTTTTATTTTTCCTTCCTCCCCTTCAAAGTAATTTATTCCGG
>JAISCD010000055.1 GCA_031265825.1 Treponema sp. | reverse complement strand
TCCTCTGGCGAGTCCTCGGCACAGCCGAGGGTCGCTCCGATAAAAATGGTTACGAAGAGCGCGGTCATCACGCTCTTGCCGAAAGAATGGTATCTTTTCATTCTTTTACTCCTTCATTCTTCGTATTTGATTTACGCGACCGTTCATGCACGGAGGCGCGAGGGGACGCATATATAAAAAGCCCGCGGGTCGGGATGACCGGCAGGCTTGAAGAATGAGGCGTTTGCGCTGGATAGTATATATAATTAAGCTTCGGGGGGGGGGGCACCAGCGCGACAAAGAACAAATAGCAAGGAACAGTTAGCAGGTAGCAGGTAGCAAAGAGAAGAGAGTAAAGAACAAGGAGTAGGGAGTAATGGGACTTTGCTATAGCGACTGTTTTCTACGTTTGTGTTCATGGGTAGGATTATATCCTACTGCGCGGGGATATGCAAGAGGGAAAGTACAAATAAGTGGTTAGTGGTTAGTGGTTAGTGGCTAGAGGTTAGTGGCTAATGGCGCGGGTGTCAGGCGTGCAGTGTCAGACACGCGGTGTCAGACACGCGGTGCCAGACGCGCGGTGTCAACAGCGCGGTGTCAGACGTGTGGTGTCAGACGTACAGTGTCAGAGACGCGGTGTCAGAGGCATGGTGTCAATCGGTACTGTATTGGTAGAAGACCAACTCCCTGACCCGGTAAGCAATATAAATAAGAAGTCCGCCATGGCGTATATGGCGAGTTATGTGCAATGGGCGCTAACATAAATGAGCGGAACGGCGCGTAGTTTGCAAACCGCTTGAATACGGAAGCGATTTTTGTATATTATAGAAGTCGTCTAGTGCGTGTCTGACACCGTGCGAAGTTGCCTGTGCGTGTCGGGGTCAGCGGAGCATCCTTTCAGACAATACCCGTTAAGAAGTCGTTAAACATGCTTCGCGTGTAAGGAGTGGAATTGTGAATAGTTTGAAACAAATCGCCGTTTTTTTGTGTATTGCGTCTATGGGGATAGGCGCCCAAGAATATGAAGAAAAGGGAGAAATCGTAAAAGAATACCCTCTTGTCTCTATAAAAGGCGGGGCTTTTCGTATGGGAAGCCCCAAGACAGAACGCGGTAGACACCGAGATGAAGAGAGCCGTAGGGTCATAGTAAATGATTTTCTGCTTTCTCCACATGAGGTAACCCAAACGGAATATGAGAACGTTATGGGAATCAATCCCAGCCATACCAAAGGCAAGAGACTACCTGTTGAAACGGTAAGTTGGTTTAACGCTATTGAATTTTGCAACAGATTAAGTGAAAAAGAAGACTTGGAACCCGCTTACATCATTAGAGGAAAGAGAGTGCTATGGGACAAAGGTAGCGAGGGTTACCGCCTGCCCACAGAAGCCGAATGGGAGTTTGCTTGCAGGGCAGATACCACATCCGCCTACAACGTTGGAGATGTGATCACCACAGACCAAGCCAACTACTACGGCAGAAAAACCCTGCCGGTGGAGAGCTTCCCCGCGAATGACTTTGGAATCTTCGATATGCACGGCAATGTCTGGGAATGGTGTTGGGACGGTTACGGCTCCTATTCCCGTGAAGTGAATAACCCCGCGGCAGAACCAGACTCCGTGTGCGTGGTACGCGGCGGGAGTTTCCGTAGCATAGCAATTGACTCACGTTCAGCCAACCGCGGCTCCTCTACGGCAGTATATCGGAGCTGGGACACAGGCTTCAGAGTGGCGCGAAATTTTAACGATGATTCAGAAAATACGGTAGGAAACTTCAGCGACGATTCAAACAATACGGCAGAAGACTTCGGCGATGAAGATATAGTAGAACAACAAGACCCTGTTGATTAACAAGGTCCGTTAAATCCTTTCTCGTAGCACGGCGATTTGTCGGCGCACTTCGGCGGACGCTACGCCGCCGAGGGTTTTACGCGCGCTTACACAGGCGCGAGGAGTGAGCGCTGAGAAAACGTCCTCCTCAAAAAGCAGGGAACGTTCCCGTAACTCTTCAAGAGTCCGCTCCCCTATGCAAGATTGCCCCGCATCAATGCAGTCGCGTACTATAAGCGCGGAAACTTCATGCGCCTTGCGAAAGGGCAGCCCCTTGCGGACAAGGTAATCCGCCGCGTCTGTAGCTTCAGAAAAACCGCCAATGCACGCCGTTTCCATCCGCTCTCTATTGAACGAAGAGTCCGCAATCATACCGCGAAACATCCGTAGGCATACCGAAACCGTGTCAAAGCTGTCAAACAACGCCTCTTTGTCCTCTTGTAAGTCCTTGTCGTAGGCATAGGGGATGCCTTTCAACATGGTGAGCAGAGCGACAAGATTACCCGTTGCGCGTCCGGTCTTGCCCCGAATCAACTCGGCAAAGTCAGGGTTTTTCTTTTGAGGCATAATGGATGAACCGGTGATCCACTTCTCCGATAAACAGAGGAATCCGAATTCCACACTTGCCCAAAGAATGACATCCTCACAGAAACGGGACAGATGGATTTGACAAATAGCCGCATCGGTAGCAAGCTCTACAGCAAAGTCCCTGTCCGCCACCGAGTCCATAGCGTTGAGGCTGGGCGCTCGGAAGCCAAGATTTGCGGCGATTTTTTCGCGGTCAAGCGGTAAACCAGAGCCCGCAAGCGCTCCGCTTCCCAGGGGACATTCGTCCATGCGGGATACCGCGTCGCGGAAACGAGACAAGTCCCGCTCAAGCGCACATACCCACGCGGTAAGGTGAAACCCAAGGGTTATAGGTTGCGCCCTTTGCAAATGCGTGTACCCAGGCATGAGCGCGTCCACGTATTCTTCAGCTTTGTCCAGAAGAATAGACATAAGCGCTTTGATTTCGCCGCACAGTTCATCCGTTCTACGTTTTAAGTAAAGCCTAAAGTCAAGCGCGACTTGATCGTTTCTGCTTCGTCCCGCGTGAACCATTCGTCCCGCGTCTCCTAGCCGCCGCGTGAGTTCCGTTTCAACAAACGAATGAACGTCTTCCGCTCTTTCGTCGATAGCAAGCTCGCCGTTAGTCAGCTCTTCCGCGATGCGGAGTAGTTCAGTATCCAGAACCACAGCGATATCTTTGGGAATAATACCCTGTTGAGCAAGCATTGCAGTATGCACACGAGTCCCACGGATGTCGTCCTGAACAAGGCGTTTATCAATGCGAATAGAGGCTTGAAAAGCAAACGCTTCCTCATTCGGCTTTTCCACGGTCCGTCCTGACCATAAAGTTTCTTTCATAAATTTCTCCAAATAAAAGCGTCTCATTCACCTTTACTCAAGGCGATGAACCGTTCCAGTTGGGCAAGCGCCGTGCCGCTGTCAATAGTCTCTTGAGCCAGAGCCACACCTTCCGCGATAGACTGTACGCGCCGCCCAATATAGAGCGCAGCCGCGGAATTCAACAGGATCGCATCCCGTTTGGGACCCTTCGCTCCGTTAAGAATGTCCTGAGTGATTCTGGCGTTTTCCGTAGGCTGTCCGCCTACAAGGTCTTCTTTCTTACAGCGCGTAAACCCAAATTCTTCTGGCGTGATAGAAAAAGTCTTGAATGTTCCATCCCGCACCTCACATACACTTGTCGGGGAACTCAAGGATATTTCGTCTAGCCCGTCTTGTCCAAAGACAACGAGAGCGTTTTTTACGCCCAAGTTTGAAAGAACACGCGCCATCGGCTCGATCAAATCCTCATCGTAAACCCCAAGAAGCTCCATGTTCGCGCCTGCTGGATTCACAAGGGGACCGAGAATGTTGAAAATGGTTCTGATTCCAAGTTCCTTACGCACCGGCGCGACATACTTCATTGAAATATGGTAGTTCTGCGCGAACAAAAAGCATAAGCCTATTGTCTTCAGCAGTTCAAGGCTTTTTTCCGGCGGCACGGCAATATTCACGCCCAAGGCTTCGAGAACGTCTGCCGCGCCTGACTTACTCGATGCGGCACGGTTTCCATGCTTGGCGACAGGCACGCCTGCCGCGGAAATAACTATCGCGGACGTCGTTGAAATGTTGAAGGAGTTGGATTTGTCGCCACCTGTGCCGACGATTTCTAATACGTCCATATCATGCAGGATACGGATACAGTGTTTTCGCATACCAGCCGCCGAAGCGGTGATTTCCTCAATGGTTTCACCCTTCACCGTCATAGCGGTCAGAAACGCGGACATCTGGATTTGAGTCGCCTCTCCACTCATAATCTCATTCATAACGGTTTCCGCCATGTCAAACGAGAGATTCTCCCGTTGTACCGCCTTAATGATTGCTTCTTTAATCATTTTTATCTCCTTTCTTGAAAGCGCAATTCTGCCCTGAAAACTACCCCGCCGTTTCTTCTGCCCTCATAGGCAAAGCCGTTCTCTATGGGAGCAGACCACAGCTCGGTCGTTTCGTTAAAACGGGTTTCGCTTGCGTAGTTTATATCGAACTGCATACTATCCGCTGTTTCCAACACGTCTGGCTTGGTTATGTCTTGAATCCACTGCACATAGCGAGAGTTGTTCACATGACCGTTGTAGTCGAGGTCTGAATAAAACGAGGTACGCTCGCCTATACGTTCAAGCCCCTCCCGTTGACCGATGTTAGCCAACGAAGGAAGAGCGTCTAGCCCCGCATTCAAAGGGAGTTTAGATACTTTTTCCTGAGGACGCAAAGGTCTGCGTTTCTTAATATCAACGATAAGCCAAGCGCTTCTGCCGCGGATTATGGGCTTACCGTCTTCATCGAGGATGTCATAGTCTCTTATAGCGAAGAGTCTGTCCGCGCCGCGAGGCCATGAACGCACGGTAATGGTCTCGCGGTATTTCGGTCTTCTCTCTATAAGAACGCTCAACCGCGAAAGTATCCACACTTCTCCTGTCTGCGCCATCGCCTCTCTGCCCACACCAAGATTTTCCGCGTGGTTGATCGCCGCCTCCTGAAAATAGTCGCACGTCGTCGATAGTTTCAGCCTGTCTGACTGATCCACATCGGTAAACGCCACGGTAAAAGTCTTCTGTTCTATGTCTTTCATATATCCTATTTTGTCGAAAATATAAAAAATTTGCAAGGTACGAAAAAGCTATAGGGAATAATAGAAAAGTTTGGCGAAAGGGAACGTTTCCTCATCTTGACGCTAAACTTGATCCGCAAATGGTGGGTGGAATCTAACTCAAAGTTCAGAAACGCTTATCGCACAGGGTTTTATTCAACTAGATCAGCTTCTGATCTAGTTAGATCAGCTTTTGATCTAGTTAGATCAGTTTCTGATCTAGCTAGATAAATTTCTGATCTAGTTAGATAAATTTCTGATCTAGCTAGATAAATTTCTGATCTAGTTAGATTTTTTGTTGATTTTGCGGTATATCGCCCTTATTCAATAGTATAAGGGGCATATTTTGTGGATCGTTTCGGCTGTATGCGGTGGAAGCTGGCGTGGGAATGGAGCGTAGCGGGATGACCTAGCCGACTGGAACTCCGGAGCCGCCGAATGGCGGCGGAGCGCATACAGTCCTGTTAGGCGCAGTTGGGCGTTTTTATTTTTTATTTCTATTTTTTGCTTCTTCCCATAATTCATTTGTTATATTTTTGTTTGATTTTTCATTCTCTAGTTTGTTCTCTATGTATATAAGTCTTTCTTGATATTCTGTATTCGCTTCTTTTAATGCTTCTTCTAAATCTATTTTGTAAATATTTGATAAACTGCATAAAACAAATATCACATCACCCATTTCAGACTTTATTCTTCCCACGTCATTTTTCTCTATTTCTATATACAATTCATTCAGTTCATCTTTTAAATCATTAATAATTTCCTCTTGCGTATTATAGCCAAAATTTGTTTTCTCTCTTGTAAATATTTGCGTCTCCTGACAACATTTTATACTCTTTTTTTTATTGATTTCATCAAAATATTCTTTCAGCATATACGTTCTACCTTTTAATCAAATCATTAATTTTGCTGTAAAAATAATTGCACCATTTTCTACAGTGTTCAAATGTATCAAATGTTTCTTGATTTATTTCCTGGAGCGTAAACCAGCCGATCCCTTCTGTTTCCCTAACGTTTTGTATATACTTTTCATCATCACAGACAGCAAAATATATTAGATCAAGATGTTCATGTCTGCCTTCCTCTATAACATTGCGTTGAATCCCATACGGACGTACCTGATCCGTCTCTCTCGGAAACCTTTCACCAATTAATGTAACAATAAGACCTGTTTCTTCAAAAACTTCCCTTAATGCAGCCTCATCCGTTAATTCATTTATTTCCCAATGTCCGCCGGGCATTAACCACTTTTTCAATTTTTTATGTTTTATAAATAGAAATTTATTATTTTTTTGATTGTATATATACGTTGATGTACAAAAATGCCGTTCCATAATTACTCCTTTGTTATAATTACCATGCCACAAACATGGTGTCGAATTTAAGCAAATTCCGCTGAATTTTGAGAATTCACCTTTTAAGTATTATACAAATTTTATATTTTTATCAATAGCCCAATTGCGCCTAACGTTCCGGCTGTATATAACGTTTTTTTGCGACTGATAAGGAAAAATGCGAAGCATTTTTACGGGCACAAAAAAATGTGGGGGAATACTTATCGTTCATTACATCCTCCGTATTGTATTTTAACGCAGAATATAACAATATTTTTATTATGTCAAGATAATTTCATCCCAAATGTACATAACAAGTTTATCAATGAAAGGCAGGGGAGGGGGACTATATAACATGAAATACGATTTTACATTTCTTCAATTAATTTAGTGAGCCACAGTCCACATAGACGATTTTTAGCAGACAGCATTGCCTATGTGCGTGACTCACTAAAACTTATTTGTCTTCAACAACCGTGTAGTCCGCGTCTTCGGCGGTTTTAGTGTTGTCAGCGCTACCTGCGGAAGCGCCGCCGGCTTCCGCCGCGCCGCTTGACGGGTCAAAACCCTGCGTGCCTGCTTGCGCGCCTTGTTGTTTGTAGATTTCCTCGCCTATCTTATAGGCAACGTTTTTCAGAGCCTCGACTTTGTCTTTGATAACCTGAACGTCGTCGCTTTCCAAGGCGTGTTTCAGTTCCGCGATGGCTTCCTCAGTTTTAGACTTATCCGCCGGAGATACCTTGTCGCCCAAGTCGCGGATATTCTTTTCGGTACTATAGATCATAGAATCAGCCTCATTACGGATTTCGGCTTTTTCCTTTTCGCGCTTGTCCTCTTCAGCGTTAAGCTCCGCTTCCTTGACCATACGGTCGATGTCTGTTTCGTTCAAGCCGGACGAGCTTTCAATACGGATTTTTTGCTCCTTACCGGTACCGAGGTCTTTGGCTGACACATGGACAATACCGTTGGCATCAATGTCAAACGTAACCTCAATCTGCGGGATGCCTCGCGGAGCAGGCGGAATACCTTCAAGGTTGAAGTTGCCGAGCGTACGGTTCTGTCCCGCCATTTCACGCTCGCCCTGCAAGACGTGTATCGTAACCGCTGTCTGCCCGTCAGCCGCGGTTGAGAATGTCTGACTCTTGCGGGTAGGGATAGTCGTGTTACGTGGGATAAGCTTGGTCATCACACCGCCAAGGGTTTCGATGCCCAGGGACAATGGTGTAACATCAAGCAGAAGTACGTCGTGCACATCGCCTGCAAGGATGCCGCCTTGAATCGCCGCGCCAATGGCGACCGCTTCGTCAGGGTTTACGCCCCTGTTCGGCTCTTTGCGGAACAGTTCCTTGACGATTTGCTGAACCGCTGGAATACGAGTCGAGCCGCCGACGAGAATCACTTCGTCAATCTTGTCCGCCGCCAAACCCGCATCGATCAGCGCTTTTTTACAAGGCTCCTTAGAACGCTCAAGTAGATCGCTCACCATTTGCTCGAATTTGGCGCGAGTGAGACTCTTCTGTAGGTGTTTGGGACCGCTTGCGTCGGCTGTGATGAATGGCAGGTTGATTTCGGTTGTCTGCATGGCGGAAAGTTCAATTTTCGCCTTTTCCGAAGCTTCACGAAGCCGTTGAAGCGCCATTCGATCTTTACCAAGGTCGATGCCTGTGTCATTTTTAAACTCGGTGATGAGCCATTCTATGATACGACGGTCGAAGTCGTCGCCACCAAGATGGGTATCGCCGTTAGTGGCTTTCACTTCAAACACGCCGTCTCCCAATTCGAGAATGGACACGTCGAATGTACCGCCACCAAGGTCGTAAACCGCGATAGTTTTCTCTTTTTTCTGGTCTTTGTTGAAGCCGAAAGCAAGAGACGCAGCGGTTGGCTCATTGATGATGCGTTTTACCTCAAGTCCTGCGATTTTGCCCGCATCCTTAGTCGCCTGCCTTTGCGCGTCATTAAAGTAAGCCGGCACCGTGATAACCGCCTCGGTTACGGTTTCGCCCAAGTAATCCTCGGCGGTTTTCTTCATTTTTTGCAAAATAAAGGCAGAAATCTCCTGTGGCGAATACTTCTTGTCCTCAATGTTGACACGCACATCGTTACCTTGTTCGACAACATGGTAAGGCATACGTTCCATTTCTGATCCAACCTCGGAAAACCTACGACCCATAAACCGTTTGATGGAGTAGACCGTGTTTTCCGGATTAGTAATCATCTGGTTTTTCGCGGGCTGTCCCACAACACGCTCACCTTTGCTGGTGAAGCCTACGATAGACGGCGTTGTGCGTCCACCCTCTGAGTTTTGAATGACAACAGGCTCGCCGCCTTCCAGCACAGCGACACACGAATTCGTCGTCCCTAAATCAATTCCTATTATCTTACCCATAATTTTCTCCTTTTATTTTTTATATAATGGGGAGTTAGGCTTTTGTTAGCAATCATTACTTGAAACACCAAGCTTTGAATACAAACAACGAACCTATTTCTCAATTCCCCACGCCCAATTCAGGCATTGCCACCTTTACTTTTGCGGCGCGAATCACACGATCTTTCAGAGTGTAGCCTCTGACCAAGTCTTCCACGACGGTCGCTTCGGTTACATCCGCGGACTTTTCCACCATTAAGGCTTCGTGCCGATTCGGATCAAACAGCTCACCGGCAGAATCGAAATGCTTCAATCCCCACTTATTTTCCAATTCCGAAGAAAGCCGATTCTCAATCATCTTCACACCATCAAAAAAACTCTGAAAATCTTGAGATGTTTCCGCAGACTTGATTGCTCGCTTAAAGTCGTCAATCACCTGCACAATATCAAGAAGTAGGCTCTGATTGGCAAAATCAATGGCATCTTGCTTTTCACGGTTCATCCGCTTGCGGAAATTTTCAAAATCAGCCGCTTTCCTCAAGTATTGGTCTTTAAGCGCGGAGTTTTCCGCCTCTAGTTGCGCGATTCTTGCGTCATTCGAGTCGGAATTAACAACTTCCGGATCAGGGACCGGCGTTTCAAGAATAGTATTGGGGTCTTCAACCGACTCGTTTTTTGTTTCTTCATCGTTTTGCATATAAAAAAAATACTGAAATGCGAGGTAAACGTCAAGAAAAATTTCTCTTTTTCAACTTAAACTTTAATGAATCACAGAACTCAAGACGGATACATTTAATTCCGTATCCGTCTGTGAATCTGAATCTATTGAATAAAATGCGTTTACCGCAAGAAATCAAGAAGTGTGCGGGGTAGAATCTTCGCCGCGGTTTGCAAGGTTGCTTTGTGGGCAAAATCAAACATACTCAGGTCTAAGGACGCGGTAGCGAAGTCAAGAGAAGCCTCGCGCCCATAGGCTGAGGTAACCGCGGGAATCTCGGCGTTTATTCGTCTCCATGTGGATTCTGCGCGCTCGGCACGACTACCGATGTCTGTGAGGCGGGCTTGCACATTTGCCAATGCGAGGTCCATGCCGCCTATGCCTGCGCCACCAGCTATAGTAGAATCGCCCTGATAGAGAGCATCTCGCACCTGCATAACCATGTCAAACACCGAACCACCGAATACTTTGGCGGATGGGTTCCAGTTTGGCGCGTCTGTTTCCGCATTGGAATCGATCATTCCCAAATCCTGCAAAACAGTCGTTCCTTCCCTATCCTCCAGCCGAATAATGTGAGCATTTGTTCCCTCAAGGACAAGGGCGCGCGTATCAGGTTCTATATATGCTTTGACAGGAGCGGAGGAGTCGTTTATCTTGTCAACAATACCTGCAAGATTTTCCCCCGGATTCACGGTTATTTCGACGCCGTCGATGAAGAAAGAACTTCTTTGCGGAACTTGATAATTAGTTGCGTCTACACTTGAGAATATCTGCATCTTTTCAGCCCAAAACGCTTCGCCGCCGCTAATATCAAGGTTGATATAGATACGGTCCCCTGTTTCTGTTTTACGGGTTGCGCCTGCGCCGCGGTATTCAACAGCGGTTACTAAGGTTTCCTCGCCTCCTTCGACTCTGCCTTCAATCAGACGGAACGGCTCAGACAAGGCTTTATCGCCGGAGAAGATGCGCGTACCATCTGGTCCCACTGCGTTAGCGATAGAGGTAAGCTCTTTCATCAACTCGTTCACCTCAATACCCATCGCCCGCATATCTTCACGCATATAGATTCCGTTAGCGCCTTGAACCGCTATCTCCCTAATCCGCTGTAAGATGTCGTTTGCTTGGCGCAGGTATGCGTCTGTCTGGTTAAAACGATCTTCTGCGTAGAGAGCGTTCTTTTCAAAACGATTAAGCCGTGCAAGATAGGAATCGTAGCGTACGGCGTGGGATGCGGCTAACGGGTCGTCCCGCAGATTGTTAAATTTCGTTTGACCCGCGATTTTAGCCTGTATATTGGCAAGCTGTTCCTCCTGTCGCCGCAGTCTGAACTGCATATCGTCATTGGGCATATTTGTTGATATTCTGAACATCTTTTACCTCTTTCAATAAATATCGGCAACTTACAGGTATAGTTACACAGATTTTCAAAAGAATTTTAGCGCCTATGACCTTTTTGCAACCTGAATAAGAGTTTTGCGTAGTAAATTGGGCGTGTCTGACACCAAAGCCTGTGAGATGGCGCGTGTGTCTGACACCAAGCCTGTGAGACGACTCACGTGTCTGACACCAAAACCTGTGAGATAGCTCACGTGTCTGACACCTAGCCTGTGAGATGCCTCACGTGTCTGACACCGAAGTCGTGAGACGGCTCACGTGTCTGACACCGAAGCCTCTGAGACGGCTCGCGTATCTGACACCAAAGCCTGCGAGATGCCTCACGTGTCTGACACCAAGCCTATGTGACTCGCGTGTCTGACACCTAGCCTGTGAACGGCTCGCATGCCTGACACCGAAGCCTGTGAGATACTCGTGTGTCTGACACCGCCGAAGCCTAAGATGCCTCGCGTGTCTGACACCGAAGCCTGTGTGACTCGCGTATCTGACACCAAAGTCTGTGAGATAGCTCGTGTGTCTGACACCGAAGTCTGTGTGAGGCTCGTGTCTGACACCTAGACCTGCGAGATGCCTCACGTGTCTGACACCAAGCCTATGTGCCTCGCGTGTCTGACACCACGCCTGTGGACGGTTCGCGTGTCTGACACCAAAGCCGTAGGCACGGGCGGAGTTTGGCGGCGACAATGAAAGTGAATAGTTAGCAGTTAGCAGTTAGCAGGTAGCAGGTAGTAGTGAATAGTTAGCAGTTAGTAATGAGCAGAGAGCAGGTAGCAGGTAGCAGTGAATAGTGATTAGTGATTAGTGTTAGGGTGTCAAACAACGCGGAGGTTCCGCTTGCAAAGCAAGCGTAACCGTCCTGACGGGGACAGCGGCGCTACCTTTCGGACAACAACCATTGTGAAGTCGTCTAACACCCGAAGGGTGCAAGCGTAACCGTCAAGACGGGGTCAGCGGCGCCACCTTTCGGACAACAACCATTGTGAAGTATTTAAACAGCCTTCGGCTGTAGACAATTTTTGATAAGTCGTTTATAATAGAGGAAATTTTTAGAACAGAGGAGTTTTTATGACGAGTTATAAAGAATTGGGCTTGGTGAACACGAAAGAATTGTTTGCCAAGGCAATGAAGGGTAAATACGCGATTCCAGCGTATAATTTTAACAATATGGAACAACTGCAAGCTATCATTCAAGCCTGCGTTGAGACTAAATCTCCAGTCATCTTACAAGTTTCCTCCGGGGCGCGTAAATACGCGAATCAAAACTTGCTCAAGAACATGGCGAAAGGCGCAGTGGAATATGCGCACGAACTCGGTTACGACGTGCCCATCGTCCTGCACCTTGACCACGGCGATACGTTTGAACTGTGCGTAGACTGCATAGAAACAGGCTTTTCCAGCGTCATGATCGACGGTTCCAGCAAACCAGACGAGGAGAACATCGCTCTCACCAAGAAAGTCGTGGAATACGCGCACTCCCGCAAAGATTACGTAACCGTAGAAGGAGAACTCGGAGTACTTGCGGGCGTCGAGGACGACGTTGTCGCGGAACACAGCCACTACACACAGCCGGAGCAAGTGGAAAACTTCGTCAACAAGACAGGAGTAGATTCGCTGGCGATTTCCATCGGCACAAGCCACGGACGCGCAAAATTCAAACCTGAACAATGCACCCGCACGCCAGACGGCATCCTCATCCCCCCGCCCTTACGCTTTGACATATTAGAGGAAATAGAAAAGAAACTACCCGGTTTCCCCATCGTACTACACGGATCATCGTCAGTTCCCATAGAATACGTCAAAATGGTCGAAGAGTACGGCGGAAAACTAGCGGACTCCGTCGGCATCCCTGAAGAACAACTCCGCAAAGCCGCAAAGAGCGCGGTATGCAAGATAAACATCGACAGCGACGGACGTTTGGCGATGACCGCCCTCATCCGCAAAGTATTCGCCAATCACCCTGAAGAATTTGACCCCCGCAAATACCTCGGTCCCGCGCGCGACGAGTTAAAAAAGATGTACGCGCACAAGAACATCAACGTACTCGGCTCCGCAGGACAAGCTTAATAGAAAAAATAGAGAACTAGGAAACAAGCCAAACGATTTATTTCGTCACGCCGTTTCCTAGTTCCCACGTTTATCCCACCATTCCTATTAAAATCAAGAAAGAAAAAGATTCTCTTGTGTAAAATCTCAAAGCCTGATATAATAGTTGCTTCAGAAGTAACTACAGTAACTACTTTTGGCTTAGAGGTAACTACTTATGGTTCAGAAGTAACTACTTATGGCTCAAAAGTAACTACTTTTAGCCTAGAAGTAACTACTTTTGTCTTGGAAGTAACTACTTTTAGCCTAGAAGTAACTACTTCTGTCTTGGAAGTAACTACTTCTGGCTTATAAGTAACTACTTTTAGCCTAGAAGTAACTACTTCTGGCTCAGAGGTAACTACTTTTTGTCCAGAGGTAATTACTTCTGACATAAGAAAAACAAGGAGAATATAGAAACTATGTATAGTTATTTTACGAAGATTGAACATCATTCCGCACCGCCGTGGCGGTATTTCGATGTACAACGACAAAAAATCATTATTCGCGCAATCTCCACAACAGACCTCGTTGATATGGAGTTGCTTTACAACGATCCCTTTGCCTATGAGAAAACAGGCGATGAATGGCGCTGGCGTTACAAAACAGCGCGGTTCTGTAAACAAATCTGTAGCGACTCGGCGTTTATGTGGCGCGTGGAAATAGACGTTCCACCGCGGAGACGCTTGAAATACGGGTTTCGCGCCTCCTTTGATAACAACGAAATATGCTGGTTCTCCGAATGGGGACTCGAACCGTTTTCAGACGAGCGGGTAAATACCCCCCATAACCACTTCTTTTACCCGTTTATCCACGCCGTAGACGCGCCGAAAACGCCCCAATGGGTGGAAAATACCGTGTGGTACCAGATATTCCCAGATAGATTTTACCGAAGCGGCGCAAGCGTTCCCCCGACAACCCTCGCGGATTGGGAAAAGGATAAACCAACTTCCAATAGTTTCTTTGGCGGGGACCTTGAAGGGATTCGGCTGAAACTCGGATACCTGAAAGACTTGGGCGTGAATGGCATATACCTCACCCCCATATTCCAATCCCCGTCTAACCATAAATACAACACGGAAGACTATTTCAATATAGACGAGCATTTCGGCGGAACAGGCGCGTTAAAGGCGCTGGTCGCGGACGCGCACGATCTGGGCTTTCGCGTCATGCTTGACGCGGTGTTCAACCATATCGGAAGTTCCCATCCATTCTGGCGGGACGTGATTGATCGGCAGGAAGAATCGCCTTACAAGGATTTCTTCCATATTCATAACTTCCCTGTGAAAGAACGGTTCGGCGAATCCATTGACTACGACTGTTTCGCCTTTACCCCGCATATGCCGAAATGGAACACCGAAAATCCCCAAGCGCGTAAATACCTGCTCGACGCGGCGCTCTATTGGATAAAGGAATGTGATATTGACGCTTGGCGCTTGGACGTTGCCAACGAAGTTTCCTTTGACTTTTGGCGTGAGTTTTCCACGCTCGTTCACGAGGCAAAGCCTGACTTTTATGTGGTTGGCGAGGTGTGGGACGATGCGTCCGAATGGGTCAACCGCGGCTTCTTTGACGCGGCTATGAACTACCCGCTTGGTTACGCGGTTTCAGCCTTCTTTCTAAAGAACAACATAGACGCACAGACATTCGCCGATACGCTCTTCCGCGCCTTGTCCCGTTATGACGACAGCCACAACCGCGTCGCTTTTAACTTGCTGGATTCCCATGACACGGAACGGGCTTTAACAACCGCGCATGGAAACAAACAAGCCCTGCGGAACGCATTCACCGTACTGTTTCTGTTGCCCGGTTCCCCGTGCATTTACTACGGCGATGAAATCGGCATGGGCGGTGGCGGAGACCCTCAATGTCGCGGCCCCATGGTGTGGGACGAGGCTCTGCAAGACAAGGGTCTGCTTACGTTCTTTCAGCGTCTCGTCAGGTTCCGCCTTGCCAACATTGATATTATCAACAACAGCGCGTTGAGTTTCACGGAAGACGAAGGCGTTTGTTGGCGTCTGACACCGCCCGCGCCCGCAACCCACGGCTTGACTGTAGTCTACACAGGCGAGCGTGCGGAGCGGCTTGAAGACTTGGAACGCCGCTTCGGACCTCTTGTCTTTAGTACGCTCGACGACGAAACGGACAAGTCGTCCATTACCCCTCACACCCTTCGGGTGTTTAAATACTTCACAATGGGTGTTGTTTGAAAGGGGTCGCCGCTGTCCCCGTCAGGACGGAACCACGCTTGCAAGCAAGCGGGGTTCCTATGCTTACGAAGGTGTCAGACATTGGCTTACGCCGTGGTGTCAGACGCCGGCTTACTACGTGGTGTCAGACATCTTGAAGCTACGGTTTCTGACCGAGACACAGGGGTTGGGGGGTGGCGGAAGACCCGCGCTCGCGGGGAACCGGAGACAGGGGGGCGCACCACAAGGTGGACCGTGAGCCGACCTCCGTTTAGGGAAAGACGCGCCCCCCTCCTAAAAGTGAGCAGTGAATAGTGAGTAGTGAGCAAAGGAAGACGGGCGAGCGAAGAGCAGAGAGTAATGAGCAATGAGCAGAGAGCAAAGGAAGACGGGCGAGTGCAGAGCAGAAAGAGGTATCAAAGCGCGGGTCTCCTGCTAACTGCTAACTCTTCGCTTGTCGGGGTCAGTGGAGACTCCTTCCTAACAACGACTAAGTTCCGCTTGCAAAGCAAGCGTAACCGTCAGGACGGGGACCGCGGCGCTCCTTTTCGGACAACAACCCGTGTGAAGTTGTCCAACACCCTTCGGGTGTGTTAGTCGTCTTTCGTCTTTAGGACGGCTAGGAAGGCGCTCTGGGGTAGTTCCACGTCTCCTACCATACGCATACGTTTCTTGCCTTCTTTCTGCTTTTCGAGCAGTTTGCGTTTGCGGGTAATATCCCCGCCGTAGCACTTGGCAAGCACGTCTTTACGGAGCGGATTAACCGTCTCCCTTGCGATGATCTGACCGCCTATGGCTCCCTGAATGGGAATCTTGAACTGTTGACGGGGGATTTCGTCCCGTAGACGCTCGCACACGACACGGGCGCGGTCGTAAGCGCCGCCCTTGAATACAAGCTGGGAAAGCGCGTCAACAGGTTTGCCGTTAAGCAGAATGTCGAGCTTGACCAACTCCGTAGGCTTGTAGTCTGCGATCTCATAATCAAAAGACGCATACCCCCGACTAATGCTCTTGAGACGGTCATGAAAGTCAAAAAGCGCCTCGGCAAGCGGCATATCAAACACCAACTCCACACGCTTCTCGTCCAAGTAACTCATGTTGGTTTGAATCCCGCGCTTGTCTATACAAAGCGCAATGATGTTACCCAAGAAAGACGTGGGCGTGATGATAGACGCGCGGATATACGGCTCTTCAGCGCCCTGCACCCGCCCCTCTTCAGGGTAATCCATCGGATTGTCAATGAAAGCCTCTTCGTCGCCGCGTAGATGTACCAAGTATTTGACAGACGGCGCGGTAAAGATCACGGACTGATTGAACTCACGCTCAAGACGTTCCTCAATCACTTCCAAGTGTAACATCCCCAAGAACCCACACCGAAAACCAAAGCCAAGCGCGGCAGACGAGTCTTTCTCGTAGATGAGAGAAGCGTCGTTCAG
>JAISCD010000020.1 GCA_031265825.1 Treponema sp. | reverse complement strand
GTCTGACACCCCGTGAGACGGCGTCTGACACCAACGTGGCGGACGAGACGGTGTCTGACACCAGCGGCGGATAAGACGGCGTCTGACACCCCGTGAGACGGCGTCTGACACCCCGTGAGACGGCGTCTGACACCAACGTGGCGGACGAGACGGTGTCTGACACCAGCGGCGGATAAGACGGCGTCTGACACCACGGCGGATAAGACGGCGTCTGATACCACGGCGTAAGCCGGCGGCTGACACCACGCGGTGTTTATCCGCCGCACTGAGGTAAGCCGATGTCTGACACCCCGTAGTAAGCCGGCGACTGACACCAACGGCGTTAAGCCGGTGTCTGACACCACGGCGTTAAGCCGGCTGACACCCCCGGCGTAAGCCGATGTCTGACATCCCGCCGAGTAAGTCGTCTGACACCACGCCGTAGGTTCCGCTGTCAGACACCCCGCCGTAAAGCCGCTGTCAGACACCCCGGCATTAAGCCGGCGTCTGACACCACATAGTAAGCCGGTGTCTGATACCAACGGCGTAAACCGGCGATGTCTGACACCACGCCATTAAGCCGGTGTCTGACACCTACGGCGTAAACCGGCGTCTGATACCAACGGCGTAAGGCGGCGACTGACACCACGTAGTAAGGCGGCGACTGACACCACGTAGTAAGGCGGCGACTGACACCACGTAGTAAGGCGGTGTCTGACACCACACCGTAAGCCGGCGGCTGACACCAACGGCGTTAGGTTCCGCTGTCTGACACCACGTAGTAAGCCGGTGTCTGACACCCTGCCGAGTAAGTCGTCTGACACCCCGCGTTAAGCCGGTGTCTGACACCCCGTAGTAAGGCGGCGACTGACACCAACGGTGTAAGGCGGCGACTGACACCACGCCGTTAAGCCGGCGACTGACACCACGCTGGGGAGACATTCTCCACTCTGCTGGAGAGATACCTTCCACTATGCTGGAGAGGTGTGCTCCACTCTGCTAGAGAGACGCCTTCCACTACGCTGGAGAGATGCCTTCCACTACGCTGGAGAGACGCCTTCCACTACGCTGGAAACGATGTCTGACACCGCCGTCCGTCTTTCCTCTCTGCTCTTTTCTCTTTACTCATTGCTATTTGCTCATTACTCATTACTAACTGCTATTTGTTAATTACCGTAACAGGAAAATCCTCCACTACGAGACGGTGGATAGCCTCTGTTCCCAAGTCTGGGAAGGCGATTACCTGCGCCTCCCTTACGCAAGAAGAAAGCAAAGCGCCCGCGCCACCCAATGCGCCAAAGTAGACAGCGCCCGCCTGCTTTATGGCGCTCACGACCGCGTTCGACCGCTCGCCCTTGCCAATCATGGCAAGAAGCCCCGCAGACAAGAGACGCGGCGTATAGACGTCCATACGCCCGCTCGTCGTGGGACCAATCGCGCCGATGACCCGCCCCGGTGGGGCAGGCGTGGGACCCGCATAGTAAATACACGCGCCCTCAAGCGGGAAAGGCAGAGCCTCCCCCGCGTCAAGCATAACGACAAGCCGTTTATGCGCCGCGTCCCGCGCCGTATAGACAACACCAGATAAAAGACACCTGTCTCCCGCACTCAGAGACGCGGCTCGCGCCCGCGCCAAAGGCAATGATATACGTTCCATGAGCCATTATAACTTGAAAAGCATATCTTCGTAACCCGGCAAAGCCCAGACAGACTTCGGGGAAAGCTTCTCAAGCGCGTCCGCCTTCGCTCGCACCAGAGACATAGCCGGACAGACATCCTCAAAGTACGCCTTTGCCTTAATGAACGGATCGTCCGCCTCCTGCGCCAGCCCTAAAACAGCTTCCAATTTAGCGGTCTCCTCAAAAAGCTCCGCTGAAAGCTCCGCGATACGCTTCGCCTGCTTCTCCTGTGGGAAACTCGCCGCGCCAATCGCCGCCAGCGCCGAAGCGGACTTGGCAAGCCGCCCCGCATAAGCCGTTACAGACGGGAAAATCTGCCGCTTGACAATATCAATCGTAACACCCGCCTCAACGTTTATCTGCTTGGCGTACTTCTCAAGATATATATGATAACGACTCTCCAACTCCTCCTCTGTCAGCACCCTGTGCCTCTCGAAAAGCTGAACCGTTTCACTCAACATAAGAACGCCAAGCGCGTCAACCGTGTTCCGCACATTAGGCAAGCCCCGACGCTCCGCCTCCTTGACCCATTCGTCCGAATAACCGTTACCATTATAAACCACACGCCGATGCTTGGAGTAAGACTCTTGGATAATATCCAACAACGCCTTGTTCTTGTCAGACGCCTTCTCAAGCTTGTCCGCAAACTCCGCAAGAACATCAGCAACCGCCACATTGAGAAACGTATTCGGCGTGGCAATAGACTGAGAAGAACCAACCATGCGAAACTCAAACTTGTTACCCGTGAAGGCAAAAGGACTCGTACGATTACGATCAGACACATCCTTCGGTAGACTCGGCAGACTCGTCGCCCCAAGCTGGATCTTTTCCCCCGTGTCCTTATGGATGATAGGCTTGCCCTCCGCGATACTCTCAAGAATTTCGGTAAGAGGACCCCCAAAGAAGATGGAAACAATAGCCGGTGGCGCCTCGTTTGCGCCAAGACGGTGATCATTCGCCGCAGTCGCCGCTCCCGCGCGAATAAGCAGAGCGTAACGATCAACAGCCTCCACCACAGCAGTAGCAAACAGAAGGAAACGCGCGTTGTTCTCCGGGTTCTTGCCCGGATCAAGCAGATTAACGCCATCGTCAGTCCCGATAGACCAATTGTTATGCTTACCAGAGCCATTCACGCCCGCGAAAGGCTTTTCGTGAAGAATAGCCTCCATGCCATGCCGCCGCGCCACCGTCTTCAACGTCTCCATGACGAGCTGGTTTGCGTCCGTTGCCCAAGTGGTTGTCGAATACACCGGGGCGATCTCAAATTGGTTCGGGGCAACCTCGTTGTGCTGGGTTTTGGCAGGAATACCCACCTTCCACAACTCAACATTGAGTTCGCGCATAAACGCAACAACCCGCTCCTTGATTGCGCCAAAGTAGTGATCCTCAAGTTCCTGCCCCTTTGCAGGCATAGAACCGAAAACCGTCCTGCCGGTGAGTATTAAATCAGGACGTTTCTCGTAGAACCCGCTATCAATCAGGAAGTACTCCTGTTCCGGTCCCACAGACGTAAACACATGACGAGTGGTTTCATTACCCAGAGCGCGAAGCACGCGAAGAGCTTGCTTGCCCAGAGCGTTGATTGAACGGAGAAGCGGGACTTTCTTGTCAAGCGCCTGCCCATAGTAGCTAATGAAAGCCGTAGGGATACAAAGAGTCGTGCCCGTCTTATCCTGCTTCAGGAAAGCAGGGCTCGTAACGTCCCACGCGGTGTAGCCGCGGGCTTCAAAGGTAGCCCGCAAGCCACCAGAAGGGAAACTCGAAGCGTCAGGCTCGCCTTTGATGAGTTCCTTGCCCGAAAATTCCATCACCACCTTACCGTCATGGGTAGGTGAAATAAAGGAATCGTGTTTTTCCGCGGTTAATCCAGTGAGAGGCTGAAACCAATGCGTGTAATGAGACGCCCCTTTGGATATAGCCCAGTCGCGCATGGCGACAGCCACGACTTCCGCAACCTCAAGCGTGAGTTCCCGCTCGCCCGCCTGCACCGCAAGTATTTCCTTATAGATACTCTTAGGCAGACGCTCTTTCATAACTGCGTTTGAAAAACAGTTAGTTCCATAAAGTTCCTCTATCGGAACTTTGAAAAAATCAATTTTATCCGCACACATATAATGCTCCTTAAAAAATAAATCTCTATGTATATTAAGCAAGATTTGTGCCAAAATTATTTGACTATAATATAGTGAATTATACATACAAGATGTCAGGCTGAAACTATACAAAGATGTAGAAAATCGGGCTAATTACACGAAAATGTAGAAAATCGGACGCTTCAAGAACCCCATAGGAGCATAGACTCAGAGCGGCTTTTTTGATACAATTTTTTCATTATGAAGACTTTAACAGGTATTCCAGCGTCTGGCGGCGTTGGACTTGCTCAATTTTTCATTTATACAGAGAATGTACCGCTTGATATTCCGCGTTTCCACATTCAAAAGGAAACCGTCCGGGCAGAATGGGATAGATTCTGTTCAGCCTTGGATAAGGCGCGAATAGAGATTGAAGCCGTCCGAAACGACTCTCTAAAAGAGAACAATGAGATTCTCGATGCTCATCTCTTGATGTTAGAGGACCCGGTGTTCAATAAGCAGGTGAAAGACAGGCTTGAGACATACCTTCTGAACGTTGAATGTGTAGTATTTGACGTTTCTCGTGAGATAATTCAAAAACTGATAGCGTCTCCTGTAGAGTATTTCCACGAGCGGGCTGTGGATATTGATGATGTTGCACAACGTATCTTGCGGCTCTTACTAGATGTCAAGAAAGAGACTCTCGCGGACCTGACTGAAGATGTAGTCGTGATTGCTCGCAACATCTTGCCTTCGGATATGCTTACTATGAACAGGCAACGGGTCAAAGGTATTGCCCTTGACGCTGGATCAAAGACGAGTCATACGGCGATTCTTGCAAAGGCTTTTGGGATTCCGGCTGTCATGGGGCTTTCACAGGTAACGCAAGAGGCGTTGGATAGGCAAAAAGCGGGAGAAAATGAGCTGGTCTTTGTAAACGGCGAGAATGGTGAAGTTATTTTTGATTTGAACGATAAAACCATCGTATATAAAACGTTTGTCCAAAATTTCAGGAACTATAGAAAGAATACCGCTGAACTCATGGCGAATCTGCCCGCGGAAACCCTTGACGGCTGTCGCGTAACCTTGAACGCCAACATAGAGATTCCCGAAGAGGCGGAGCAAGCCTTGGCTTTCGGGTCCGAGGGTATAGGGCTTTACCGGTCTGAATTCCTGTTCTTGACCCATGGACAACCCGCGGAAGAGGAGGCGCAGTTCAACGCCTATTGCAGGGTTATCAAAGCGATGAACGGTAACCCTGTTACCATTCGGACGGTTGATATAGGCGGCGACAAGATAGCCTCGAACAGGGGCGGAGCGGTCGAAAAGAATCCCTTATTGGGCGCGCGGGCTATACGGTTTTCTCTGGCGTTTCCTGAGATTTTCAAGACCCAATTACGCGCCATTCTCCGCGCCAGCGTTTTCGGTAATATAAGGATCATGTTCCCTATGATTTCCTGCATAGTCGAATTGAGGCAGGCGCTTGCCTTGCTGGAAGAGGCAAAGGAACAATGCCGCATGAAAGGACACGCTTTCGCGGACAATATACCTGTCGGCTGTATGATAGAAGTGCCGGTTGCGGCGGAAATAGCGGATATTCTCGCGGAGAAGTCCGCTTTTTTCTCCATAGGCACAAACGACCTTATCCAATACTCTCTTGCCGTTGACCGCAACAATGAAATGGTGAATTATCTGGCGCAACCGTTTCATCCGGGGGTTCTGCGCTTCATCAAAAAGACGATAGACGCGGCTCATTCCGCGAACATAAAAGCGGCTATGTGTGGAGAACTTGCTGGAGATACCGGCGCTACGGCGTTGCTCTTGGGTTTGGGCTTGGATGAATTTAGCATGACCGCCTCGTCAATCCCCCGCATCAAGAAAATCATCCGCTCTGTTTCCATGCAAGATTGCCGTATCCTAGCAGAAAAAGTCCGCGAATGTAAGAGCGCACAGGAAGTACAAGGTGTTTTGGATGCGAATAAGGCTTTGCCTTGACAGAACTGAACGGATTTCATATAATCAAGCCATGATGGACATCGAAGACATAAAAGAACGGTTACGGGCTACGGAAATTGATCCATTTTGGGCTTTGGAGAGTTAAGGAGGCGATAGATGCAAAAAACTGGTGATTTTGTTAAAGATTTAGGTAAAAGTACCATACCGTTATATTTTCATAATAATGATATAGTATTATATCGCGGCGATGTCTTATCTCAACATACTTTTATGGAAGAATTTATTGATTTGATAGTAACTTCCCCACCGTATAATGTTGATATTCAATATAATTCAAATAAAGACGATTTATCTTATGAAGAATATTTAAATTTTACTCAAGCATGGCTGATAAATTGTTTTTCGTGGACAAAGAATCAAGGGCGACTTTTACTGAATATTCCTCTTGATAAAAACAAAGGGGGACAAAAAAGCGTTGGCGCTGATATCATAAAGATAGCGCAAGATGTTGGATGGAAATATCATTCTACCATTATTTGGAATGAAGGAAATATATCTCGCCGTACCGCATGGGGTTCATGGCTTTCCGCTTCTAGTCCGTATGTTATTGCACCAGTGGAATTGATTGTCATTTTGTATAAAAATGAATGGAAAAAAACAGGCGGGACTCGACGCTCTGATATTTCAAAAGAGGACTTTATGACATGGACAAATGGAGTGTGGACTTTTGCTGGCGAAAGTAAAAAAAGAATTGGACATCCTGCTCCTTTTCCGATTCAGTTACCACATCGTGCTATAAAATTATTTAGTTTTGTACGAGATGTCGTATTTGATCCTTTTTGTGGCAGTGGAACCACGCTTATCGCCGCTGGGAAAAATAATCGTATAGGAATAGGGTTAGAAATTGATTCCAAATATTGTGAATTGGCAAAAAACCGTATTCTTAACGAAATTTATACTTTGGAGATAAACGATGTATAAGACGCTAACTCAAAAGAAGCTTGTCATAGAATTCTTTGAAAAGAATCCATATCGTGATATAAAACATCCTGAAGTCGTTGATTGGCTTACAAAAGAATGGCTTAAACGCAAAGGAGAGGTCTTCCGCGACCCTGATAGGGCTATACGGTTATTATCTCAACAAGGATTCTTACAAAAGATATCAAAAGGCGTTTATAGATACGACCCAGATTATATTAAAACTCGTGAACTTGAAGATTTTACTCCTGCCCAAAAAGAAGAAATATTGAAAAGAGATAATTATAGATGTGTTCTATGTGGACGAGGGCTGGCAGACGGCGTAGAGTTACAAGTTGACCATATCAAGGCGAAAGATTATGGTGGAAAAGCGATTATTGAAAACGGTCAAACGCTTTGTGCCCAACATAATTTTAAAAAGAAAAACTATAATCAGACGGAAACAGGCAAAAAAATGTTCATCCGTTTATATGAAGCGTCAAAGGCTATCGGCGATACCGATACTCAAAAATTTTGTACGGAAATATTAGAGGTTTTTGAGCAGAATAACGTCAATGGTCATATTGTATGGAAGAAATAATAAAGGAAAAATTATGGATGAGGAAAAGAATATTCCGCATCATTACTATAACTCAGATAATAGAGAAATCGTGGATATGATTGGTATTATACATGATCTTTTCAAAGATTACTGCGAAGATAGGAATAAATCTAGTATTTATAACGAAAAATATGAATATTCTGACGAAAAATTCAAAGACTTTCTAGCTTATCTCGAAATAGATATTTACGATTGGGTGAAATGTAATTTACATACTTTTTATAGGGATAAATATAAAGATACCGTTGAAGAATGATTTAACACCCAAAGGCAAAAATGTTTGATACTTTTATAAATGATTTGAGACTTCTTATTATAATATAAATAAGGCGCAAAAACGCGGACTCGTGTTTTGGTGAACGCCGTGATAACAAGGAATTTTATATTTTGGAACAATTTGACATCAATAAAAAATACACTAGTTTGCCTGTGGTAGTTTTGGCAGGCAGACCCAATGTGGGTAAGTCCACGTTGTTCAACAGGCTTTTGCGGGCGCGGCGGGCAATCACCGATCCCACGCCCGGTGTAACGCGAGACGCAGTAACAAAGGATGCCTTTATACTTGGTAAACCTGTGCGCCTCGTAGACACCGGTGGATTCAAACTCGACAAGGAAGGACTCGACTCGCTTGTGGTGGAGAAAACCCTTGAAACATTGAAAACGGCGGACCTCATTGTTTTACTGCTCGAAGCGGGCATATTTACACCTGAAGATGAAGAGTTCATCAACTTCTTGCGACAATTTTACGATAAACTCCTTGTTGTGGTCAATAAAACCGAAGGTGGACGACATGGAGACGAGGCGTTCAACCTTTTTTCCTATGGCTTTGACAAAATTTTGATGATTTCTGCGGAGCATGGGGATCATATAGGTGAATTGGAAGAGGCGATTGTTGAAAGACTGGACTTTTCCTGTATAACTGAAGACATTGAATCGGAAAGACAACCCATCCGCATCGCGTTATTGGGTAAGCCGAATACAGGCAAGTCAACCCTGTCAAACTGGCTCACCGCTTCGCAGGCATCTATCGTCAGTCCTTTGCCCGGCACCACCCGTGACGTAGTAGAAGGCACTTTCGCATTTAAGAATCACGACTTTGTCATTCTTGACACGGCTGGCATCCGCCGAAAATCCAAGGTTACGGAGAATATTGAATATTATTCGGTAAATCGGGCGATTAAAACGATTGATGAGGCGGATGTCGTGCTTTTGCTGATTGACGCGTGTGAAGGACTAGCCGACCAAGACAAAAAAATTGCAGGACTTATCCACGATAAAGGCAAGGGCGTTATTTTTGTTCTGAATAAATGGGATATGATGCCTGACGTGAAAAACACGTTTGAAGCGGTGCGAGACCGTATCCGGTTTCTGTTCGGACAAATGGAATATGCGCCGATTCTGCCTTTGTGCGCATTAGACGGCGAGGGTGTGAGCAAGCTACTAAATGCGGCAATTCGACTCAACGCGCAACTTCGCCGCCACATAGACACGTCTGCGTTGAATCAGGCGTTAATGGAATGGATGGAGGAAAATCCACCGCCGCAAGGACCCCAGACGCGATTCAAGATAAAATACGCGGTACAGGTTTCAAGCAATCCGGTGAAATTCATCTTTTTTGTGTCTCGTCCTCATGCTGTTCGTGAAGCGTATATCGCTTATATCCGCAACAAAATCCGCAAAGAGCTTGGTTTTTCCGAAATTCCGGTTAAAATAGAGATAAGAGGATCAAGAAAGAATAGGGAATAGGTTGGAGTTAAGATTCATTCGCTAACAAGAGCCTGATTCTTATTCTACACTCCTCGAAAGTAATGAAAAGGAAAGAATATGAGACATACATTAGGGGATGTGGAAAAAATGGTCGGAGTGCATATAAGCGTCATTCAGAAATGGGAGAGCGAGATACCGGTAGTACGTCCTAAACGGGACAAGGCGGGGCGGATGGTGTATTCTGACCGCGATATTCGTATACTACGGCTATTGAAACTTTGGCTCTACGATTACCATCTGTCGTTAAAAGATGTACGCCTTCGGCTTTCTCTCGAATTTGCTGTAGAAAAACAGGGAGCACGCGCTCAAATCGCTCTGATTCGGCAAGACCTAATTGAAATTTACGAAATGGTAAAAAATATGGGATCTAACACATCCTCCCGTTCTTGAATGGAATAAAAGTCTGTGGTATAATCAAAGCTATGAAGACAATTTTAAATATTGAAGGTATGTCCTGCGAACACTGCGTCAAGCACGTTACACAGGAGATCAAGTCGGTGAACGGCGTTAAGTCTGTGAAAGTAAGCCTTAAAGATAAGAAGGCTACGATTAACCATAAAGACGACACACCGCTCGAAGCGCTTAAGACGGCAGTTGTTACCGCAGGCTATGAGGTTCTTTGAACGCTAATCTCTCCTGTTTAACCTAAACGTGACCAACAAACGGCGGATGGGATTTAACTCATAGCTTCGCACCGTCAAAAAGTTAAAGCGCGGCATTGATTCTGAACTCCAAGGTCAAAGTTCAGAGATTCTTATCATAAGAGCTAACGTTCTTATCCCACAGTATACGGTTTTTATCTAGCTGAATAAGTTTTTTATCTAGCTAGATAAATTCTTTATCTAGCTGAATAAATTCTTTATCTAGCTAGATAAGTTTTTTATCTAGCTAGATAAAATCCTGATTCTGCGGTATAACACCCTTATTCTGCGGTATCGGGACTATTTTGTGGGTCAAGTTTGGTCCCTATTAAAGTTAAAAGCGTTTGCGCTCGCGGTTAAATAACTATTATGAGAGATGATTATGAAGAAGAAAGGCGAAAAAGAGGCAGAAGTCATCCATAACAAAGGCTTATTCATAGTTGCGCTTTTTATTCTTGCGCCTATTTATGTATTTGCCTCCTTGTTTGTATTGCAGTTCCTCTGTTTGTTCTTTTTATTCATCGTCATTGGTTCGAGGTTGTACGCAGAGTGTCTCGTTCACTCCATAAAAATTATTAGACGAGACATGGAACTGCGAGAGTTCAGACAGCAATGGGCGCGTGTGGAACTTGTTGTGGAGAACCGTGGTTTTCTGCCTGTATTTCTGCTTGCGCTCAGAGATGGAACTGGTATGTTGCCCCTTTCCAAAGGCAATAAAACGCTTTGTTCCTTGCCTGCGCGTTCACGGTTCACGTTTGAATGGCAAGGCTACTGTTCTGATAGAGGCGTATTTATGCTAGGTCCCGCGACTATACAGGGAGCTGACCCGCTCGGTCTTTTCCCGTTTCAGGTTATGTTTCCCGAACAGATCAAACTCTTCGTGTACCCGACCGCGCGTTCCGCGCACCTATCCTTTAGAGACGGCGTGCCTTTGGGCAGACTTCTTTCGCAAAATATCCTCCACGAAGACCTCGCTCGTCCGCGCTCACTCCACCCCTATCAGATGGGAGATGAACAGCGGCGCGTCAACTGGAAGGCAAGCGTCCGCTCTCCGGGGCGTTTTGGTATGAACCTCATGGTCAATGAATATGAAGCCACCGTATCTTTCCCTATGTCTGTATTCTTAAATCTGGACATAGATGCCTACCCTGTTAAGAAAGCTTTAAGCTTTATGGAAAGAGTGATAGAAGTCGGTGCCACGCTTTGCCTTTTGTCCGCACAAAAGCAACAAGATATAGGTCTTGTCATATTCTCACAGCGGAAAACCTTTGTCATAAACCCGTCTCGTTTCGCCCTCATCACCATTCTTGAGGCGCTTGCCTTATTCGAGTCAGACGGGCGCACCGGAGAGAAGGGCGACTGCGTAGGCGTCTTGCTTGAGAGCGCGAAGCGGTTCCCGGCGGGAGTGAAAATATTCTATGTGGGACCTGTTTTAGCAAACGACGATTACATCCGTCTGAACATCTTAAAGAAGTTCCGCCTGAATATAGAATATTTCATCATTGACGAGAGAACCGCGCCTCAATTCAGTTACGGTGGGGCGAGGCAGTATCAGGTAAAAGAATTCGGGGATGATATTTTATAGTGTAAGATAGGAGAAATAACAATGCGTAGAAAGGACAGAGAAATGGCGCGTGATTTCGCAGAAAGAGTGATAGACGACGCGGAATTCGCCACAATGGGTACTATGGACCCAAACGGGAAACCCTATTGCGTTACTCTTTCAATGGTCCGCGATGGCGAGCGCCTCTACTTCCATTGCGCTCAAGAAGGCGAGAAGTTAGACTGCATACGACAGAACCGCGATGTGTGTGTTAGCTTTGTGGGAAGAACGCGGATTCCTGATGGGAAGTTTACGATATACTTTGAATCTGCGGTTGTTTTTGGCACGGCAGAAGAAGTTATTGACGAAAGTGAAAAAATCCATGCTTTACGACTCATTTGCAAAAGGTTTACGCCAAATAATATGGAAAACTTTGACGATGAGATAACCAAAGCGTTAAGAATCACCAGCGTTTGGAAAATATACATTGATAAAATCACGGGCAAGAGAAACGGGTAGGGGAATTAAAGGAAGGCGGCTAAAGCGCGTAGTTCGTCGATGACGAAGACGTTGCGGATAGAGATATTGGGCGGAACTTTCAGAACAATCGGCGCAAAGTTCACGATGCCGCATATACCGCCTGCTATGAGTTTATCAGCCGCTGATTGGGCTTGATCTTCAGGAACGCAGAGGAGTCCTATATCAATGGAGAAACGTCTGATAATTTCCGCCATTTTGTAAGCAGGGTAGAGCGGAACTAAAGACGACAGTATCTCGACACGGTTCACGTTTGTATCAAAACCAGCAACAAGCTCGAATTCCGAGGCGTTAAAAGTGCGGAAGTTTAGATATGCGGAGCCGAGCCGTCCGAGTCCCACGACGCAGAGTCGATGTTTCTTGTCAAGCCCTAGCGCCTTCCTTATTGTGGAACTGAGATGCGCGGTTTCATAACCACTTGCGCTCCCAAGTCCACCAAGAGCGGAAACATCCTTCCGCACCGTATCCCGCGACCAGCCAGTCTCTTCCTCAATTTGTGATGAAGTTATGGAGATTGCCTTGTTTTTTTCGAGAATCTTCAGAAGATACAGGAGTCTCTTCTTTGTTGGGGTGGAAACTTCAAGGTTCTTCATGGTAAACGACTTCTTTAAAACCAGCTCTTCCTATTTTCTCAATAGTAGAAGCGAAATCGTCAGCCTTGATTCCTGAAAGTACCACACGGTAGAGCTTGTCTTTATCGCTTCTTTCGTAAGACGGAGTTAAACCAGCGGTTTTCAACTTGTTGAAAGCGATGATAGCGTTGTTCGGGACGCCAAAAGCCCCCACCTGAATACGGTACTTTTTGTTAGTACCGGTAGGCGGCGGGGTAGGGGGCAGGATTTTCACTGTTGGCGTAGGCGTGGGCGCCACCATAGTCGGCGTTGTCGCGGGAACCGTTGCGACAGGGGCGGTTCCAGTCGGCGCTGTCGTGGGCGTAGGAGTCGTTGTAGTCGGCGTTGTTGCGGGAACCGTTGCGATAGGGGTGAGAACAGGTCCGAGAGGCGTATCTTTAGGCGCGAGGTCAGCAGTGATAGAAGCCGTTCCCGCGGCTATCATATCTATCTGTTCCGCGGCCGCCTTTGACAGGTCTAAGATACGAGTGGAGACAAAAGGACCTCTGTCGTTGACTCGAACCGTTACTTGCTTGCGGTTATATTGATTGGTAATGATCAACAGCGTGCCAAATGGCAGTGTAGGATGTGCGGCGGTGAACTGCGAAGAATCAAACGTTTCACCAGACGCGGTGTTTTGTCCGTCAAATTCATCACCATACCAAGAGGCAAGTCCTTCTTCATGAAAAGACTCTTGCGCGGAACAAAATACCGCAACAGCAAGACCAATGATTATTATAGCGTACTTCTTCATACTTTTTTATCGGCGTAATTCGTATTATCCTTTATAGTTTAACGTGGGAAGGTGAAAATATAACCCTGATCAATATACATCTAGTTCGCCGGTTACGAAAACGGAGGGACCTTCCGCCCCGTGCGGCAAAACGAGCAGACCGCCGTCTTCCCTAACGCCCACGAGGACGCCTTCAACCGTAACGTCGGAATCAGCGCGCCCCACAATGAAGCGTACCGCCTCCCCGCGCTTGTAGAGTCTGCCCAAAAGCCGCTCCCGCCAATCTTTCGCGGAAAGTTCTTGCTGTAATCGCCCAAGAATAAGCTCCAGCAAACGGAAACGGGCGCTCTTCACCACGTCCGCCATTCCCGTTGTAAGGGCAAGACTGCCGGCTTTTTCGCGTAGTTCCGTGGGAAATACAGTCTGTCCCACGTTCACGCCTATGCCTATGAACACGTTTTTCCCGTCCGACTCCGCGAGTATACCGGCGATCTTCTTGGAATCAAACATCAGATCGTTAGGCCACTTCACCATGCAGGACAAATTCCCGCGTTCACAAAACAGCGCGACAAAATCCTCGACAGCCAGCGCCGCGGCAAGCCCGGTCTTCAAGGTAAGAGCTGTAGGAATCGCGGAGAAATCTCCAAAACGCAACAAGACGGTAAAAATGAGGTTTTCCCCTCCGTTAGCCTGCCACGACCGCCCAGCCCGCCCTCTCCCTTTCTCCTGAAAATCCGCGACAATCACGGTTCCATGGGGTACATTCTCTCGTTCCAACTCGCGGCAGACGTCCATAGTGCTGGACACGGTATCCATGTAAAAAATCGGCGCATCGTTAAAAGGATTCTTTACCCGTACAGCGGGTTTTATAAAAAGGTTGAACAAAACAAGACCCTCCTTAAAACACACAAAGTGTGAACACCCTTGGGGTGGTTTAAACTGCTCTAGATCGCGGCACGATCCTGCTCTAGATCGCGGCACGATCCTGCTCTAGATCGCGGCACGATCCTGCTCTAGATCGCGGCACGATCCTGCTCTAGATCGC
>JAISCD010000007.1 GCA_031265825.1 Treponema sp. | reverse complement strand
ATTACCGCGCTTTTTATCGGGTTTTTGTGGTCCGGTTTGTACAATAATGATATAATACATAAATTCCTGCGCAAAAGAAAAATAACGAACCAGACTTCTTATCCTTCCGAATGGTATGGAGTATTTTCTGAAACACAAAAGTTTATTGTTTTGGATTTAAAGGATGGAAGGAAAATAACAGGCTGGCCCCTGGTATGGCCCAATGATCCACAGCAGGGCACTTCGTCCTTGAGCAAGCCAAATGGGTAATTGAGGGAGACGGAAATTTGTCTGTCATGCCATTAGAGGCGGTTGACAAAATAATGATTGACGCTAATAATGTAGAAATGGTTACATTTCTTAAATTTAACGATGAATTAGAAGGAGATCAAGATGAACGCTAAAGAGCCTCAGCCGGTGCCAATGGTGCCTAATGGAGAACAGAATGGAGTAGAACGAGGGCGTAATCCGCCAGTAAAGAACGTGATACGGCAGCCTGCGCCGCCACCGCCCTCTCCGCCAAAAGCAAAATCCAAATAGCCCTCATGGAAGTAAACCGCCTTATACTCGGCGACAATCTCGAAATCCTCAAAGGCATGGAAACGGAAAGCGTTGATCTTATTTATCTTGACCCGCCGTTTTTTTCCAATCGCAATTACGAAGTAATCTGGGGCGACGCGGGCGAGGTGCGGAGTTTCCAAGACCGCTGGGCTGGTGGGATTGACCATTATATCGCGTGGCTCAAGGAGCGAGTCGAGGAGATGTACCGTATTCTCAAGCCTACGGGGTCTATTTTCCTGCATTGTGATTGGCACGCGGACGCTTATATCAGGGTCGAGATTCTGGACAGGATTTTCGGTGCGAATAATTTTAGAAATGAGATTATTTGGTGTTATAAAAAATGGGCAGTCGGTAATAAAATATTTTGTAGAAACCATGACAGTATTTTCTTTTATTCAAAGAGTGATAATTATACTTACAATCAACTTCTTCAACAACGAGCAGAAGCAACATTAAAAAGATTTGGAAATCAAGTAATAGTTTCTGGGTTTGATAAAGAAGGAAAACGGATTCCTTCTAAAACTACAAATGAAGAATCAAAAGGGGTAAAGATGTATGATTGGTGGGACGTACCAATTATTCCACCATCAGGACATGAGCGGATCGGCTACCCAACCCAAAAACCCGAAGCCCTTTTAGAACGGATTATCAAATGCGCCAGCAACGAAGGCGACATTGTACTCGACCCATTCATGGGCGGAGGCACGACGATTGCCGTTGCGGAAAGGCTTAACCGACAGTGGATAGGGATTGACCAATCGGCGATGGCGGTAAAGGTTACCGAATTGCGCTTGCAGAAACAGGCGGAGCTTTTCAGCGCGCCCTACACCGTGCAACTCCACAAATACGACTACGACACCCTCCGCTACAAGGATGCTTTTCAATTCGAGGCGTGGATCGTCCAGCAGTTCGGCGGAACACCCAACGCCAAACAGCGCGGTGATATGGGGATTGATGGGAAAACAAGCGACGGCGCGCCGATACAAGTTAAACGGAGCGATAACATCGGGCGTAATGTGGTTGATAACTTCAAGTCAGCCGTTGAACGGTTTGACAAGAATCTGTTTGAGAAGAATATCGCGGCGAAGAAGCCCGTCGGCTATATTATCGCCTTCTCCTTTGGCAGAGGCGCGATTGAAGAGGTCGCCCGTCTGAAGAACAGAGAAGACCGTATCATAAAGCTGGTAACGGTTGAGGAGATCGTGCCTATCGCCACGAAGCCCGCAATCGGGGTTCACATCAACGAGCTGGAGAAAGACGAGAAAGGGAACCGAAAGATAGAGCTGGTCGCGGTGGGGCAAAGCGCGGCAGGTATCGAGTTCTATAGCTGGGATTTCATGTATGACGCTGAGAAGGGCTTTAAGCCGTCTATCATTATCGACAAGGAAGGGAAACAACTTATTTCCCTTAAGACCGGAGCGCATAATATAGCGGTCAAGGTCGTTGACAATGACGGGTTGGAAAACGTGGAAGTCGTCAAACTAAAGATAAACGGCGCGGTGGAACAGATCGAGTAATGCCCCCTGTTACGTCGGTGTCAGCCATCGCCGCTATCCTTATTAGGGGGGGGGGCGGAAGACCCCCGAAGGGGGGAACCGGAGACAGGGGGGCGCACCACAAGGGCGTCTGTGTGCCGTCCTCCGTTTAAGGAAAGACGCGCCCCCCTTCTTAAAGTGAGCAGTGAATAGTTAGTAGTTAGCAGTTAGCAATTAGTAAAGAGCAGAGAGCAATGACGAGACGTGCGGCGGGGTCAGACAACGCGGAGGTTCCGCTTGCAAAGCAAGCGTAACCGTCAAGACGGGGACAGCGGCGACCCCTTTCGGACAATAACCATTGAGAAGTATTTAAACACCCTTCGGGTGCTACATTAGGCTTACCGGGTCTACGTCTACTTCGAGGTAACAACGGGTGTCTTTCGCGTTGTTGTACGTGGAAAGAGCGGAACGCGCCGCGCTGTGGAGCGTGGACATGGTCTTCCCGCGCAGGATGAGCTGGTACCGATAGTTACCCGCGATGAGACTCAAGGGACACTCCGCGGGACCGAGCGCGTCCGCGTCCGGCGGTAAAAGGGGCAGAGCCAGAGACGCAAGCCGTTCAATCGCCTTTGCCGCGCGTTCCATGTCCTTAGAACGGATGGTGAACCTTATGATCCGTGAAAACGGCGGGAAGTTGAGCAGTTCCCTCTGTTGAAGCTCCTCCGTAAAGAAACCCTCCACATCAAGAGCGCAGGCTTTTACAATCGCCGGGTCTGTCGGACGAAACGTCTGAACAACCACCTTGCCGTCAGGGAAAAACCTCCCAGACCGCCCCGCAACTTGTACGATCAGCGAAAACGTCCGCTCTATCGCGCGGAAATCAGGAATGTGCAACCCAGTGTCCGCAAGCACCACGCCCACAAGCCTTACCCCCGGAAAGTTTAACCCCTTGGCTACCATTTGCGTTCCGAGGAGCAGATCGAATTCACCCCGCCTAAAAGCGTCCATCGTCTCCTTCAGACTCCCCCCTTCCGCGACCGCGTCCGCGTCTATCCGCCGCACCCTCAAGTCAGGAAACGCCGACTTCACCTCATCCTCGACGGACTCCGCCCCAAAGCCCGCGTAACCCGCATTGACAGAGCCGCAATTCGGACAAGCCTTGGGCGGGGTTTCAGAATAGCCGCAGTAGTGGCAGACCGCGCGGTTTCGTGCCTTGTGATAGGTGAGCGAAACGGAGCAGTTTTGACACGCGAGTTCAAAACCGCAGTCCGGACAGTGGTAGAAATACGCGAACCCTCTGCGGTTCAGGAAGAGAATCGTCTGTCTTCCCATCAGCGCGGTCTTACGAATCTCCGCCTTGAGTTCCCTCGTGAGTCTGCCGTCTTTTTTCCCGAAGCTGGCGATGGTTATCTCCGGCGTACTGCCTCCAGCAAGGCGCCGCGTGAGGTTTAGTCTCTGGATGAGATGGGATGACGAGGGGACGTTGTGTTCTGCCATGAGGCGCCACGCCTCTATCGAGGGAGTCGCGGAACCCATGAGGAGTCGCGCTCCTTCACTGGCGCAGAGGCGCATCGCTACCTGCCGCGCGTGGTACCGTGGGGTCGAGCCGCTCTTGTACGAGCCGTCATGTTCTTCGTCAACGATGATGAGTCCGAGGTTTCGCACGGGCGCGAAGATCGCGCTTCGGGGGCCCACGACGATTCGGACTTCGCCGTTTCGTGCGCGGAGCCATTCGTTGAGGCGTTCTCCCGGCGTCATGCCTGAATGGAGGGTCGAGGCGGCGCCGCCAAAGCGTCTGTTGATGACTTCGGCGGTCTGTATGGTCAGGCTGATCTCTGGCACGAGGTAAATCACCGACTCGTTTCGTCTTATCGTCTCCTCAGCCGCGCGAAGGAAGACTTCGGTCTTGCCTGATCCGGTTACGCCGAACAGATACGTCATGGGTTTCTTGGAACGGCGCGGCGTGGCGCCTTCCGAAGCCGTCATTTGGTCAGCGAAGATCGCGGAGAGCGCGGCGGCTTGTTCGTCTGAAAGGGTCGGCGTAACCTCGTCCATGTCCGCGTCCGAGAACGAAGGGAAGGGTTTCGTCTTCTTGCCTGACGGGAGTATGGTCGCAAGCGCCTCGCCGAAGGCGCAGAGGTAGTAGTTCGCGATCCAGCGGGCGAGTTCTACCTCTCTTTGGTCAAAGATGGGTGAATCGTCTATGACTCTCGTGATTGGCTTTATCTTCTCTAGCGGAAGGTCCGGCGGAGGCGCGGCTTTTTCTTCTACTATGTAGCCTACCTGCGTCGAATTGCCAAAGAAGACTCTGGCGCGTTTCCCAACCGCGGCTCGTTCCTTCGCGTCTTCTTTGTAGGTGAACGTCGCATCTATGGGTTTGTTGAAAGCGAGGTTGAAGTATCTCATTGCTTCGTTTCCTTTTTCATGGCGTAGACTTCAAAGGTGTCGCCTAAACGAAACAGACGGCTCACAATGGTTAAAACCCTGTGGAGAATTTGGTTTTTACGGGCGAATTTGCCTAAAATGGGGAAGCGTTCTGGGTGAATACCTGTGGTTATTATCTTCTGTACTGAGAAACCGAAGCGTCTGAGCAGAGTCTTGCTGGTTCGTGGATCAAATATGGTGTAATGATCCAGAGGGCTGTTCTCAAGGAAGGTCTTGCGGCTCTTTCGCGCTGAAATTCCCGCGAGAGACGGGGTTGAAAACGCCAATACGCCGTTTGGCTTGAGTAGTTTGTTGCTTTCTGTTAAGACTTCGCCTGCTCTCTCGAAGTGTTCTATCACGAACCAGAGGGTTACCGCGTCGTAACGCTCGGTCAGGTGCGCGGGAAAGGTTGTGCAGTGGCAGGGGATGTGGAGGGTGTCTTGTACATACTGCGCCGCGTCTTCAGCGGTTTCCAACCCGACAGGTGTAAATCCAGCCTCCTTCGCGGCAACGAGGAAGGGTCCGTACGCGCATCCTATGTCAAGAAGGCTTGGGGGTTCCCCTGCCCTCCCCTGTCCTATCTTCTTGATCCGCGCGATGCGTCTTCTGCCTAGCTCAACGAGGTTGGGGAAGTCTTCGAGGTAGGTTTTCCCGTATTGCTGTTTATACGCCTCGAAAAAATAATCGTGGTTGTATGCAATGGGTGGCGCGAAGAGCGCGGTCATAAACACGGTCTTGCATACGGGGCATTTTCTGTAGGTGCGGTCGGTGAAACGCTCCAGCGTGTGGGCGGCTGACAGGGGGTTGTTGCCGCAGATGGGGCAGTTCGCTCCGTGTATCTCTAGGCGTGAAAGGGTCGCGCTTAGGGATTGGGGGTTTTCCATGTGGTACTTTGCCGCGAGCGCGTGGTTGTGTTCTCTGATGTGGGGAACGGAGGTCTTGGTCAGTTGTCCCAGCTTCTTGAGGGTCAGAAATCCTGCCTTCCGCGCGAGGTTTTCGTGGTAAGGGGTGGGCGAGGCGAGGATTACCGGTGTTCGTGCGCGCAGGCTCTCAAACGCGGTTAGTCCGTAGTGGGTTACGACGAGGTCAAACTCAACGAGGCGTTCCGCGAGGTTTTGCTCTTGCTCCCAGATCTCAACGCCTGTCTCTTGGAGTTTCTTTCGTTCTAACGCGCTGGTTTGGTTTAGCGTCCCGAAGATGGCGGTTACGATAAAGCCCTGTCCGTGGAGTTCTAGGGAGATCGGCGTGGTTAAACCCGCGGCGTCTTCCGCGCCGAATGTTACGGCGACTGCATTTTTTCTCAAACGCGCTGGCGAAGGGGCTGTCTGTCGCTTTGGGTCGTTGGCGAAAAGGAGGCTGGGGTTGGCGGTGTTTGGTTTGCTTCTCTCTAGGTTGGGGAGGATGTCTATGAGGAAGTCGAACTTCTTGCGGAGTTTGCCGCCTTCGTCGATTCCAATGATCGGCGCAATCTTCCTCCACCGCGCGAATTCCGCCGGGCTTGTTCGGAATTTGTCGAGGATTATCGCGTCCCACTTGTCGTCTTTCAGGTCTGTGATAGCCGCCTTGATTTCTAAATCAAGGCGGTCTATGTAAACCCACGCATCTTTCCCTAGGGAGCGGAGTTCTTGCGCTAATCGGACGGATCGGGCGATATGCCCCCCGCCTTTTCCTTTCTCAACGCATGGCACGATGAGTATTTTGAGTTGCGGCATGACCCTCATTCTAGCATAGAAAGAAACTTATAAAAAGATACACCCTTCGGGTGTTTAAATACTTCATATGGGGTGTTGTACGAAAGGTGGTGCCGCTTCCACTGATCTGACGGTTACGCTTGTCCACAAGCGGAACCTATGCGGTGTTAGGGCAGGTAGCAGGTAGTAATTAGCAGGTAGCAGGTAGCAGGTAGCAAAGTGCCACCGTTGCCCATCTTTCTTCATTATTCCCTATTAACTATTACCTATTACCTATTCAAGTAGGAGGGGGGCGCGTCTTTCCTTAAACGGAGGATGGCACACAGGCGCCCTTGTGGTGCGCCCCCCTGTCTCCAGACCGCTTGCGCGGTCTTCCGCCACCCCCCAACACGCATGGTGGGGCAAAACAGTTTGAAACACCCTTCGGGTGTTAGACGACTTCGCAACGGGTGTTGTCTGAAAGGGGTCTCAGCTGACCCCGACCTGACGGAACCACGCTTGCAAGCAAGCGGAACCTGTTCGTTATACGCAAAGCCTATTTAGAACACCCTTCGGGTGTTTAAATACTTCACATGGGGTGTTGTTTAAAAAGGGGTGCCGCTTCCACTGATCTGACGGTTACGCTTGTCCACAAGCGGAACCTGTGCGGTGTCTGAAAAGGGACAGCGACGCAGGCTTTGAGTATCAGATAACTTCGCAAGGGGCATTGTATAAGAACAGTATACAATCGAACATACAAATCAATGCTTGCATAAAGCAAATTAAGGTATTATACTAAACTAATTGGAGGATATTCTCATGTATGAAACAATGGCGTTAGATTCAAATACCATAATAGTAAAGTCGGATACTAAAAAGGAATTGTCTGATATTATGGAATTCATCTCAAGAAAGGGCAAAGAGAATAATATGGAGGAGTTTTTAAGGCTTGCTTCCGAGAATAGGAAAAGAGTTAAGAACTATAAATTTATTCGGTGGGAATGTTATGACAGATAAAATCGCGGAACACTATTTATCAAGGAATAATCAAAACACTATTTTTATAATTACATGGCAAATAATAAACGAAGTGTCAAATACGTCCCACGTATAAAAGGTGGGCAAAGCAAGACGCTTTAAAACCACCGAAGGGTATGGGTCTTCTGCCACCCTCCGATCCACACTGTGTATAATCGCGTAATTTTTTTCATTTTCTCTCTTGACTCTTTCTAATACTGTGATATACTTAACGATGATTTGACGCTGATCCGTGCTGGTACGACATCTGTAGACTTGTGTCTGCGTGTTGCGTTCCCGTGTCCGCGTGTTACGTTCCCGTGTCCGCGTGTTGCGTTCCCGTGTCCGCGTGTTGCGTTCCCGTGTCCGCGTGTTACGTTCCCGTGTCCGCGTGTTACGTTCCCGTGTCCGCGTGTTACGTTCCCGTGTCCGCGTGTTACGTTCCCGTGTCCGCGTGTTGCGTTCCCGTGTCCGCGTGTTGCGTTCCCGTGTCCGCGTGTTACGTTCCCGTGTCCGCGTGTTGCGTTCCCGTGTCCGCGTGTTGCGTTCCCGTGTCCGAGCGTTGCGTTCCCGTGTCCGCGTGTTGTGTTTTTGGGTCAGCGTGAAAAATATTTTGATTGAGGAGAAATTTATGAGTGATTATATGCCGCGTTCTGATGTGAAAATTCTGGATTTTATAAAAAATCTCATCGCTTATTTGGAAGCAAACGCTACCAGATTGGGCATCGCCGCCACTGTCATTACCGCGCTTAAAACTTTACTACTGTCGTTTGAGGCGGCGTTGGAAAAAACAGGTCTGCCTGAAACAAGTAGGCTGGATACCGCCACAAAAAACGCCGCGAAGGGTGAACTGTGTTCCGCAACACGCGACTTCGTGAATGTCAATATCCGTTACAATAAGGCGGTTACGGATATTGACAGGGTGGGGATGGGGTTGCCGATTCCTGACAAGAAGCCGACTTCAATTCACCCGCCCACGACCGCCCCGGTTATCGAATTGCGGCTTGAGCGTATTAGGCAGGTGATCGTCGCCTTCAAAAACGACGGGTCAAAGAGCTGGGGTAAGCCCGCGGGCGTGCATGGCGCGGAAATCCGCTGGGCGGTGCGTGATCAACACGACGTAAAAGACCCGCCTATCGAGCCTACAGACTTGGCTAACTCGTCCTTCGCCACAAAATCCCCACACACAATGGAGTTCTCCGGCGCTGAACGCGGTCAAACCTTAGACTTGTGCCTCCGTTGGGAAAACAACGTCGGCGATAAGGGACCCTGGGGAGAAATCTCCAGCGCCATCATCCCCTAACACCCTTCGGGTGTTTAAATACTTCGCAAGGGGTGTTGTCCGAAAGGTAGTGCCGCTGACCCCGTCTTGACGGCTACGCTTGCACGCAAGCGGAACCTACGTGGTGTTTGAAGGGAGCAAGCGGCGCAGGCTTCGGGTGTCAGACAACACCCGAAGGATGTTTAACGACTTCCCAAGGGGCGTTATCCGACAGGCGAATCTTGGAGGTAATTTTAAATGAAAAAGGCTTTTATTCTTGGAATTACTGTCTTTATAGCGGTTCAACAAGGTTTTTCACAGGTTTTTATCGGCGGTGGTTTATCATATCAATATATTAACAGTAAGATTGGTGATTCATCTATAGATGGTGGTGATGTTATATCTTTATCTCCGCTCTTGGGCTATCGCCTTGGGAAAATGGATATTGGTATTATGTTCCAATATATGAAAGACACAACGACAAGCAATAGTTATAACGGTGAAATGACTGGTATTGGAATTGGTATATTTGGGGATTATAATTTCTTGACAATTGGGAATTTTTCAATCTTAGGAAGAGCAAATTTACAATATCTAAATGTTAAAAGCGCTGGATCACACACTATGTCAATTTCAGCGGTTCCTTATTTTATACCATATACAGAACAAAATACTATCGGTATAAGTCTTTCTCCAATACTTGAATATAAATTATTTAAATACCTGACCTTATATACGGGTATTGGCGGAATATCATTCATTCATTCATGGGGTAAAGCAAGAAGTTATGATGATTATTATTATTCTAGTACAGAAGAAGACTTTACCTTAACCAATTTTGATTTATCGGTTTCTAATGGTATTACTTTGGGTTTTTATGTTTTTCTAAACGGTACATAGGAAGCTGTTCCCTCCGCGTTTTGGGGGGTGGCGGAAGCCACACGTAAGTGGGGAACCGGAGACAAGGGGGCGCGCCACAAGGGCGACTATATGCCCCCCTCGCTTTGGAAAACCGCGCCCCCCTTCTTATTTATTTAACTTTAGAATGTCTGACACCAAAAGTAGGGACAGAACAAGACACTCTCCAAAGGTGCGAGTATAGGTGAAGATACGAAAAAATATCCTTGCAAAAAGTAAGATTTGATATATAATTGATATATGATAGGAAAGGATAAGATCGGTCTGATTCTCGCTTCGATACACACCGGTTCGGCGTGTGGAGTATGGTCGCATTTCGCGCAAGCCGCAATAGCTGAAAAAACGAGCCTCTTTGTGTTCCCCGGAGGCAAGCTCAACACTTCGGATAATATGGGGCATTTGCGTAACCCCATCTATTCATTGGCTAATGCCCAAAATCTGGACGGCTTGATAAGCTGGAGTTCTTCTATGGGCTGTTCTAACATTTCGGAACTCTCCGACTTTCACAAAGCGTTTGAAGATTTACCTTACACGACCATTTCTGACAAGATAGAAGGGCATCCTTGTGTGCGTTTCGATGCGTATGACGGCATGAAAAGCCTGACTCGTTATTTCATACAAACAGGTTCGCGGAATATCGCCTTCTTGCGGGGACCCAATACTCATCTTTCGGCTATGGATCGGTATCGTGGGTTTCGAGACGCCATGAGCGAAGCCCACATCCCTTGCGATGAGCGGCTGGTAAGCGATCCGTTTGATTGGGAAAGAGGGGCGGCCGCGTGCGTTCAGCTTTGTGTGGGACGAAGGCTAAAGCCAGCGCAGGACTTTGACACCCTGATAGGCTCAAGCGACTTGATGACCCTGCCGTCAATCTTCTACCTTCAGAAACAAGGGGTTTCCCCGTCTTCCTACCGCGCCGGTGGATTCAACAACTCCATTGAAAGCAAGGTAAAACCCTTCTCAACGGTAGAAATCCCTTACACCAAAATAAGCGTCGAGTCGTTCAAAATACTCAAAGCCTTGATGGAAGATTCTGACTACTACATACCAGACGTGACTCTGCCGTGCCGCCTCGTAGCTAGACCTGTCAAAAGAAAGGGCGAAAGACGAGAAAACCTGAGCATAGAAGACAAAGAAGTCTTTGCTACTGCTCTCGCCGTAGCTTTCAATCAAAACCAAGGAGGAGAATTCTTTGAGACGGTTGCGGAACAATGCGCGAGATTTCTCGACACTTACGGAGATATTGGCTGTTTCTTTGAAGCTCTCGATTACGCCTACAAACGAATAGACGTTGGACAGGCGCTTGAGGCTGAAATTTATCGGATGGTCTCCGGCTTACAGGAACAGCGTTATGTTTTCTCCCTGCATGAACGAGAAGAACGGAACAGCGCACTCAATTCTTTCAAATGCGAATTACTCGGAATAAAAGACAGAAAGTCTCTTGTGGAGAGTATGGCGCGGCATCTACCGAAAATAGGCGTCTTGACGGCGATTCTGGTCATTTACAAGAACGAAGAGGTGTCCGAATACATCGGCGGGTTCTCCTCGTCGGGCGTTAATACGGTCCCGCGGTTATTTCCAGCGCGCAGACTCTTTCCCGTAGATGTTAAGGAACGCTTTGAGAATGGAATATTCCTTGTCCAGCCCTTGTTCATCGAGAATCAGTCATTGGGCTATTTCGTTCATAATATCCCATTCTTTGACGGGGTGATTCTGGAGGAGCTCCGATCAGCGGTGAGTAACGCATTCAAGGGCATCTTCCTTTTTGAGGAGACCTTCCACGCCAAACAGCTTGCCGAAAGCTCCGAGCGAGCGAAGACTGAATTCTTCGCGGCTGTGGGAAGTAACTTAAATGAGCCGTTCAAGGAAGCTCTCTCCGCAGTCGAGGAACTTACGGCGGACATTCGTCCAGACGAAAGCCCGAAAATCTTCGGCAAGGTAAAGTCTCTCAAGAACATCATCATAGAGCGTCAGAATCACGTGCATCGCTTAATAGAGATGACTATATCCCAGACCGACGCCTTGTCGTTCAAGAAAACCCTGTTTAACATCCGCGGCATTCTGCCTGAGCTGGAAGGGGAATTCCCCTTATTGATAGGCGATGAAGAGCTTCTCGCCCATGTCTTCGCGCTAATCAAGAATCAATACCGAGACAAGCCTACGGCTCATTTCCATGAGCAAGGACTCGAAATCAGGTTCAAGGGAATGATCGCGGGTTTGGCAAAATGGGCGTTTACTATTATAGAACGCATCGTCCTGATGCACTGTGGAAAAGCGATCTACGATGAAACGTCTTGTTCGGTTACGCTTCCCTGGACCACGTTTTCGGGACAGATAATCGAGTCGTCCAATATCAAGAATAAACTCGTATTATTGTTGTCTGAAATTCCGGTTGATGCGAAGATCTTGTTCGGATTACCTGTCATCAGAAATATAGACAGAGCCTTGAATATACCGGATAGAATTGGTTTTATTCTATGGTCAACTTATGCGGGGGGGGGGGGGGGGCCCCCCCCCCCCCGGGGGGGGGGACCAGGTCTGTTTGTTAAACAAAAGGGGGGGGGGGTTTTGGGGGGCCAC
>JAISCD010000002.1 GCA_031265825.1 Treponema sp. | reverse complement strand
TCGGACATCCGAAATTCTATTTCAGACAACCGAAATTCTTTTTCAGACATCCGAAATTCTTTTTCAGACATCCGAAATTCTTTTTCAGACATCCGAAATTCTTTTTCGGACATCCAAGTTTAAATCCTGAAAATATTTTTTATGGAGAAAGGAAAACGAGTAGCTTTAGCCGCAATCTTCAGCGAAAACCAGACGACGGCTTGAAAACGCATAAGTTAAATAAGTCCGCACCCTTCGGGTGTTTAACAACTTCACAATGGTTATTGTACGAAGGGGGGCGCCGCTGACCCCATCAAGACGGAACCACGCTTGTGTACAAGCGGAGACTGCTCTATGTAAGGGTTTGTAAGAAGTGCCAGACATCAAGGGCATTAACACCCGCAGGGCTTTTAAACACCCGAAGGGTGTAAAAAAAGGGGGCGTGCTTTCCAAGACGGACAGGCAAAGCCTGTTTAATAACTTCTTAACGGATTTTGTTTGAAAGGGAGTGCCGCTGTCCCCGTCAGGCAACGTAAAATTAGATAAGTCCGAATATAAAAAAGAGGGCGTGCTTTCCAAGATGGACAGGCAAAGCCTGTTTAATAACTTCTTAACGGATTTTGTTTGAAAGGGAGTGCCGCTGTCCCCGTCAGGCAACGTAAAATTAGATAAGTCCGAATATAAAAAAAGGGACGCGCTTTCCAAGACAGAAAACCTGCCTTTTTGTCGCATCCCCCCTCCGCGCCATACCCCGCACCCATTAAAGAGTGGGCAAAGCAAGACGCTTTTAAACACCCGAAGGGTGCTATCCGCTCTTTTTGCGATTTTTAGATAGCACGTCGAAGATGACCGCCGCAAGCAGAACCAATCCTTTAACCGCGCGTTGCCAGTTCGAGTCTATGCCCATGATGGACATACCATTATTGAGAACGCCCATAAAAATGGCGCCGATAACCGCTCCGCTGATGGTACCTGTGCCGCCGTAAGCCGAAGCGCCGCCTATGAAACAGGACGCGATGGCGTCAAGTTCGTAGTTGGTACCTGCCGAAGGCGCCGCCGAGTTGAAACGGGCGACACACATGAGAGCCGCTACACCGGAGAGGAAACCCATGTTTGCGTAAGCGAAGAATAATATCCGATTTGTATTGATGCCGCTCATCTTTGCGGCTTTTTCATTGCCGCCAAGAGCATAGAGGTAGCGCCCCGGTACGGTGCGTGAAGTGAAGTAACTGTAGACAAGCACGATGACCGCAATAATTATAAGCACCACGGGAACGCCTTTGTTTTGAGCAAGCAGGAAGAATAAAAGCAAGACAACTACGGATGTAATGGCAATTTTGAAGATAAACATAATGGATGAGCCTGTTTCGTAGCCTTTTTTCTGCTTCTTTAGCCTATCCGTGACCTGACTAATGACGTAAACGAGCGTTACAATCACGCCAATGACAACTGTTACCGCAAAGATGAGGGTTTTATCGTTAGATATAGGTAAGAAACTCGTGAAATAGCGCAAATAGCTTGCTGGAAACGGCGATATGGTGAGACCATTCAACACAAGCAAGGCGACGCCGCGCCACAGGAGCATCCCCGCGAGGGTAACGATAAAGGGCGGTATACGGACGTAAGCTATCCAGAAGCCTTGCCATGCACCGATAAGAAGCCCGCACAAGAGACAGAGTACTATACCTACATAGATGTTGACGTGCATATTGACGATGAGGGTTCCCGCGATGGCGCCTACGAGCGCGACTATGGAACCTACCGACAGGTCAATGTTGCCCCCGGTCAAAATACAGAGCAACATACCAGAAGCAAGCACCACTACATAGGCGTTTTGACTAATCAGGTTAGAAATGTTTGCAGGCGCGAAGAGCGAGCCTTTGCCGCCCGCGACAATAAGCGCCTGAAAGAAAAGCATTACTACCACTAACGCTATTAATATGGTGTTTTTCTTGAGTGAATTTTTAATATTTGTAATTGCCATTATGCACCTTCCTTATAGGATTGTAGAATCAATTCCATGATTTTCTCTTGAGACGCTTCTTGTTTTGATAGCTCCGCTATGATGCGTCCTTCACTCATCACATAGATACGGTCTACCATGCCGAGTAATTCCGGCATTTCAGATGAAATCATCACCACACTCTTCCCTTCAGAAACGAGCTGATTGATGATCGTATAAATTTCGTACTTTGCGCCTACGTCGATTCCGCGAGTCGGTTCGTCAAGGATGAGAATATCCGGGTCCGCAAACATCCACTTGCTCAGAAGCACTTTTTGTTGGTTGCCTCCCGAAAGACTGGCGACTTCCTGCAAGACGCTCGAACTTTTCGTGTTGAGTTTTTCGCGGTATTCATTGGAAACTTGCACTTCAAGATCATTGTCAATGATGAGGTTTCTACTCACCTTAGACATCTTGGCAAGGGTTATATTCTTACTGATAGATTCTGAAAGAATAAGCCCATTACCCTTTCGGTCTTCCGTAACATAGGCTAACTTCTGATCAATGGCGCCTCTCACGGTTTTGATGCGAATCTCTTCGTCATTGATGAAGAGCTGACCGCTTATATCAGTTCCATAGCTTTTCCCAAAGATGCTCATGGCGAGTTCTGTGCGCCCCGCACCCATAAGCCCACTTACACCGACCACTTCACCTTTCCTAACGTTGAAGCTCACGTTGTCGCATACGCGCCGCCCTTCGTAGAGTGGATGATAAACGTTCCAATCTTTCACTTCCAGCGCAACTTTTCCAATCTTTGGGTGGCGCTTGGGGAAGCGGTCTGTGAGACTGCGTCCGACCATCGCGCTGATTATGGTCGCCTCGTCAAAGGAGTCGACTTTTTTGTCTAAGCTGGTGATGACTTCGCCGTCTCGGATAACGGTAATCTTATCCGCGATAGAGGCGACTTCGTTAAGCTTGTGAGAGATGAGGATAGAGGTAACGCCAGATTCTCGCAGTTCCCGTAAAATGTTGAGGAGGTGATCCGAATCGGTCTCATTGAGACTCGCAGTCGGTTCATCGAGGATAAGTAACCGCACGTTTTTTGCAAGCGCCTTGGCGATCTCCACAAGCTGTTGTTTACCTACACCAATTTCTTTGATGAGGGTGTGAGGATTTTCAGTAAGTCCAACCTTTTGCAGTAGTTTTGCCGCTTCTACATAGGTTTCATCCCAATCTATGTGGAGGTATTTTCCCCGTTCATTGCCCAGAAATAGATTTTCATCAATGGAAAGGTAGGGTATGAGCGCCAATTCCTGATGAATGATGACGATACCCTTTTTTTCACTTTGTTTTATGGAATGAAACTCGCATTTTTCGTTATTAAAGACAATATCGCCTGAATATGTGCCGAAAGGATAGACACCACTCAAAACGTTCATCAACGTTGACTTTCCCGCTCCGTTTTCCCCAACTATGCCATGGATTTCTCCGCTTTTTATAGTAAAATTGACGTTTTTTAGAGCGGGAACTCCTGAAAATGTTTTGGTTATATCCCTCATTTCAAGCAAATTTTCCGTCATATCTAATCCTTTATGTTTAGAGAGAATTGGAAGTTAGAAATGAAGAGCGGATTTTGTATAAAATTCAGTAACAATGTACCGCTCTTCATTTTCGACTCTCCAACTTACCGAATATCCGCTAAGGTGTAGTAACCGCTGTCAATCAAGGCTTTCTGGATGTCTTGCGGTTCCACGACGATGGGGTCGCAGAGGTAAGAGGGAATGATGCCCGTGCCGTTGTTGTACGTGTTTCTGTCGTTGACTTCCGGAGTGGTCCCCTTGGCGAGGGAGTTAATCATGGAGACGACGCGGGACGCCAATGTGCGGGTATCTTTGAACACGGACATTGCCTGGATGCCGGCGTTCATGTTTTTGACTGAGGGTTTGTCACAGTCTTGCCCAGTGAGGATGGGGAAGTTGTCTTTGGTGTAACCCGCGCCGACGAGCGCGTTGGTAACGCCGTTAGCCGTCGAGTCGTTTGAGCAGAGAACCGCGTCGAGCTTCACGCCTTCGGGACCGTAACCAACCGATGTGATGATGTTTTCAAACCGCCTTTGGGATTCTTCGGTTGACCAGTTGGGTGTTGCGGCTTGGGCTTGGGCGGTCTGACCTGATCTAACCACGAGTTTACCACTATCGATATACGGTTTCAGGATAGACATTGCGCCGCCGAAGAAGAAGTTGACGTTATTGTCGTCCGGTGCGCCTGTAACCAACTCGATGTTGAAAGGACCCGCCGCCGTCTTCAAGCCAAGTTTTGCTTCGATGTATGAACCTTGCAGTGTGCCGACCTTGAAGTTGTCAAACGACGCGTAGTAGTTTACCGCATCGCTGTTCATGAGGAGGCGATCGTAGGCGATGACTGGAATCGTCTTGTTTTTTGCTTCTTTCAATACTTCGGTGAGGGACGAACCATCAATAGCCGCGATAACCAAGGCTTTACACCCACCGGTTATCATATTTTCAATTTGGTTGACTTGGGTAGGGATGTCGTTGTCTCCGGCGTATTGCAGGTCAACGGCGTAGCCGGCCGCTTCAAGCTGTTTCTTCATGTTGTCCCCATCCTGATTCCAACGCTGAAGACTCTGCGTAGGCATGGATATACCGATTTTGTATTTATCGGTAGTGGCGGCACCCGTATCCTTGTTACCCGTCGAAAATACCATGGTTGTGCTAAAGCACAAGACCATTCCAAACAGTAAGAATTTTTTCATAAAATTCCTCCTAAATAAAAATTATGTCTCTTACAAAGACTAAAATATTGTACAATAAGTTTCCTCTTTATGCAAGGATGATTTTTTTATTTTTTGTACAAGTACTTTAGAAACCAACGCCTGCACGGACGTGGAAGCGTCTCTGCCTGCGCCGCACTCAAGAACCGCGGCGGCTTTAACGTAAATTACTATGTGTCAATTCTAGCACGGAATGGGGATCAATTCCAGCATGGAATAAGGGTCAATTCCAGCACGGAATAGGGATCAATTCCAGCACGGAATAGGGATCAATTCCAGCACGGAATAGGGATCAATTCCAGCATAGAATAGGGATCAATTCCAGCACAGAATAGGGATCAATTCTGGCATGGAATAGAGATCAATTCTGGCACGGAATAAGGGTCAATTCCAGCATGGAATAGAGGTCAATTCTAATACGGAATGGGAATCAATTCCAGTATGGAATAAGGGTCAATTCCAGCATGGAATAAGGGTCAATTCTGGCACGGAATGGGGATCAATTCCAGCATGGAATAAGGGTCAATTCCAGCATGGAATAGAGGTCAATCTAGCACAGAATGGTTTGAATATGTCGCAATAAATGATAGATATTACCTTCACGAGAGATAATTCAAGAGGGTTTCAAGTGGAAAGTTCACGCTGTCCGCGCCAATTATCAGAATTTCAATTTACCCAAGATGAATTTTTTGAATTTTAAAGCGTCGTCAAATTCGGGCATGATAGTAAGGGCGGCTTCACAGTCTGAGAGGGCTTGAATTTCGTCGCCGTTATGGTAATTGGCGTGAGATCTGCGGTAAAGACAGAATGGCTGGTAAGGATTGATAGTAAGCGACAAGGTGAAATCATTCACCGCTTCTATCCATTGACGCAAGACTAGGTTTACGAGTCCCCGGTAATACGCGGCTTTATAAGCTTTCGCGTCAAATTCGAGGGCATAATTAAAATCAAGGATAGCCTCTTCGTACTTAGACTGTGCGAAGTTAGCCATGCCGCGATGCACATAAATAATGGATATGATGTCATTTTTCGGATTCATGGACAGAATTCGCGTGTAGAGAGCTATCGCCGTATCAAAATCGTTTCTATTATGCGCGTATAGAGCGTTGAGCAATAACTCATCTATAGTTATCGCGCCTTTGCTATGCTCCCAGACAGTCAACGCCTTTATTTCGTTTTGTACTTCAGCATCACTATAAAGAAAAGTATCGACGTTTTCTTCAAGTTTGTTGAAGAAATTCTCTCTGCGTTTTCCGGATTCTGCATGGAGGTCAAGTTGATGGTTTCTGATTTCTTGAAAAATGGCGTCAGCAAGGGATAAACTAGCATTGATTGCCGCGAGTTTACGCTTCATGGCTTCATCAAACGGGGTGAATTCTGCCTTATAGACAAGTTCATGCTCCACTTCCGCCCATGCATCTTGCAAGGTGGTACGAATCTGAATCTCTGCCTCCGCACACTCGGACACGCCTCTATCTTGGATAATGTCGTCCGGTATAGTGATTAAAAGATGAGTGGACTCGTAGCCGAATTCCTTGTAAGAATAGTTTGAACCTTTCTTTTCAACATCAACCACGTTGAAGTTTTGACCAATGAGAGACTGAACTTTCGCAAGATCTTCTATAAAAGGACAAATAACCCGTATGCCGATAATGTCAGTGATGATCGGATTTGTCCCCGGTATCTGCTTAAGTAGTTTAAGGTATTTCTTATAAAAACTGCCAAAATCTTTGACCCGACCTTTAACCGTGGGGCGAGGTGATAAGGAATCAAATATCGTCTCCAAACGCCGTTCAATGTCTTTACTAATTAAGAAACGGGTTTCTGCGTATCTTTCATAAATAGCTTGAAGTCTTTTTTTATCAGGTAATTCAAAATTCGATATCATTCTAAAAATCTGTTTGATACAGCGATTCCAATACAAAATCGCCTGCTGTATATAAAAAAAATGGCTGTCTAAAAACAAGCGTTAAGACGCTTCTCAGACAGCCATTTTCACCTTAACAGAAAAGAGATTTACTCCTGTGCCTGTGCTCCATCACCCGCAGGTGTAAAGGCTGGCTCAGATGCCTGCTTTCTTCCATCCAGAGATTCGAGATACAACTGGTCGGCAAGCTTATTCATATTACTCTTGTTGCTGTTGACTTCACGATCCGAGACAATAGTCCAGACGGATTCATCATCAATATCTCTCTCTTCGTCGAGGAGAGCTTCATCGTAGATGATTTTCACATCTTTGAAGTAAGTAACAAAGTCGCCGCCCGGCTGATTCGCATTTTTGACAATGCGGAATCCCGCAAATTTCAAGAATGGTAAGGATTGTGGATAGAGAGGTGCTTGATTAAGCGCCCTGTTGCGTACATCCTGCACATAGCGGGGATTATCCCAACGAAGTTCACCCCATCCATAGAAATTCAGACTGCCTAGGTTTATGAGCTTCTCTTCCCCTTTATCGTTAAGAAGGATGACATAAAGGGTATAGGGAAAATATTCGCCATAGACATCAACCGCAATAGATTTGAGGATACCGACATTCTTTACCACACCATAACCAGCTTCGAATTTGCTGGGATCGCCCGGCTGAGCATCATCTTTCGGCTCATACGCGGGAATCTCAAACGGTGGCTTCACGGTCGCATTTGCGTTCCATGCACCTGTGGGGAAGTGAACGCGTACGCCCATTACTGTCCCGTACTTCGTCGATGTAGATTCCTTAGTATAAGACAACTTCACATTGTCGATAGATGCTGAAGAATTTGAAAGCCATACTCCCCAGTTTTCAATAGCAAGAGAGGTTTTCATAACCGCCTTTTGCTCATCCGTGTAGTTGTTAGCGGCATGACTAGAAGTGTCAATTGTAGTAGCCGCATTTTGCGCCGGCACGCCCTTCTGAGGGGTGCTGTTTTCATCTTCTGCCGCGCTATCCGCCGTCAGCAGAGAGAAGTCAATCAATACATCTTCTTTTGCAAGAAGAGATCCAACCGCCAATAAAGCAACGATACCAAAAATGAAGATTCGTTTCATTCATTACTCCTTTTACTCAACATGAATTTTAAAAAACCCAATTAACTTAATTATATAACAACTGTCTAATTTGTCAATGCCTTTTTGTATAATTTTCTTATTTTTTTTCTTAAAAAGAAACAGATAAGAATAAAAATAAGGTGGATGACCGGGTTCGAACCGGCGACGACCAGATCCACAATCTGGGACTCTACCCCTGAGCTACATCCACCAAGAAAAAAGCCCATCAATAGAGATGGGCCATCACACTCCCCCGGACGGGCTTGAACCGCCGACCCAGTGGTTAACAGCCACTTGCTCTGCCGACTGAGCTACAGGGGAAAGCATTAATACTATACCAGATCAATTTTTTTTTGTCAAGGGGCTTTTTCAAAAAAACAACAAAGGCTCAAAAAATAACTGCACCAACAATTTGGTATGGTTTGCGTTCAAGCTTTATCTATAATGACCCTTCGTTAAAGGGATTTTCGTTTCGCATGGCATCTCCCAGTATCGTTTCCGCCAAGTTAGTAAAATACTTCACGTCAAACACCTTTCCTTGAATCTTCCGTGTGTGTTTTTTAGCAAGTTCCTCAGTATATTCGTATAGGGGGTACACCTTGAAATTTACGCTTCCCGTTTCGTAATGGGTAACGAGTGGAGTAATCTTTGCACTTTCAATGGTTACTATTCCTTCAAACATTTTGACTTTCAGACATAAGAGTCCACCGAGCAGAGTAGGACTATCTGCTTGGTGGGAGATGAAGTTGCCTAATGAATAGACACAAAAGGTTTCATTACCGTTTTTTCCGGTAAGTGTGTCCGTTCCTTCAAGTACATGAGGATGGTGCCCGATGATAATATCGACCTGATGATCGGAGAGGAATTGGGCAAGCCTCTTTTGTTCTGTAGTCGGTGTATGCCGGTATTCTTCTCCCCAATGCATAGACACGACAAGGAGGTCGCAATTCAGACGAAGTGCGTCAATTTCCTTTGCCATAACCTCTGTGTCTATGGTGGATACGAGATAGGGTTTATTCTTGGGAATAGGCAGTCCGTTTGTACCGTATGTATACGACAAAAAGCCCACTCTTATGTTGTTCTTTTTAATGATAATCTGCTTGTCCCTTTCTTCCTGGGAACGATGTATGCCTAAAAGGGTAATTCCCGGATATTTATCCCAGAAATCCATAGTGGCGAATACAGCTTGCTCACCCTTGTCCATGATGTGATTGGTCGCTTGATTCACCACATTGAAACCCGTGTTGATGAGTGCAAGTCCCACCTCCTGCGGCGTATTGAATTGCGGGTACCCCGAATAACCGAAGCTCTTGCCAGCGAGCACAGTTTCCTGATTGACAAAGGCTATGTCCGCGGCTTGAACAATTGATTTTATCTCTGTGTAATAAGAATCATAGTTAAAAGAGTCGTCCTTGAACATGGGATCGTGGAATAGATTGTCTCCAACCGCGACTAAAGAGAGGAAGTCTGGTGTAGGTAGCGGAACAACCGGTTGTGGCTCCGTTATGGACACGAGCGACATAGACTGTGACTCTGGTTTTGCCGCCGCGGGAACAGGCTCGGCTTTCGCTAGAGGAGAGGTGGGCGCAGACTCCGGCGCAGATAATTTAACGTCAGGTATAGTCGTAGTACAACCAGTAAGAAAAATGAAAAAGCAAATATGTAATGCAAATTTTCTTTTCAACATTTTAGTGTTCCTTATCGTATCAAAAACCGCTCTATATTAATTTATATTCCCTTGCCGTCGCTGTAAGAGCATTGTTCCAGTAAGGTCGGTCAAAGAATATTCGGCGGGCTTCAGGTGCGTCTATCTTTATTCCTCGCTGTTGCAACCGTTTAAATGCGATGCCAACGACAGTATTGACGTAGAGTGGATCTTCCCCAGACTCCCGCAAAACACGGTACAATGCGTAAAAATAGAAGGAATCATTGGGAAAAATATCGGGAAGCATATTTGGAGAGAGCCAATCAAGGTCAGCTATTGCTTGTTTTTGCATTTTTTTACTACCTGTGAATGTACAAAGGCTCAAGCTGTGATAAATCATGGCCATTTGCTTCCAGAAATCCTGTTCTGGCACAAGTAGAAATTCACATTGAGAGAAACCGCTTGCCCAATCAGGCTTTTCCGTCCACAAGTAGCCGTCTCCAGGTAATCTTTCCAACAGTTTTTCGGTCAGCATCAGCGTTTCCTCGTACCTGCCTGTTATGTATGAGGCTTCCGCATCGAAAAGCAGAGCATCAAAACTCGGGTTGGCGTATGAAATTCGTTGTTCCGACATTCCACCTGCGAAAAACTTCGAGCGAAAGAGCCATGCGTTAACGATATTCTTCGCCTCATCTGTCTCAACTATTTTCTCTAACGAATCAAAGATTTTTATGGCTTTCTTATAATCACCGAATTCAAACTGAATTTTCCCTAAAAGGAAATGCGAGCGTTGCGCCCATTGGTAACAGCCGACCAAAGCCGCACTCCGTTCCGCAGATGCGGCGAGGCGTTCTGCCTTCGATATGTTACCAAATAGATATTGGATGTTAGCTGCGTAAAAAAGCGATACTCCTAGCTCACTGGTTTCGCCGGATGTTTCCACAAACGATGCCGCTATATTTGCATAATCGGCCGCTTCAGTCAGCTTGCCACTCTGTATACTGACAATAGAAATGAGACGGTAGGTTCTTGCAGGACTATTTTCATTCTGCTTTTTGCCCATATTGAGAATTTTCTTGAGTATTTCAAATGCCTCGCTTGCACGACATTTTCCAAGGGCAAAACACGCCTTATTCAGGAGTAGTTGAATATAATAGACATCCGAGACCGATTCCGGCGCGTCTTCCGCGAAAGCCCGTTCCACTGCTTCCACGTCGTTACCGGTCAAGACGCTGAACGTGTGAAATAAGTAGCGCAGAATGTCGGCTCTACGCCTCCCGACAATGTGGTCGAGAAAGCCTCCAGACACAGCTGCTTCTACTTTCTTGCACGTTCCATTCAATACATCGGCGCGTATTGCGTTCCAAACGATAAGGTCGGGAATATCCTTGTCTAGCCAATGTAGGTATTCGACAAAATCAAAACTCGTAGAAATTTGTTCGGAAGCCACTGCTTGGAAAAGGCGGTCCGCGGCGAAATCAAAGACTCTTTTCTTCCTTTCACCGATAATCCGCTCTGCTTTCGCTGTGAAATTCGGCAGACGCGGTACAGGGTCGTCTACAAAGTCGATAATCCCCAAGCGGGTAAGAATATCAAAAACTCTGTCCGATATGGTTTCTCCCAAGAAGCGGGGTAGCATATAACCCGGGAAAAACATGAGCAAAACTTCAATCAAATAAGCTATTTCCCAGAGTTCATTCGACATATTTCTCTCGTCGAAGGTTTCCATCATAGGCTTTGTGGGAATCTCAATGACACGATGAAATACTTCTTCCCAGAGTTTAAGCCCGTTCTGAATATTCCCCATGTATGTCCCATAGATTCTGAAGTAGTCTTTGACGGGTAAAGCCGCCCACGCGTCCATAAATATGCGGAATGTTGTTCCGTCTGCATTTTGAATATTCTCAATGACGAGAATAGGAAGCGCGTTCCGCGACTTAATTTCTGTAACATAAGCGACGAAGACCATAGATAAAAACTTCCCTATGATTCGAGTCATGTTTGAGGAATATTCAGAGCGTAGTCTTTCGCGGAAAATAGACGTCTGTAAAGAATCTATCTCTTCAAGTTTCGTCTTATCCGTGTTGTTAATGAACGACCGCACGGCTGGATTCAATATATCGGCGAATGCGCCAATGTTTGTTCTCTTACGCAAACGCAGAACAAGCGGGGGAAATTGACTTAACGCGGAACAGAATCTGAACAGCGCCTCTCGTTTGCCGGTAAAAGGCTGCCCCGCGAGGATTATCTTGTCAGGTTCCTGCTTTATCGCCTGAAAAATCCTATCGCTTAAAGGATACATCGAAGCAGGTCTTTTTATAATAGAAGAGATGTTCTCTATGTGTTTAATTTGACTATATTCTTCATTAAAGATGATTTGTTGAGAGAATGGTTTAGTGTCAAATTGACAATAGGAATTCAAGTCTTTTTTCAATGTATTTATCAACCAAACGCCGGTTATCCCATGCGCCGAGGCAAGGTTTCGACAGAGTTTTTCCTCATTGGACGCAGAGATGTTCTTACCGACGACAAAAGCGTAATGTCCGGTTCTCAGTTTTGCTTTTTTGACAAGTTCAAGCCCTTTTTCCAAAAAATACATGATACTGAGCCATATTCCCAGTCGATTTTCGTCAAAATCCACCGTTATGACTTTTGCTTTATTAACAAAATCTGCACCCACGGCTTCAAAAGCTTTCGTCAAAAGAGGTTCTACTGGTATATCCAGCTCCAGCTTCTTGAGTTGCCTCTTGTACCGTAAAAAAAATAAGACTTGAATCATATTTTCTCGCATCAGAATAATGAATAACGGTATAGAGAGTAGTTATCGTAACCATGAAAATCTTGCAAAATACTCTCTATAAAAAAATTTCTTTCCCCTCTACTTTGCCCTCCCCAACGTGACGGCCGCGGTTACGACTATATCGTCCACAGAAGCGCCACGGGAAAGGTCACTTATAGGTTTAGAGAAACCCTGGAGGAAGGGCCCAAAGGCTTCAGCTTTGCCAAGTCGTTGGACGAGTTTATAACCGATATTGCCCGCGCCGAGGTTCGGGAATACGAGGGTGTTCGTCTTGCTTTTGATAGGACTACCCAGCGCCTTCTTGTCCGTGACGGACGGCACAAGCGCCGCGTCCGCTTGAAGTTCCCCGTCAAACACGAAGTCAGGGTTGCGCCCTTTCAGAATTTCAACAGCTTTCTGTACCTTTGTTACCGAGTCATGGCTTGCCGAACCTTTCGTGGAAAAAGAGAGCAAGGCGACCGCTGGCTCCACACCTAAAAATTCACGACAAGACTGAGCCGCGCTTATCGCTATGTCCGCGAGTTGTTCCTCAGTAGGTTCAGGAATGACCGCGCAATCCGAGAAGATGAGAGAACCGCCAACGCCCCACGCGGGGTCTGTTGTCTGCACCACGAAACACGAGGACGCAGTCTTGGACACGGTTCCCACAATGGCGATTCCAGCGCGAAGTACGTCAGCCGTGGCGTTTTCCGCGCCTGCGACCATAGCGTCCGCATCCCCCAAATGCACCATCATCGCGCCCCAGCGAAGTTGAGCGGTAATTTCCGCCTTTGCTTTTTCCACTGTCATAGGGTTTTTAATTTCCTGCCCTTTCTTAATCTTCGCCTCTTCTTTTTTATGGCACAGATTGAAGTATTCCGTGGCGTATTTATCCAGCAGTGGAGATGCCGACGGGTCAACGACATCGATCCCATCCAAATTGACGCCTTCTTTTACGGCAACCGCCCTTACGTCAGCGGCATTTCCTACAAGGCTTACTTGAGACGCTAGTTTCTCATCAGTCAGAATACGCGCCGCCTTTATGGTGCGTGGTTCCGTTCCTTCGGCAAGTACGAGCCTCTTTTGCAGAGACCGCGCCTTCTCGCACATATCTTTCACAAAATCCATAATTTCGCTCCTTTTAAACCCCGAAACATCTCTAAATACTTTTGATAATGTTCGGAATTGCTCAAGTATAAACTAAAAAGACTTGTTGTTCAAGCTGTTATTTCTAAAAACGATTCTTGCCTTTTTCTTGAGTCTTTTTTATATTAGAAATATGAATTTACGAAAGCCTTTCCGATACTCGTTCAATAACGCCGTTCTTTACCTCATTGGAATCAATCTCTTTATCTTTCTCCTGCAATATCTTTCCCGTAATATTACTTATTACCTTGCTCTTATTCCAAGTAGAGTCCTTTCTGGTTGGATATGGCAGTTCGTCACTTATATGTTCGCGCACGGGAGCATAAGCCATATCTTGTTCAATATGCTTGCGCTGTTAATATTCGGCAGGCAGGTTGAGAACGGCATGGGCACAAAGGAATTCCTCCTCTATTACTTCAGTACCGGCGTGTTAGCGGGCGTATTCTCCTTCATCGTCTACGCGGTGTCAGGTGTAAACGTGGCGTTGTTAGGCGCTTCAGGCGCTATATTTGCCGTACAGTTGGCTTATGCGGCGCTCTTTCCTCGCGCTATAATTTACGTGTGGGGGATTCTGCCCTTGCGCGCTCCGATCATGGTGATAGGTTTTACCGCTCTCGAAGTGTTCTTTTCAGTTACAGGGCTACAAAACGGCGTCGCGCACCTCACCCACCTCGCGGGTTTCGGTTTCGGTTGGATATATTTCATGGTTCGTTTCGGCAGAAATCCGTGGAAGATGTTTAGATGATACCGCAACACCCCGTTCTCTAACTGTCTATTCATAGTTGATATTATCGTAAAATTATGATTAGATTAGTTCATGCAGGCAAAACGAATAATTCCCTGTCTTGACGTTGACGACGGACGGGTGGTAAAGGGCATTAAATTCAAAGGTATACAAGACGCGGGCGATCCTGTTGAGATGGCGCGGCGTTACAACGATGAAGGCGCTGACGAACTCACGTTTTTGGACATAGTCGCGTCTTACAAGAGCAGGGATACGCTTCTCGGCGTGGTTGGAAGGGTCGCCAAAGAGGTGTTTATACCTTTATGTGTCGGCGGAGGCGTCCGCTCGGTTGACGATATGCGGAAGGCGATGAATGCGGGCGCGGACAAGGTCTCCGTATGTACAGCCGCGCTCAACAATCCGAATCTGCTTGCGGAAATGGCGCGGGCTTACGGCAGTCAATGTGTGGTGCTTTCTATTGACGCGAAACGGGTGAGTGAGGGAACTTGGCACGCATTTTCCCACGGCGGCAGAACGGATACGGGTATTGATGCGGTTGAATGGGCGCGTCGTGCCGTGTCTCTGGGAGCCGGTGAGATTCTGCTCAATTCGATTGACGCGGACGGCACAGCCGCAGGCTATGACCTTGAATTGACCGCGAAGATTCTTGATGCGGTGCCAGCGCCGGTTATAGCGTCAGGCGGCGCGGGAACGCTTGATCAGATAGCCCATGTATTGTCGGAAACAAACGCGGACGCGGCGCTTGTAGCGTCCATGCTACACTTCGGTAAAACGTCAATTCCTGAAATAAAAAGATACCTTCACACAAAAGGCGTATGTATCCGCCACCCGAAGGGTGTTTAACATCTTCTTAACGGGCGTTGTTTGAAAGGAAGCACCGCTGTCCCCGACCTGACGGTTACGCTTGTAAACAAGCGGAACCTACTCGTTGTTAGACACGGAGTGCCGCCACGTGTCTGACACCGCCGCCCGCCCCCGCTGTCCCCGCCCCGTGTCTGACACCGCCACATGTCGCCGCTGTCCCCGCCGTTATGCCTGACACCGCCGCCAAGCGCCAAGAGCAGGAGACTCGCGCTTCGCTACCTCTTTCTGCTCTTTGCCCGCCCGTCTTCCTTTGCTCTCTGCTCATTGCTCTTTGTTATTTGCCGCCCCGTGTCTGTCACCAGCGTGCGCGTGCCGCCGCGTGCCTGACACCGTCCGCGTGCCTGACTCCGCTTGCGGCTGACCTCGCTCGTGCCTGACACCGCCCCGTGTCTGGCACCGCCGCGCCCGACACCAGCGCGTCTGACACCGCCGCGTCTGACACCGCCGCGTCTGACACCGCGCCACCCGACACCGCCGCGCCCGACCGCCGCGCCGCCCGACACCGCCGCGTCTGACCGCCGCGTCTGACCGCCGCGCCGCCCGACACCGCCGCGTCTGACACCGCGTCTGACACCGCGCCTGACACCGCGCCGCCTGACACCGCCGCGCCGCCTGACACCGCCGCGCCGCCCGACACCGCCGATGCCTGACACCGCGCCGCCTGACACCGCCGTGCCCGACACCGCCGCGTGCCTGACACCGCCGCGCACGCCACCTCGCGCGCCCGACACCGCCGCGCCTGACACCGCCGATGTCAGGCACCGCCGCGCCCGACACCGCGTGTCTGACACCGCCGCGTCTGACACCGCCGCGTCTGACACCGCCGCGCCTCTGACACCGCCGCGCCGCCCGACACCGCCGCGCCGCCCGACACCGCCGATAAAAAAAGGAGCGGATTAACCGCTCCTTTAGTAACTTATCGCAAAACTAGCCCGCACAACCCCGATGCCTGACACTCGCGCCTGGTCCCCGCGCCCTGACCTCGCCCGCCCGTCTTCCTTTGCTAACTGCTAACTGCTAACTGCTCATTAGGGAAGCGCCGCCCGGCTTGCATCCCAGACGGCCCTTTCTTGTCTTCCTTTGCTCATTACTAACTGCTACCTGCTAACTGCTAACTACTACCTGCAAAAGGCGCAGGGCGCCTTTTGCCTATTCCCAGCCGCCTGCGGAGCCGCTTGTCGCGCTATTCAAAGTAACGCCGGAACCCGCCGTGCTGTTGCGAATCTTGACCGGCGAACCGTCGGCGTAAACCGCGTGTCCGTAACTATCGCTAGACACGGTGTTCTTCAACGTACCGCTTGCGTTTGATCCATAGATGGTCCCACCCGACTGCTTGGTGAACGTCCCGCCCCTCACAGCCACCCCGCCGCCGTAGCCGGCGTAGGAGGAGTAGACGACGGCGACGGAGGCGGAATTGCCGCTGATTTCCCCGCCGCTCATCGTAAACGTTCCGTTACTGATATACACCCCGCCACCGTAAGTGGGGTAGGAGTCTGCGGTGTTGCCGCTGATTTCCCCGCCGTTCATCGTAAACGTCCCGTAGTCCACATATACTCCACCGCCCCATGAGGAGGTATTTCCAATCATTTTCGAGCCGCTTTCCATCGTCAACGCGCCGCCGTTGTTCACATACACCAGCGAAGACCCGTTATCACTCCGCCCTTGTAAGGTTACGTTGTTGCCCAGCGTCAAGGTTACGCCGTTGTTCACGGTAAAGAGCGAACCGGTTGAACTCAAAATGAGGATTCGTTCCGCGCTACCACCGTTAAGAGCGATACTAACGTTCTTTCCACTGTAAGAAAGCGTCTTGGGCGCGATGCTCTCGCTGTTCTTTAAGGTAATCGTATAAACGCCGTTTTCTTCCGCGTTGTTTGCAATCCACTCTAAAGACTCGGCAAGCGATAAATCCGGAGAGAGCCCCGGACTTTTGGTTACGCTTACGTTTTTAACGTAGACGCTAACCTTGTCTTTGCTTACGCCGTCTATCGCAAAATGAAACACAAGCGGGTTGTTCCCCGCCGGCGCGGCGCCAGAAGCCATCATCTTCCACGTGTACGCATGAAATTGTTCGTCCGCCGCCACAGATTTCTTATTATGCAAGCCCGATGCGATCCAGCCGTCCTCGCCGCCGCTATAGGAGGCGCTGTTGTTCCAATCCCCTATCCCTACATAGAAGCCGGTCAAGGCGGTATCGGTTTTGATTGAGAAGGAGATCGTTATCTGTTCTCCCTCGCCTACGGTAAAGCCTGAAGGCAAGAGGTCGTTGGTATTGCAGATGAAAGTGGTATCGTCTGGATTCTTCGTTAATTCATACCTAACGCCTTCGAGCCATTTAGCGTACACGGTTAGGTTGCTGGTAATGATAGTATTTGCGGTAAACGCGGAGCCGCCGCCGTTTTGTGCAGTGTACCAGCCGCCAAAGGTATAGTGTGTTTTCGTTGGCTCAGTCGGCGTATTTGTCCCAAGCGTCCCGCCGTCAATTACTACCCGCGTCTGAGTCGCCGGACTTCCGCCGTCCACGTCAAACGTTACGGTGTATAAGTTGATCCATTTCGCGTATATCGTTATATTCCCGGTAATGATAGTATCCGCGGTAAACGCGGAGCCGCCGCCACTCTTTTCGGTGTACCAGCCGCCAAAGACATAGTTTGTTCTCGTCGGCTCAGTCGGCGGCGTATCTGTCCCAAGTGTCCCACCGTCAATTACCGTCCGCGTCTGAGCTGTCGGATTTCCGCCGTCCGCGTCAAATGTTACTATATATAAGTTAATCCATTTAGCGAACACGGTTAAGTCGCTGGTAATGAGAGTATCCGCGGTAAACGCGCTCCCGCCGCCGTTCTTTGCGGTATACCAGCCGTCAAAGATATAGTTTGTTCTCGTTGGATCCGCAGGCATATCAGTGTCAAATGAGGCGCCGGCATAGGCTTGTAAAGCTTGTGCCTCCACGTCTCCATGGTCTACATCAAAGGTAATGGTAACCGGAAAGGGTCCGCTTATGTGCGCGGGCGCAGACTCTCCGAAGCTGTTGATCGCCTTGAGGGTATACGTTGCGGACGCGGTTGGGCTTACGACAGGGAAGTCGAAGCTTTGGGTCGCCGCGGCTATAGCGTGGGTTGTGGTTCCGTCAGACAGCGTGAAGCCTGTTTCGTTGAAGGAATTATCCTGCCACGTGAAATGAAGAGTCTGGTTTCCCGCGTTATAACTTGCAACCGTGAAGGCTGAGGGCGCGGCGGGCGGCGCGTTGAAGTCCGCGGCGGTGAGCGCGTACTCTTTAGCGCTTTCAATGCCTGATATAACCACCACCATGTCCGAAACGACAAGGATCGTCTTGCCCGCAGAGTTTTTCAACACGAAGGAGAACAGGTATTGACCCGCAGGCGTTTCGTCGTTTTCATAAACAATCGCGCCGTCGACAATGGCAAGCGCAGGGTCAAGCGGTTCGCCGTCAATGGTCGTTTCCACAGACGCCACGCCTGAGCCTTCCGGCAAGTCAAGGCAAATGAAAACTGACCCGACTCCGCCCGCCTCGCTGTAGGGGGAAAGGGTGAAGTTGACGATTCCCGCGAAGCCCGCGGTGATTGTCGCGGTCGTGGTTCCTTTGAGCGCCGCGTCTTCGCCCTGATATGCGTAAAGGGTGAAACGCCAATTCCCCGGTCTGAGATAGACGACCGCCGGACTCTTCTTGCCTTCGTCATTAAGATAATAGAAACCGCCGTTTTGATAGGCGAGATCCGCCAACCAGCTCTCTTCATACGTCGGATCGGTTTGGGCTTTACCCGAAGCCGTTCCGTAGAGAGCGAACCAATCCACGTCCTCCAAGGCGGGCGCGGTCGGCAGAACCGAGCGCGTGTCCGTCACGCCTTGCGTGTCTGACACCGTGTCTGACACCGCGCCGATGCGGATTCGCGCACGCTCGTCTTGCGGCGCGTCCACGCCGTTGTCGCACGCCGTAAGCGCCGCGACTACGGCTAATACTAATGCTAGATACTTTTTCATGTTTCTCTCCTTTTTCCTTTGCTATTTGCTATAAATAAAAAGGGGGCGTTCCAACGAGGACGGCATATCACCGCCCCGCTGTCGCGCCGCCCGGTAGGAGTGATTAGTGATTAGTGGCTAGTGAGTAGTGAGTAGTGAGTATGTCAAGTCCTGAAATAGGTTGACAAATATTTAAGCGACCCGAGGGTGCATTTTTGCAGGCGTCTCATAATGCAGAGCCAAGTGGGGGCGCTTGGTGCTGTACAGGAACACCGCCTCAGCGATCGCCGCCAACGCCTGCTGCTTATTCCGAAACGCACAGCCGAGCGCGTATTCCTGTTTCAGTATCCCGTTAAGCCGTTCGGCACGGGCATTTTCGTAACAGTGCATTTCCTCGGTCATACTGACTGCAAGCCCTCTGGCGGTGAGGCGTGCGACATACCGATGCGAGCAATACTGGCAACCGCGGTCTGAATGATGTATGGGGAAGACCCCCTGCGGGAGGCCTGCCAGCGCCATATCCAACGCGCGGACAGCGCCTTCACTTTCCAGCGTATCCCCCGCGTGATAACCGACTATTTTCCGAGACCACATAGCCATGAGTAGACTGAGGTATAGGAAGCCTTCGGCGGTGCGGATATAAGTGATGTCTGCCGCCCATGCTTGATTAGGCGCGGACATCTCCAGCCCCTGGACCAGATTGTGAAACACAGGCAGGCTGTGCCGCGAGTTCGT
>JAISCD010000014.1 GCA_031265825.1 Treponema sp. | reverse complement strand
TTCTTCATTTTTATCAATAGGCTGTGCCGCTGTTGCTTCTTTACCCATTGCCATTGCTTCAGGGGTATTATTCCACATAAAATATGGCCATACATCCAAATTATAATGTGTCATCTGATTAGCCAATTGATGCGCGTAATTAAATGTTCCCATATTCAATGGATCATTCTCCTGTGTTAATAACATCCCGTCTCTATTATAAACTGCTTCAAAATATCCATCCGATGATATAAACTTCAAATTATATTCCCCATCCTTTCCATACATATGGAACGCCATTTTTTGCCAAGGAAGTAATTCCCATTTGAATATATTATCTTCTTTATTCATAATAATTTTTACCATTTCATCTAATATTTGCGGGGCTCTTGAGAAATAATTCCTAAAATAATGTTCTTTTGAAGATTTTATTTTTCCTGTAATATTAATTAGTGTAACAAATTTATGACCAATATCTATATATTCTTGATCACTCAATTTATTTAAATTTATTATTTTATTTTCAATTTTGAACATTAATAAATTCAATTCTATTTGAGCCAATATTTTATTGTTTTCCTTGTTTTTTGATGTGGTACAAGAAATAATCGCTCCAATAATAACCGAAAATATAATGAGAGATAATGCAATAATACATATAATTTTAATAAAATTCACCATAATAGTTTTATATCCTGTTCTTATTCTTTTGTCAATATATTTCCAAGCATTTTAGAGTCATTGTACATAATATTTTGTCTGTTTATGGTATTTTGGCGGATAGAAACCGAGCAAAGGGCGTAGTCTGATCTGCCGTAAGGCTGATCTGCGTAAACAAACAGTCAGGCGCCGTTTTTTGTTTTCCTATCTTAATATTTTACCAATGCCTAATGTCGCATTTAAACCCCAGGTGGTTAATGGAATAAAACCATTAGATTTTACTTCATTATATCTAATGTTTGTTCCGTTCATATTTATTGAGAATAAGTCCAATGTTAATTGTAATCTTGCTAATAAATAAAAGTTATTGGTTATATGATATTCGCCTGTTATATTGGTTCCCAAGCCAAATTCAAAATCTTTTGATTCCACATAGTCTCCATCCCCGCTTTCCGCCTGTCTCGCAAGCGGCGTCCAAAAGTCCGCAAGCGCCCATAACTGTAAATAATGAAAACCAACTACGACCGGTAAAGAAAATCTCCCTTTCTTATAAACCATAAAGGCAGGTCCAATTAGCATATCCATTGCCATTAAAACATCATACGCTGATCTTTCAACGCTTGCCGATTGTCCCCTTGCGGAAACCGTCATTTTTTGCGGGAAAATAACATCCATATATACGCCTAGACCAATTCTGTCGTTAAAGAAAGTTATACCAGAGAAATTCACTGCTACCGTAGACATCTCTGTCTTTACATCAACCCCTGAAGCATCAACATTATTTTCAATGAAATACGGAACTGCTATCCCAAATTCAAGACTTTCCCGTAGATCCTTCGCAAAACAAAAGCAAGCCAAAAACACAAAAATCACGATAAAGGTTATTTTATTCATTTCAACACTCCTTTCGGTACATTATGGATATAATCTAGCTTTTTGTCAACTTTTTAAATAAATTTCCAAACAATATTCGTCGGAAAGTCGTCTAACGTTTCTGATATTTACGACGTTTTTGTTCTACGTAAACACACCTGTTATGTGCAGTGGGGACGTACACAATTTTATTCTTTATAAATATTCTTCATATTCTTTTATTTTTTCTTTCAATCTATTTGCTAAAAATTTTGAAAATCCTTTGAGTTCATTATATATTAATATTGCCTCATCCATATATCTTTTAATTTTTTCTTTATTCCAATATTCGGGCGGCTTTTGTAAATTTGTTATTCTATCCGCCATTTTTACACACGCTATTTCATTTCCCTGTTCCTTTATCCGTTTTAAACTATCTTTCATGCTATTTTCTTTATTAACTTTTTCATTTTTTGTTAATGCAAGAATGCCGTTTAATACATTTTCGCCAAATTCATTCTTTATATCCTCAATTTTTGTGTCAGTATCTTCAATAACATCGTGCAATAGCGCACATTGAATCGCTAAATCTTCATCCTTAATCTTTTCAACCATCATTAGTCGGGCAATTTCCGCGGCGACATTACTAATATGTACAACATAATTATATTCTTTTCCCGGAACTAATTGATTCCTATGCGCATAACCAGCAAACGCAATCGCTCTTTGATATTTTTCTTGATCCCACATTTTAATTCTCCTTTTTTATCTTATTCATCTTTATATATAAAGTCAAGACTCTTGTCAGTAAATTTTTTATTTAAGGAATTTCTAACAAATTTTATCTCTCATTGCATAAAACACCTGTCTGGAATTGTCCAACACCTCTCTGGTGTGTACAACTCCCTATGTGAAATCGTTAAATATCCTTCTTGTGCGCGTGCACAGTGACACTCGAAGGATGTTTTAAAGCGTCCTACGCTTTTCCACCAGAGATGTTGTGGAAACCAGACCTCCCCTAACAACGCGGAGACTCCGCTTGCCTGCAAGCGTAGTCGTCAAGACGGGGACAGCGGGTCTACCTTTCGTACAACGCCCCGTATGAAGTCGTCCAACACGCTGGCGTGTGGTATACTCAAGTATGTTTTTTTATTATACTGATCTTTATGAATGAAACACCAACTTCAGTACGAACCCATATCGGGTTCTTTGGCAAACGCAATGCCGGGAAATCTAGCCTTGTCAATGCGGTAATCGGACAAAACCTCTCTATCGTGTCGGAAGTGAAGGGCACGACCACGGATCCTGTGAGTAAGGCGATGGAACTCCTCCCCATTGGTCCCGTAGTCATGATTGACACGCCGGGATTAGACGATCAAGGGGTACTAGGAGAGCAGAGGATTCTCAAAGCAAAGCAAGTACTCAATAAAACCGACGTTGCGGTTCTTGTTGTAGACGCGAAAGAAGGAAAAGCCGCGGAGGAAGAAGAACTAATCGCGGTTTTCCACGAGAAACAGACGCCGTTCATCGTGGCGTATAACAAAGCCGATCTCCTTGATGGCGCGGCGTTTGAGCTAGATGAGAACGAAATCCTCGTAAGCGCGTTGACAAAAGAAGGAGTATACGCGCTCAAGGAAAAAATCGCCACGCTTGCTGAAACACAGGAGATTAAACTCAAACTCGTCGGTGATTTGCTGAAACAAGGGGACTTTGTAGTCTTAGTGATACCCATTGACACAGCCGCGCCCAAAGGCAGACTAATTCTCCCACAGCAACAGATCATCCGCGACGTCTTGGAAGCTAACGCAACCTCCATCGTGGTTCGAGAGTATGAGCTACGGGACGTCCTAGCGCGGTTGGGAGAAAAACCCCGACTCGTGATCACGGACAGCCAAGCCTTCGCGCAAGTATCAGCCGACACGCCGCGCGACATTCCCCTCACATCGTTTTCCATGCTCTTCGCGCGCTTTAACGGGTTCCTCGATGTTTCGCTCGAAGGCGTCAAGGCGTTGGAACGGCTCGAAGACGGGGACAAGGTACTCGTCTCGGAAGGCTGTACGCACCACCGGCAATGCGACGATATAGGCACGGTAAAAATCCCGCGTTGGGTCAAAGCTTACACAAACAAAGATATTTGCTTTGAGTTCACGTCAGGCGGGGAATTTCCCACTGACCTATCCGATTATCGACTCGTTATTCACTGCGGAGCTTGTATGCTGAACCGCCGAGAGACGCTTCATCGGAAGAAAGTGAGCCTCGCGCAAAACGTTCCCATCGTGAACTACGGCGTGCTCATCGCGTACACGCAAGGAATACTAGAACGATGCGTGGAACCGCTCTTATGACGGATTTTTCCCCTATTTTTCGCGCGGGCGCGAAGGTTCACTGCGTAGGCATGAAGGGAACCGGAGTATCCGCGCTGGTGGAAATCCTGTCCGCCGCGGGCGTTTCGGTAACCGGCTCGGATGCGGGCGGGGTTTTCTATACGGATGCGGTTTTAAGAGCAATCGGCGCGCCTTGTTTCGAGACTTTTGACGCGGAACATATAAAACCTGACTTGGACGCTGTTATTTATTCAGCCGCTTATTCACCGGAACAGAACACGGAACTCCTTGCGGCGCAAAAGCTTGGTATTCCCATCTTAAAATACACGGATGCTCTCGGAGAATACTCTAAATTATTTGACTCTTCCAGTATAGCTGGGGTTCACGGCAAGACGACTACTACGGCGATAAGCGGCGTTTTACTGCGAGGCGTGGGACTGCCCGCTCAAATCCTCGCGGGAAGTGCGGTTTCTGGGTTTAACGGGCGTTCCACCCTGACTCTCGTTGACAAACCCGTGTATTTTGTGGCTGAAACCTGCGAATACCGCAAACATTTCCTAGCGTTTCACCCAAAACGCATCGTTTTGACAAGTGTTGAAAGCGATCATCAAGACTTTTTCCCCACTTATGAGGCTATTAGAGACACTTTTGTTGAATATGTTGAAAAATTACCGGAAAAAGGCGAACTAATCTACTGCACAGACGACAAAGGCGCGAGGGAAGTCGTGGAAATCGTGAAAAAAAGTGGTCTCAAGACGAAATTCACGCCATATGGCTTCTCTGCGGAAGGCAATTTTCGCATAAGCAGGTATAAGATTGAAGATGAAAGGCAGATTTTCGCGTTGGCAGGATTTGCGGAACCCTTCACGCTCCGTGTTGCGGGCAAGCACAGCGTTCTTGACGCGACCGCGGCGCTTGCGTTGGTTTCTTCTATAGTGGAGGGCGCGGAAGGCGGGTGGAACGAGGATCGGCTTGCTGGGGCGAGGGCGGCTTTGGAGGCGTTTCGCGGGAGTAAGCGTCGGGCTGAAATCATCGGCGAGGCGGGCGGTGTGCTTTTCATGGACGATTACGGGCATCATCCCACGGCGATCAAGACGACTCTTGAGGGACTCAAGGCGTTTTACCCTCACAGACGGCTTGTGGTGAGTTTCATGTCCCACACTTACACGCGCACTGCCGCGCTTTTCGAGCAATTTGCGGAGAGTCTCGCGCTTGCGGACGTCCTAATCCTGCACAAGATTTACGCTTCCGCTCGCGAGCGTTACACGGGTGGGGTGACGGGCAAAACCCTCTTCAATCGCGTCAAAGCCACCCATTCGGCGGTTTACTACGCCGAAGAGCCTTTAGACGCGGTACCTCTGGTCAAAGAAATCCTCCGTTCGGGCGATCTTTTCCTCACGCTCGGCGCTGGCGATAATTGGCAACTAGGCGAAAAAATGATGCGTGCGCTACAATAAATAATAAATCAGGAGGGGGGCGCTATTTCCGAAACTTTTCGGCACACAGTCGCCCTTTTGTCGCGCCCCCCTGCGCTCTAGCCCGCCTAAAGTCGGTCTTCCGCTACCCCCCAAATCAAGAAAACCAGACGGGCTATCCCAAAAACCAGATGGCTTCCTAAAAAAACCAGAAAGGCTATTAGAAAAAATAGACCTCTTTTGAAATAAACCAGCATATCGGCTTCGGCAACCAGATGAGTAGTAAAAGAAACCAGAGGGGTGGTAAAGAAAAAAAGAGTGGTGGTTTTAGAAATAAGACGGGTTTTTAAAGAAATAAGAATGGTGGTTTAAAAAACCAGACGGGTTTTTAAAGAAATAAGAGTGGTGGTTTAAAAAATAAGACGGGTGGTAAGGGAAAAAAGAGGGGCGGTTTTGGCAATAAGAAGGGTGTTTGAAAAAAAATGACGAATTTTTAAAAAAAAGAGAGAAAACCTCTTGCATAAAATAAGCGATATATAGTAGAATACCCATATCTTAAAAGCAATGGTTTAAGAAGTTGCTTAAGAATTCTATATAAGGAGTTTAATATGCCTGATTTTTTCCCTATGAGAGACGCTGATCTAGTAAGATGGTTAGAGAATTTCTGTGCAGTTCTGGCTGAACACGCGGAAGCGTGGGGTATTCCTGCGTCAATCATAACCGGTTTAACCGCGCAAATAACGGCTTATATAAAAGTCTATGACGAGGCGACAGGAGAGAACAGCACGAAGGCGCTTGTGTTGGACAAAAATGAGAAGCGGGATGCTCTTAAAGCCGAAGTGCGGGATATTAAAAACCAATACGTTGATTATAACAACGTAGTTACCAATCCTGATCGTGAAAGGCTGGGTTTGCACATCCGCGACCGTCACCCTACGCCAAAGCCCCGACCCATAAGCAGACCATCCTTGGAAATAACCCCGACAAATAACCGCCAACACACGGGAATAGCGATCAACAAAGCCACCGGGAAGAAAACCAAGCCTGCGGACGCTTACGGCGTGCGCTATGCGTGGGAAATTCGAGACAACGCCCCTATAAACGCGGATGATTTGCGTCATTCTACCTTCCGCAGGAAGGTAAGCCAAGTATTCAACTACAGCGAAGAAGAACGCGGGAAGAAGATTTTCTATGCCGCGTGCTATGAAAATGAAAAAGGTGAAGCCGGTCCCTGGAGCGACATCGTCGAAACGATCATCCCGTAACAATTCAAAAGACATTTCTCACCCGGCGGTGTTTCCCTCCCCGCGAACACGCCGGGTTTTTATTTTTCTTAAACTGTTTCCTATGGGTGAGCGAGGAAAACCTAGGGTATGCTTATGCAAGCGTATGAATTTAGTTCAATAATTGAAGATAATGGAGTAATACATATTCCAATACAATATTTACAAAATATATCTTCCCCTGTAAAGATCATTTTACTCACAAATGGGGATACTCAAAATAAAACTGAAAAGAAATTTTCCGCGATACGATTGAAAACAAAAGGCTTTAAGTTTGATAGGGATATGGCAAATGAACGTTAAAGCATTCATTGATACGAATATTTTTATCTACCTATGTATTTGCTGATAAAGGATAGAGGACGTTATTTTGGCGATGATGACTGATGAAGAGGCGGAAGTATTGGACAAATACTACACAGACAATACTATCATGCCTGTCAGGGGAAAACCGGGACTTTTCGCAGAGCGGAAAGTCCGTATGTTTGCCGTTGACGCATTTTCAGCACAATACCTTATGGAAAAATCGGCGGCTAAACATAAAACCCCGATGGAGATTATCGCCGAAATGGTTCGGGAAAAAATTGCTGATACGAAATAAAGGATAATACGGGCGACACCGGGTTAAAGAAACCCCTCTGGGTTTTGGGGGGTAGTGGAAGACCGCGCAAGCGGGCTGGAGTGAGGGGGGCGCGTCAAAAAGGCGACTGTATGCCGAAAAGTTTAGGAAATAGCGCCCCCCTTCTGATTATTTGGCTGTGCTTATGGGATAAGCAGATCACTTAACAATGCGGAGGAACCCCGCTTGCGCAAGCGCACCCTTCGGGTGTTTTAAAGCGTCCTGCGTTTTCGTATAACACCCATTGTGAAGTTGTCTAACACGCTGGCGTGCGGAATAAGCAGATCACTTAACAACGCGGAGGTTCCGCTTGTTTACAAGCGCACCCTTCGGGTGTTTTAAAGCGTCCTGCGTTTTCGTACAACACCCATTACGAAGTCGTCTAACACGCTGGCGTGCGGGATAAGCAGATCACTTAACAACGCGGAGGCTCCGCTTGTTTACAAGCGCACCCTTCGGGTGTTTTAAAGCGTCCTGCGCTTTCGTACAACACTCATTGCGAAGTCGTCTAACACCCTTTGGGTGTATTTAAACACCCTTCGGGTGATGAAAAGAGGTGAAACATGAAGAAGTTTGTGTCTTTTATCGTGGGCGTATTGGTGTCCGCCGCCGGCTTAACGGCGCAAAACGCGGACGATATTGTTACTCGGTCAAGGAACCGTATATCCGCAACGTCAACTTCCACGCAATCGCGGATGGTCGTCCTGAATAGGGATAAAACTACGAATGAACTTATCATCAACCAATATTCCCAAGATGATTCACAAGGGAACGCAAGGACGCTCGTCGAGTTCCTCAGACCTAACACCGTCAGAGGTTCCCGCTTCCTTACCGTTGGAAACGTGGGCGGGGCGGCTAATAAGTGGATATTCCTCCCTAAACTTGGCAAAGTCAGGCGCATAGCCACCGCCGAAGGGGAGGGGAGTTTTATGGGAACGGATTTTTCTTACGAAGACATCGCTTCCTTGGATAGAGCCGCAGACGCGGACGTTCACGCCCTCTTGAAAGAAGAAAACTTCGGCGGTCGAGCTTGCTACGTCATAGAATCCAAGCCCAAAGACAAAACCTATCAGTATTCCCGAATAGTCTCATGGATAGGCAAGAACGATAGCCTTAACTACAAGATGGAACTTTACGATAAGAAGGACAAGCTGGTGAAAATCTTCGAGTCATCCAATTTCCAAGACGTTCAGGGGCGCGTCACCGCGAGACAGAGTAAGATGTCCACGCTGTCTACCGGCGGTTCAACGACTATCTATGTTGATAAAATCAGCTACGACGATAAAATCCCAGAAGGCGTGTTTACCCCGAACTATCTGGAAACAGGAAAGTATTGAGGAAAGAATACGTACCGCGAGGGATTTCATACCGCCTAGGCAAGTGGATCACCCACCTAGAAGAGGAAGCGCCCGCTATGCTATTCTTAAAGAATAAGGAACTTAAACCATGAGAAAAACTTTGTTATTAGGTATAACATTACTGACGGTTGCCGTGATTAGCGCTCAAGAGAGCGAATTCGACAGTTTTATCAATCAATTTGGCGTCTTGTCGGCTGACGAGGCGCCCATTGAAGACGAGGGGTCCGAGACTGAAGATTACAGAGTCGGGACTGAAGACGACTTGACCTTCGGCTTTGCTAACGGAAACGCCGGGGCGTCCGCGCCTTTATCCGTGGCAATATCCGGGGAAGCATCGGCATCGGCGGAAGTTTTCTTGGATGAGCTTGCGTCTACCGAGAAGATGAAGCAGATCGAACTCGGCGACTTTTTTTCAGGCAGTCTGAATTTTTTCGCGCAAGCTTCAAACAACGCCGAAGCCGTTATAAATATGAAGCTTTCGCATCGTACGCCTATTCTCACCTTCGATGAAGCTTATGTTCGGGGCTATTTCGGACCTCTGAGCGTGGAAGCTGGCTTGCGTAAACTCACCTGGGGTAAAGCGGACAGCCTTGGTCCCCTTGACGTGGTAAATCCCCTTGATTACACAGACCTTCTCGACATGACGAGCGTTCTGGATCGGAAGATCGCCGTGCCGATGATTCACCTATCCTATGGAATCGGCACGTATTCCAAACTAGAGGCCGTGTTCGTCCCATCTTTTACGCCGCAAAGATTCGCCCAACTAGGCGATAGATGGGCGCCTTCGCAACTGACGAGCACGCCCAGCGCGATAAAGGCTGGGGCGACCGCTTATGTTACGGAAAAAACGTCGAATCCTCAGTTTGAGAATGATCCCATACTTGCCGGGGTATTTAGCGATATGGAGAAGATGTTGTTGGCATCTATGCCTTCGCATCCGTCATACAAGTCTCCAGATACGCCTGTGGAATGGCTTAAATATATGCAGGCTGGCTTGCGGTTTACCACAACCGTTAAGTCCGCGGATGTGGGAGTCCAAGGATATTTCGGACGTTTGCCCCGCCCGGTATCTGTGTTGACAGGTTTTACTGATGTTTGGGATGGATTCAACGCTAATACATTTTATATTCTTTCAGAAAATGAACAAAAGCAGTACTTTGCGGATTATAAACCCACGGTGTTTTTTGATTACAACTACTTCGCGCAACTTGGATTCGATTACGCACAGGAACTTTTGGGCTTCAACACGCGGGCAGAATTGGCTGTCAACCTCACCAAAGACCTTAAAGGCGACGACGGAGAGGTTTACAATCCATTCATCGGTTGGTCTCTGGGCTTTGACCGGGATATTGCGGTGAAGGATGTTCTTCTTTTCAACGTGAACCTGCAAGTAAACGAAAACGTCCGCTTATTCAGCGACAAAATCAACGATAACCGCGCCTTGGACACGGAAGCTGGATCAAACGACACAGCCACGCGGGTTACTTTGATTGCTTCGCGCAAATTTTTCCGCGAGGAGTTTGAAATAAACTTCACAGGACTATGGGGCGTAGAGGATATGGACTTCTACGTCATTCCGGGGCTTGTGTGGGCAAAGGAAAACCTCGCGGTACGTCTCAACGCCGGCGTCTTCTTTGGCAATTCTGACGGGGAACTAGGGCAATATCACAACAACAACTTCATCCGCATGGTTATGACGTATACGTTCTAATCTGGTTTTGCGGGCGGCGCTATTGATATAGGTATTTTAACTTCCACAAGAGTGCCGGTTTCTGACGACACGATGCGGTAATCAGCGCCGAGCTGGTGGGCGCGGTATTGCATGGAGCGGAGACCGAGTCCGCCCCCGCGCCGTCTCGGTTGGACAGAGCTGGCAGGCGCCCCATCCCGGGAAGAGCTGATGCGCACGTCTCCTATGCCGTCATCCTGAACGTATACGACGATGTACCCCTCTTCCGTGTCCACACCCACGCTTACATTCTTCGCCTTCGAGTGTTTGATAACATTGGCAAGCGCTTCCTGAATAATACGGTAAATGTTCAGTTTCTGAACGTGAGTCAAGGGTAATGGCGCCAAAGCTACCCCCTTGTAAGAACAAAGGCACAGACTTTGCTTATTGACGCTATGGCAAAGCGAAAAAAGCGCTTCGTTGAGACCAAAGGCATCCAATTCCACAGGAAAAGAGTCGTGGGCGTATTGGCGGGTTCTGGTTAAGGTTTCATCGATCATTTCAGAAAGTTCCGGCAGGAGAATCTCCGCATCTTCCCTGGAAGCCAAGCTCCTGCAAAACATGGAGATGCCCGCAAGCCGTTGGCAGATGTCATCGTGCAGGTCCATGCTGAAGCGTTGACGTTCCAATTCACTTATACTAAGTACTTCGGCTTCAACTTCAAGGCGGCGTTTCGCCTCTTCCTCTAGTTTTTTATGAGTCGCCACCAAGTCCCGCGTCCGAAAAGCCACCTCTTCCTCAAGTTTCTTCAGCCTTTCCTGTTCCGTCTCCGCTATTTGAAGCCGCTTTACCGTGTTTGCGATGAAAACCGCCGCGCTACACACGTACGAATGAAGCATGTTCGTAGTACTGTACACGATAAGCCCCAAATATTCGGAACCTGACCGTAAATGATAGATAGCCCAGCCACCGAAGGCTATTTTTCCGCCTTGCGTATCCCGCGCCTTTACTATCACGCCGAAAAAATCATTCAAGAAAACGATGTTTTCGGTAGACGCCAAGCTTTGTTCTTTAACTTGGGAAAGATAAGAAAAATCAAAGGAATCTTTGTTGTTCACTCTTTGAAAAACCAAAATCCCTTGTCTCATGGGCGCGAGTCCGGGCTTTTTGTAAAGAATTAAATAAAATGTCGCAATGTTTAAACCCGTTAAAAAATACTGGAGAGGAAGGGCGATTTCTTCCAAAGAATTCACCGTGATGAGACTCTGACTCAAAAAACTCACATTGAGGAGAAAACTTTCGGAGTTGATAGCATTGTACTGCATCTCAAGAAGGCGCGGCATAAGGGACTTTGTTTCCTCAATACGTTTCCCACAGCCGCAAGAGGCGCGTATGACAAGCGTAGAATCTATACTGACGACTTTCGGTACTTCCTCCCCCATTATCATATCCCGCAGAGTCCTGACCGCCTGCCGACCCATATCCTCAAAAGGCTGGCGTACAGTCGTAAGATTAGAAATCTCCATTTGCGCTTTGGCTGTGTCGTCAAAGCCAATAACCGCGCATATCTTCCCGTAGGTATGGAGCGCCCTCTGCACTCCGAAGGCGATGGTGTCGCTGGCCGCTACGACCGCGTCAGGTATATCCACATGGGATATGAGGTAATCCCGCATGATGGAACTACCGGATACCGCGGTGAACTCCCCGTTGATAACGGTACCTTCGCAGCCCGTAGTTTCTATCATCAACTTGTAGATAGTCTCTCGCGTGATATTGTCCTGATGGGTTTTCGGTCCGCCGACAAACAGAAATTTCCTATATTTATGGAAATCAATGAGGTGTTTCATAATTTTATACATGGAATCATGGCTTTCCACGATAATTGAAGGAAAATACGGCAGTTGCTGACCGATAGATACTACCGGACAATTGAATTTGTTCTGGGGATTCTTGAAGAATTCGGCGAAATTAGTTACGAAATTCTCTTTATGCATAAACACCGACGACAGTATTAGAATGCCGTCAGCACCGATAAAAGCTTTTGAAGAAAAGATAGCCGCTTTGTTCGCGGTGAACATCTCATCCTGCACACAAATCATGCCCATATCCAGAGCTTCTATCTCCATTTGAACGCCCCGGTATACCGAAATCTGATATTCTTCGTCTAAGTTGTTCAAGAAAAGCGCAATATTCATTTCTTTACTCCTAATATTCCACAAATTAGAATCAACTCGTCAAAGCAAAATGGTTTACCGATGTATTGTTCGTGCTGTAGGCAGGGTGTTTATCGACGTCTTCCTAATTATAATCAAAATTCTGAGAGAAAGAGTACTTTTTATTACTTTACTCGGGCTTGTTTATACAATAATTATACAATAGATATTCTTGAATATCAATATACTTTTATCCGTATCTTTTCACAATACCGATATTGTTGTAATATAGAAACACCATGAACAATTTTCAATATTACGCGCCGACACAGGTACTCTTTGGAAAAGATACCGAAAAGGAAGTCGGCGCATTAGTCGCGTCTTTTGGATGCAAAAAGGCGCTTGTACATTACGGCGGCAAGAGCGCCGCAAAATCCGGCTTACTCGACCGAGTATACCGATCTCTTGACGAAAGCGGCGTATCTTATGTTTCACTCGGCGGAGTTGTGCCTAATCCACGTCTTGCGAAGATTCACGAAGGCATAGCGTTGTGCAGAAAAGAGAACGTTGACTTCATCCTTGCGATAGGCGGAGGAAGCGTTATCGACTCGGCGAAGGCGATAGGCTACGGTGTGGTAAACGAAGGCGAAGTGTGGGACTTCTACGAGCAGAGGCGCGCGCCGACTGACTGTTTACCTATCGGCTGTGTGCTGACCATAGCGGCCGCGGGCAGTGAGATGAGCGACTCATCCGTCGTTACCAACGATGATGGCGTCAAGCGCGGCTACTCCAACAACATTTGTCGGCTCAAGTTCGCGGTGATGAATCCAGAACTCACCTTTACCCTACCGGCGTATCAGGTTGCCTGCGGGGGTGTGGACATTGTTATGCACACATTAGAGCGATGGTTAGACCCTAAACGCACAGATTCCGAACTTACGGATCGCATTGCAGTCGCTCTCATAAAAACCGTGATACGAAACGCCCTTATCCTCAAGGACAACCCCCGCGACTATAACGCGGCGTCCGAAATCATGTGGGCTGGCAGTCTCTCACACAACGGACTCACCGGATGCGGAGGAAGCGGCGGCGATTGGTCAACGCACCAGATAGAGCACGAGCTGAGTGGGATGTTTGACGTAGCGCACGGCGCAGGATTATCCGCAGTTTGGGGGACTTGGGCGCGTTACGTCTACAAGGCCCTTCCTTCTCGTTTCGCAAAACTTGGCGTGGACGTATTTGGCATCGCGGAAAGTAACGAAGAGGACGCGGCACGCCTCGCCATTGACAACATGGAAGCGTTTTTTAAGTCAATCAATATGCCAATATCGCTCCATGAACTAGGCATTGACCTCACCGAAGAGCAAGTGAAAGAACTCGCGTTTAGAGGCAGTTTCTTTGGCAAACGGAAACTTGGCACATTCTACCCACTGGATATTTCTGACTTAGAAGCAATCTACCGCGCGGCAAAATAAAGTTACTGATTCTACACCTTTCCCATTTAATAACATCAAGAAATTATCGCCGTCTAAAACAAGGCGGCGACATTGTAGAGATCGCAGACAAGAGGGACATCCGCGATCCGTAATATCGGCGCGTGAGGGTCTGCATTTACAGCACAGACCTTCCGCGCCCCTTGAATCCCGGCCATGAACTGCACTGAACCTGAAATACCCATCACGATAAGAAGGCGAGGCGCGACACAACATCCACTAATCCCAATTTGAAGGCTCTGAGGCATCCATCCCCGTTCAACAAGGGACCGAGAACACATCAACCTCCCCCCAATAACCTCGCTCATCCTTGTAAAAAGCTCAATATCTTCACGAGAACGGACGCCGCCTCCTATGGCAAGAACATACGGGGCTTCTTTTTCGTCTGTAGACGGAGCAACAAGCTCTTTTCTATAAGTGTGCGCCGCGGGAAGGAGAACGCTGGACCGCGTTAGCCGAGTAGTTTTTCCCGCCGCCTCTTTCATTTTGTTTCGCAAGACTCCGTAACGAACGGTAGCGATCTGAGGGCGAGCTGTAGGGGTAACTATCCGCGCCATAAGATCGCCGCCGAAGGCGGGACGGGTCTGTACAAGAAGCCCATTGGCGTCAATGGCGAGTTCTGTGCAATCTGCGGTAACCCCGGTCTCCAGAGCGACCGCTGCGAGGGGCGCAATGCTCCTTCCTTCTGGAGTAGCGCCCACGAGAAGGGTATCAGGATGCGTCGCTTGGATACAGTCCAGCAAGGCAACGGTATGCAATTCTGGGATAAAGGGCGAAAACCGCTCGTCATGGTAGAGAAACACTTCGTCAAGCCCGCAAGCGCTTAGTTGAGCGTGCATAGTGGCGGTAAATTCCCCCGAAATAAACACCCCGGCGGTTTTAAATCCCCCTTCAGAGCCAAGAAACCGAGCTGTATCGGCAAGTTCCAATGAGATAGGGTGTACTTTGCCCATACGCGGCTGAAGTAACACCATAATAATCTTTTCAGATGCGTCCTTAACGTAAGGAGTCACCGCAAACCCCGTTATATTTTCCATCAAAAACTCCCATGCTGACCACAATAGGCGACAGAGCAGGACGCTTTTAAACACCCGAAGGGTGAGAAGGGGGGCGCTATTTCCAAAACTCCTCGGCAGACAGATGACTTCCTGTCGCGCCCCCCTGTCTTCAGCCCGCCTTTAGGCGGGCTTCCGCCACCCCCCAACCCCACGGTGGGGAAGGGCAAGCCACTTCTAAATACTCGGAGGACGACTCCTAGGCGGTGGCTTATTTAACCTGTTCCACCGCGCCGTTTACCTTTAATTTTATCGTTTCTATGCTCTCCAACCCATCGTTATCCACTGCTTTCACCGCGACATGATAAACGCCCGCCTTAAATTCCCGGCATTGAACGCCATCCTTATTCATGACGACAGACGGCTTGAACCCTTCGGCGTCGTTGTATGCGAAATCCCAGCTATAAAACTCGACGCCAGACGGACTCTCTCCTCTTGCGGCAATTTCTATCTCACGAATTCCATCGGCACGTCGATCAATTTCACGAACTTCAAAGGAAATACTCGGCTTTTTAGAGACAGGAATAATCGAATCCACAGGCACGAGTGATATAACGACGTTTTCCTGATTCTTTAGTCGCGCAACTTCCTGTACCGCTCCTTTGCCAAAGGAAAAAGCGATGATATACCCAACAGGCTGACTCGCCGCGACGTTTTTTTCAAAAGCCGTCTTATCGAATTGCTTGGCGGATACGAAAAAATTCTTTACCACATTCACGCCTACGCTCTCGGATCGCTTCACTTGAATCGGCGCTCCGTCAGCCGCCTTCCCATCCACACCCGCGTCTCCGCCTTTCTTTCCGCGTGGTACACCGCCAAACTGCCCAATGATCCAATTTTCAAATTCAAACGCATCTTTATTACACAATGCGTCATAATCGTATTTATGCAGTTGCAGTACATAAGAATTAGCGTAGATACTCGTGAATAAATCCGTCTGCTGGTGCAAACGCAGTTCAGTAACTTTTACCGCCATTGCGGATTGATCGATTCCCACCCACTTGCGGTTAAGTTTATCCGCGACCGCGATAGTGGTTCCTCCACCCATGAATGGATCAAGCACAAGATCGCCCTCATTACTCGCCATTTTTATGATCCGTTCAAGTAAGGCAAAGGGTTTCTGCGTGGGGTAGCCTATTTTTTCAGGATTATTTCCAGCTAAGTGCGCTATTTCCCAAACATCTCTCGGAACGCCATGCTTAATATTGAATCCTTTTGATTCATCATCGGTATTTATAATAGTGGATGCGCTTCCCGCAAAGTGTTTATTACTTACAAAACCATCGGCATCTGCGTATTTCCCCCATCTTTTCAGCGTATTTTCACTCGGCGGGTAATCATTTTGATCAGGGTGTATTAAAAAATCTTTGCTCTTTGCATAAACAAAGATAGAGTCATGGTCTCTACCAAGATGATGTGAAGAAACTTTTAAGGTTGTTTTATAACACCAAACAATTTCATTTCTAAAATTGCTTTTTCCGAAGAGTTTATCCAAAATTTCTACGCGGATATAAGCATTAGCGTGCCAATCACAATGCAAAAAAATACTTCCGGTAGTTTTAAGAACACGATACATCTCAACAACCCGCTCTTTTAGCCACGCAATGTAATGATCCACACCGCCAGCCCAACGATCTTGGAAACTTCGCACTTCGCCTTGGTCTCCCCAGATGACTTCGTAGTTCCTATTTGAAAAAAACGGCGGATCAAGATAAATAAGATCAACTGATTCGCTCTCTATATTCCTTAATATTTCGAGATTATCGCCTAAAATCAATTTATTCACGCCAAATTGGGTTTCCTCTATAGTATTCATAAATCAGTCCTTCTATTATCAAGAGACTTTTAAGACAAACAAACATCCTTTTACATCCCTCTGTCTCCATCCCTGCCTTGCACAGTAGAGTTTAGATGATAAAGCTTCCGCTATTCCTCAAGTAATGACTCATTTAACCTGTTCCATATAAAAATTACGACCGCACGGTCAGAGCTTTAGTAAGCAAACCGTAGCGGTCGTAAAAGAATCGAAACATTCTTCACTCAAGGGATAATAACAGGTTGAATTTCGCTCCACGGGCCCCTATCACCCTTCCTATTCTGCCAATAAAGCGCGACATAGACCGTTTTACCCCGTTCATCTTCCTTGAATTCAAAATGATACGGCGTGCGACTCGTAAAAACCGAATGAGCCAACTCATCTTGATTCACCGGCGGCGTTGTCCGTATTGAGTGCAGGATAACCGCTCCAGCCGCGCCCTTAGGCTTTGCTTTACGCTTGCTCCCAAAATCCCTAAAATGTACATCGATCCGCCGCGCACCCGGATAAGTGAACTCAAATTCCGGCACAGTCGTTGGAGGCGGCACAGGCGTATTCTTAATATCGCGGATCGTCAGACCAAGACGCTCACGATTCGGATCAGTCACCGCCCGATTTGGGTCAATATTCCGATTTTTGAAGTCGCGTAATAACACCTTGAGAGCCTTTTTCTTCTCATTCTTGAGTAAAATATCAGCCTTTGAAGCGTTAGGACCAAGAGCCGTCCGGTAAATGCCATCAAATTCGGCTACCGCGGCGTTCAATGTGGCAACTTCCGTAGGCGGAAGCCCCCACAAATCCTGATTCGCAAGACAAAGCGTGGCAAAGTTCAACGCCCATCTTAAAAGATCAATCTCTCTTATAGGAATACAATCAGCCATCTTAAAACTCCTCTAAATAAATTTATATATATAATACATCTATTTAAACAACTTGTCAAGAACAATTTTTAAAAAAATATTTTTTTTATCAATTAACATGAAAGTTCTAAAAACCAATACGGAACGCTTAACAATCAATACGATATTTTTAACAATTTATATAATATACTTAACAATCTTAACAGGATTGCTAACAATTTTTGCTGAAATCCTAACAATATTGACAAAATTGTTACTCGTTAAAATAAGATTGTTAAAAATATTTACAAAATTTCATCATATAGGTTTAGACTCATCGGATAATTTAACGCAAAGTCAAATAAGTCAAAAAGATCAAAGAAGGATGTTTCTCACCAGCCTTAAATTTACTATTATTGCCTTCAAAAGTCAAGACCATACATCGTTTATTTTGACGCAATTTCGTGAATTTTGACGTGTAAAGCACCCTTCGGGTGTTTAAAAGCGTCTTGTTTTATTCTCGTAGTGGGGATTTTTGGGTGTAGCGCACCCTTCGGGTGTTTAAATGGGTATTGTTTTACTCCCACCGTGTGGGTTTTGGGGGGTAGCGGAAGACCGCGCTGTGGGGAACCGGAGGAGGGGGGCGCGATACAAAGGCGAGTGCATACAATCTCGTTTAGGAAATAGCGCCCCCCTTCTGATTATTTTACTATGTCTGAGACAGGCTTGCTTGCTGGTCGAGAGCTTCTCGTATGAGCGAGGCGGCGGTGGCGGCGGGTACACGGAGAGGCGGAGTTTTAGCGGTTTGTATCGGCGTGTAGAGGGCTTTTACTCGCGTGGGAGAACCCGTAAGCCCGTAATCTTGAGCGCGTGAAGGGGAAAGATCGGCAAGACCCCAAACCGTGATGGGGATTCTTTGCGCGGCAAGCTTGCGACTCAGATTAGGCGCACGCGGCTGGACAGCTTCCCGCCCAATCGCAAAAAGCGCAGGATAACCACCACGAACTTGTACCGCGCCTGTGGAAAGTTCTTGGAGAACCGAATAGCCGTCCGCCCTAAAATACTCGATTCCCTTAACCCAGCCTATCGCGGGAACAGACAATCGCGCCGCCAGCGCAAAAGGAACCTGCGCTGTGTCCCCATCTGTCGTCTGTTGCCCGCAAAACAACATATCCGGCACGCCGTATTTCCGCAAAGCCTCAGCCAAAGTCCGCGATGTGGCGGTAACATCCGCGCCGGAGAAGGCGGGATCGCTTAAAAGCAGAGCATTCGTTGCCCCCAGCGACAAAGCTTCCCGCAAAGTTCGCTCCGCTGAACGCGGTCCCATGGTAATAGCGAGAATTTCCACCTCGCCAGCCTCCGCAACCCCAGCCGCGGCTTGTAACGCCGCCGTTATCGCACATAAATCATAGGGATTCAGCGTTCCTTCCGCAGAACTCCTGACCAAAAGACCGGTTTTGTCGTCCATACGCGCAGTACCAGCAGGAACTTGTTTGATACATACCCCAATTTTCACGGTTTTAATCTCCTATAGGCTCGAAACCGCCCAAAATGTTCTGCGGATCAAACGCGCCGATGAGGGAACGTATCTGTTCGAGCCGCTCTGACGAAAGAAAACGACAGAGAAGATCGCGTTTGAGTAAGCCGATTCCATTTTCAGCCGCTAGAATCCCGCGATCTCTGACGACAGAAGACGCCCAACCGTCGATTAGCGCGTAGCTTTGTTGGAGTTCGCGGGAATTCTTCGGCAGAATGTTCACGTGCAGGCGACCTTCCGCGATGTGTCCGAAGATAAAGCCCCGCAATCCCGCCGTTTCTATGTCCCGCCGATAGGTTTCGCGGTAGCCGTTGACCAATTCCGGCGGAACCATGAAGTCTACCGCTGTCTTGTGTAGGTCGGGCGAGGTCTGTCGTAGCTTGTCTATCTCTCCATTGATGAGTTCCGGCACGGCGTGGCGCAATAGATGGAATTTTTCAAGTTCAACAGGGCTTGCCGCCGCCCATGTGTTCTCTTCTCCGCCGCCAAACGCCAGAAACGCTTCCAATTGCTCGACGAGAATCGTCTCTAGCGCCTCGGAACTCTCCCCTTCAAGCTCGACTTGAACCGCCGCGTTCATTAACGGGTTGATGAAGGGGAGTTGCCTCAGGGTTGTGTTGTGCGGGGCAAGGTTTCGTATCAATTCAAGCGACCATCGGTCGTAATATTCAACCGTGGAGAGCGTTTCTCTCTGGGAGCTGTGTTCCCGCCCACGCCGAAGGGACTCGGCAAAGGCGATTGCTTGTTGATCTTGTTCAAAAAAATAGACCACTCCCCAGACAGCCGCGGGTTTTTCTACGAGACGGAGGGAGAGTTCAGCCGCACAGCCTAAGAGTCCTTCGCTTCCCGCGAGAAAATCAACGAGATCGAGTCCGACTCGTGGGTGTAGGTACCGACTTCCTCCGTCAGGGAGTCTGCTATTGCAGGAAACGCGCCCGCCGTTGGGGAGATCACAGCCAATTTCGTCGAAACAAGAGCGTCCGCGTTCCACGCGCCAGATTTCTCCTTGCGGAGTGATCCATACGAGTCCCTGTACGTGATCGCCTGTGCCGCCCCAGAGCAGGGAATTGGGGCCCCGCGCATTACACGCAAAGGATCCCCCTATGCTTGCCGTGGTTTCCGTGGGATTTGGCGCAAATCGGAGGCTTCGCGCCCGCTTTCGGAAGCATATTTTGCCCTCATCATCCCAATCCTCAGGGGGGATTCCCCGCAGAAGCAGGGTTGTTATGTCGTCAATGCTCATTCCCCCTTGAACGCGCAGGATTGGGAGGTCCCCTTCGGAGAAACCGAGGGGTTGGCTCATCTTTTCGGTGGAAAGGACCACGCCTCCGCGGGGAACAGCCCCGCCGGAAATGCCGGTGCGCGAGCCTTGGATGGTGAGTGAGAGCTTTTCCTCCACGGCGCGGAGGATTGTGGCGCGGACTTGGGTCGCATCTTTCGGAAAGGCGAGGTAATCCGCACGTCCGCTTAACCGAGACTCGTCGTGAAGGTAGCCGAGCTGGTCGGAGGCAGAGATAAATTCGATCTTTGTCATTGTTTGTTTCCTTATTCTATGTTTCTTTCTCAAGCGCGGTGATAAATTCTTCCGCGTGGGTGGTGATTCCGATGTCCGCGTAATGAAAAATAGGCGCGTTCTTATCAGGATTCACGGCTATCAACGTCGCCGCAGAATCAATCCCCGCCATGAACGCGGCCGCCCCAGATATTCCCACCGCAACGCAGTGTTTCGCCCCGGTACGGATGCCTGATTGCCCGATAATCTCAGAGATTTCCCCCCAACCGTTAAGCGCGGCCGGTCGGCTGAACCCAAGCGGGGCGCCAAAGCGTCCCGCAACACGCCGAAGCCGCTCGCACGCGCCCTTACTCCCCACTCCGTGTCCAGCAATGAAGAGTAACGGCGCAGTCTCTAGGGGATTAGTGGGAAAAACTTCGATTTGTTCGCGCGATAAGAGCCAAGGGGGGAGGGTTAAGGGCGTTGGCTGGCGGGTTTCTATGTGGGAATAGCCGCTTTCTTTGGGGATATGCGTCGTTTTCTTTCCGCTAACGGTCAAAACCGCGGGGTACTCCGCGATTGGGGCATCCCACGTGAGGTTTGAACTACACGCTTTCTTGCGAGCGTAGAGCTTTTTCCCTTCTCGCAGGAGCATGGTTGTATCCGCGTAACAGATGCGGTTGATTCTGGCGCTTAGGCGCGTTCCTAGTTCATGGTTGGCGGAAGTTTCCGACAAGAGGATGAGATCAGGCTGTCGCGCGGCGCAGAGTTTCTCTAGCCAGCAGAGGCAATCCTCGACACTGCGGATGTCCCAGCTGCCTGAATACCATGATTCGACGTGATTGCTTGTTGTATGGATGGGCGCGATGAATTCCCAGAGACGGGGCGCGGCGGGATCCGTTTCACCGCTTAAAATAAAGGCTGTTGTCATTGTTTTTACCTTCGTGGATATTCTTCTTGTAGTGTGGATATGATCATGGGTAGACCGTCTTCTGCGGAGAAAAAGCGGCAGGTTTTGCGTACTCTTTCCAGACTGAAGCGGGGTAGGGCGGCGGTTGTCTCGTGAGGTAGGGATACTGTCGGCGTTTCGGCGTTTCGTTTGGATGCGCTCATCCGTGCGCTCAATGTTACCGCCCTGAGCGCCGATACGGGGCTGTTTCCTAACGTTACCATGACGGGGAGCCGAACTTTTAGTCGTTCACGCGCCGTCCCGCTTACCCGTTTGATTTCGACTGCGCCGTCTCCACAGGGCGCAATCTCCTCAATGCCCGTTATCACAGGGACACCGAGCATTTCCGCTAACAATATGGGGACCGTCCCTGTATCTGCGTAGCCCGCTTGTCTTCCTGCAAGGATAAGATCATAGCCAGCGGAGCTGAGGTAGCCCGCTAATAACGCCGCAGTTTGTCGCGGCTGGAATTCAAGGGAGGTTGTCGGCGTTTCTCCACGGAGACTAGTCCAAAGGTCTAAGACTCGGTCAAAGCCTGTCGCAAATAATGTTTTACAAAGCGGGGAAGGAAGAGGGGATGCCGTGAGCGCGGTACATTCTGGTTTTTCGTTGTATTCTTGCCAAGCGGAACGTAGTCGTAACGCGGTCTCTAAGGCGCTTTCATCAAAGCAACCGAAAATCCGCTTCACATATCCCCAATCCGCAGTGGGGTGAAAGCTGTCCCAATCTTCGTCAACCACTTGATCAAATTCGGGAACAGCCTTAAAACAAACGACGATTTTCATCAGCGTCCTTTTAATCGGTCAATAGAACGCCTTTATTCAGTATCTTGTTCGGGTCGAGCGCGTCTTTCAGCTTGCGGAGGAGGGGATAGGAACTGCCGTGTTCCTCCGGCATCCAACGGGTGCGGTATTTGCCCGATCCGTGATGATGAGCGATGCTTCCGCCCCACTTTAACGTTTCTTCCATGATAACCGAGATGACTTTCATGTAATCAGAGCGCGCGGATTCAGCTCCGTTTTTCACAATGAAGCCGAATGTAAAATAAATATTGGTTCCTTGAATATAACTATGGGAGGAATGTCCACCGATGGAGACCAGATTCGGCATTTCTTTGGGGAGTCGTTCCTTTATCGCTTCGTAAATCTTAGCGATTCCCGACCAAGGCGCGGATATTTCACAGGTATCAGCCACAATGCCGTATCGGTAATAGACAGGTTCGTCCATGTGGTAACAGACATCGTTCCGTGTTTTAAGCCAAGACTCAACAGGTCGCGTCCCTAAGTCTATGGTCTTGTGGCGTTCAGCGATTCTGGCTATTCCCTGCCCAATCGCGGCGGTAACAAGCGCAGGTCCTTCAGCAAGAAAGAGGAGTACGCTGTGATCTTCCGATATAGAACCGCTAAACATACGCTGTACTTCTTCGGCATCGTGGAGTCTCACTACTGCAGGGCGATAACCCTCCACTATCACCTCCCGAATGAAGTCAAGTCCGGCGGTCATGTCTTTGATTGCCCACGCATGCATCCATCGGGTTTCAGGATGGTAACGGAATATCTTGATAGTAGCTTCGGTGATAAAGCCGAGCATTCCTTCGCTACCGATAAAGAGATGTCGTAGGTCTGGCCCCACCGAGCGTCGAGGGCTGTTCTTTATTCTGATAACCTCACCGTCTGCTAACACCGCCTCAAGCCCTACTAGAAGATCCTCAATGCCTCCGTACAGGGTGGAAAACTGCCCGATGCTTCGGGTAGCGATAAGCCCGCCGAGATGAGCCAAAGGGAGAGATTGAGGGAAATGACCGGTGGTGAACCCGCGCTCATTCAGATAGTTCTCTATGTATTCCAGAGGAGTTCCACACCGAGCAGTGAGCATCATGTCCTGTTCGTTAAGGCTCATAATTTCGTTCATCTCTGAACCGTCAAGGATCACCCCTCCGTCTTCCGGTTCAATACTCAGGGTAACGCTGGACCCGCCGGTACGGGGCACCGTATCGATCCGGTTTTGATTGAGAAACCCAAGGGCTTTGGCAACTTCTTCCGTACTGCGAGGCTTCACTACACAGACCGCCTTGGGTACCCAATCCTTGCCATCGAATCGTTCATATTGCCTGAAACCAATGTAATCTGTCGACGCCTTTTTGATTATCTCAGGGGTGTCTTGCACTCGATCTTCGCCGAGTAAAGCTCGTAATCCACTTACAATCTCTTGTTTATCCATAATTAGTTATCCTTCCTTCCTATTAATTGAGCGGGATGCCGCAACATCCACGCCGGTATCACAAATATTCTTTACGATAATATCTCCACAGCGCACAGGGGCGTTCAGTTTCATCTTGTAGAGCGTCTCAAGGCACCTACCGAGCTGGGCTTTCGGCACTTCTTCTCGACTTATCACCGGCAAACGGGTCAAAGTTCCTCCGGTAATTGCTATTGTCGTGGTGAGCATCCGCGTTGGCTCCCGGTATTCGTGAATACCGTGTTTTTCACCCCGCGCACATTCATTTCCAGTAACGGTAATTTCTTCCCCTGTTGCGGTAACTTTGAGACGGCAACTATTGGGACAGACGATACAAATAAATTCTTTTACCATAAATACTCCCTAGGATCGTATAGTCTCCGACCGCATTTCAATCAAAAGCGGCCCCCGCACCTCGATCTCGAAACTGATCATTTCCGGAGGGGCGACATGGCGGAGACGTTTTCTTAATATGACGTTGCCGTCTTCCGTAGAACAAACAAGTTTTGCCTCCGGCATAGGCTTCTTTACCCGCAGGAAGAATGAGGTCTTTCCTATAGAAGTTTCCCGACGGATCCGTTGAGGCGTTACGAAACTTACGTTCTCGCCGGCTTCTACCGTGTCCCAGCCAGAGGCAGAAAGCTCTCCTCGCAAAAAAGCCAGCGCGCCGCGAGCGGCGGTTTCTCCTGATTGGGATACATAGTCTACGAGGTCAAACACCGCCGCCACATTTCCCGCGGCGAAAATCCCCGGTACGCTGGTCATAAACGCCGAATCCAGAACAGGTCCCTTGGTTCGAGAGTCGATCTCTACGCCCGCCTTGACGGACAACTCATTCTCCGGAATCAGCCCTACCGCTAACACGAGGAGGTCGCAGGGGACTACTGTTTCTGTGCCGGGGATGGGCTTGCGATCCGCCCCGACCTTGACAGTGGTAACTGATTCCACTCGATTATGTCCATGAATCCAGCTCACCGTCTCTGAAAGATGTAGCGGAATATTAAAGTCATCGAGGCACTGCACGATGTTTCGGGTCAGCCCACCCGGACTTTCCATAACCTCGTACACACCCTTAACGTTTATGCCCTCTAGTGTCATACGCCGCGCCATGATGAGGCCTATGTCGCCTGAGCCAAGTATCACCGCGGTTCGTCCGGGCAAATATCCTTCCATGTTGATATAGCGCTGTACCGCTCCGGCGCTCATCACTCCGGCAGGGCGATCCCCATAGATCAGTACTTGGGGCGCGGTACGCTCCCGACAGCCCATAGCGAGAATGATCGCCCCGCACTCAATATCAAGTATCCCGTCCTGTTTATTACAGGCGAAGATACGGCGATTAGGCGCAATTTCCAGAACCATAGTTTCGGTAAGCACATCAATATCAGCTTTCTCCATCTGATCGATAAAGATTTGGGCGTATTGAGTACCTGAGAGGCGCCGTCCAAAGCGGTGTATCCCAAAACCGTCATGGATACACTGTTGTAAAATACCGCCTAGATCAGCGTCCCGTTCTAATAGCGTTACCGTATCTGCGCCAAGCCGTTTCGCCTCCAATGCAGCCGCGAGTCCGGCTGGTCCCGCGCCGATAACGGCAATATCAGTATGTAGTCGTTTCATAGTCTACACGCTCCCAACCCGATTCGGACGGGTATCAGCCATAAGTATGGCGGTACCTTCTCCACGTAGGGTTATGTCGGTCAATTCCTTCCCCAATTCACGAGCCAACAGTTCCAGCACACGGGGTTGACAAAAGCCCCCTTGACAACGCCCCATACCAGCTCTGGTTCTGCGCTTTACCGCGTCTACTGACGAAGGCGGTAACGGGGATCGTATCGCCGCGAGAATCTCTCCTTCGGTAATGCTCTCACAACGACAGACGATCCTGCCGTAGGCTGGTTCTCGGTGGATAAGTTCGTCCTGTTCCTCATGACTTAGATGACGGAATTCTTTCTCTCGTTCCCTCAGGGGATTGAAGGTAGGATTCCGCTCTAGCGGGGGACCGTCATGGGCTAGGGCTTCAACAAAGATACCTTCGACCATTTCGGCTATTGCGGGCGCGGACGCAAGTCCGGGCGACTGAATACCCCCTACATTGATAAATCCTCCGGTAACAGGGGAAAGCTCGATAAAGAAATCTTCTTTATAATCCGCAGGGCGGGTTCCTGTAAAAAAGCGGATAATGTCTCCGTATCCGATGCCGTAAGCTTCTCCCAGAGACATGGCGTAGGCTAATCCTTCCGGCGTGGAACTCAAGTCTTCCTTGTCCGGAACTTCCGTTGCCGAAGGACCCATCAAGATATTCCATTCAGGAGTGCGGCACATACCGCCGCCTTTGGATTCAGTGTCCTTCTTGGGCTTGGGCTTGCCTCTGTCTAACATTCCCGCCAATGAATGGAAGATAGGCTTGCGGCTCTTATCGAGAATAGCGATAGTACCTTTACGGGGGTGGATAGTGTAACATTTATCTCCAGCCATAGCGGAGATTTCGTCAGCGTAAACTCCAGCGCAGTTTATGATATAGGACGTTTCGATGATGCCGAGGTTGGTAACCGCGCCGATTACCCGTCCGTCCTTTGTCAGAACGTCTGCGACCGTGCAGTTGAACAGAAACCTTACCCCGTTCATGACCGCGTTTTCTGCAAGGGCGACCGCGACCTTGTAAGGCTCTACAAGCCCCATCGAAGGAAACCATATCGCGGCGGCAGGTTCTATCCCCTGTTCCGCAAATCCGGGTTCGATCTGTTTCGCCTGTTCACCGTCAAGCGTTTGGGGATTGGAAACCCCCATCTTACGCGCGCCTTCCGCGGCATTCTCAAGAAGCGGACGCAGTTTCGCGTCGCTAACCGCCCCCATGACGCCGCAACGCTGAAGCTCGAACCCCAATTCGTCCGCCCATTGCGTATAAAGCTCGTTGCCTCGAAGGTTAAGCTTCGCCTTGAGCGTGCCGGGCTTTACGTCGTGTCCCGGATGTATATTGCCGTTATTCGCCTTTGTCGCCCCGCAAGCTACATCGTCTTCCTTGTCTACAGCGAGGATACGGAGTTTGTATTTTGAAAGCTCCCGCGCAATGGCGCATCCGGAAATACCTGTCCCGACGATAAGCACGTCGACAGTATCAATGCGCCCAGCCTTGTTTCCCATTTCTCGGTATGGACGATAGTCCTTGCGGAAATCAGGCTGTCCTTTGACTGCTAGTTCGTTCACGACATTTTTAACTTCTGGCGACTGCGCCGCCAAGTGACCCACGGCAACCGCCTCGTCCCATGAGGCGCACTCCCCGCGGATAGTAAGAATACCCCGCGCGTCAATGGCTAATTCAGGCTTCACGTCTGGAAAGGCTTCTTTCAATGTATTTTTGATTGCTTCTAACATTCGATGCTTCCTTATTTACATTATAATAATCCCAATGCCGTCCCTTGTCAAGGAAAATATTAGGAATTTTTTGAAGAAATACGATAGACAGGGGGTCAGACACCATGGACAGAGATAAGGTGCCAGACACCGCTCGTGTCCCGCAACTCGGTACGGTGTCCGACGTCATAAGGCGAGGTAAGGTGCCAGACACCGACTTCGTACTTGACTTTTTCGGTTTTGCGTTTAAACAGGCTGATTTTCAAATCGCGCTCTAGGATTTTCAAATCGCACTCTAGGATTTTCAAATCGCGCTCTAGGATTTTCAAATCCTGCTCTGGGATTTTCAAATCGCGCTCTAGGATTTTCAAATCCTGCTCTGGGATTTTCAAAACTTGACGCAAAATTTTCAAATCGCACTCTAGGATTTTCAAATCCTGCTCTGGGATTTTCAAAACTTGACGCAAAATTTTCAAAAAACACTTGACATTTCTCAAAAACAGGTTTATATTTTTCTAAATTCATTCTAATAAGGAGGATTTTGATGGCTAAAAATACGGATTGGCTTCCGCGGGCGCGAGAGTCTATGCTGGCGATGGCTAAAGATTGGCTTTCCGCTTTAGTCGCAAGTGCGGCCGCATGGAATGTTCCTACTAAAGCCGTACAGGATTTGACCGAGAAGACAGCGGCGGCTGAAACCTTGCTGGAGCAGGACTTGTCCACCGAGAAAACTACGATCACCACAGCCAAGACTAAAGCCGCGTTTGCAGACCTCGAAGCGTTCATGCGGGATTTTAAGCGGCGCTATTTTCTGGTTCCGCCATTGACGAATGTAGACCTCGTTTCTTTGGGACTGAAGCCGCAAGATAAGACACCCACTCCAGAGTCCGAGCCTACAGCCCAGCCAGAAGCGGACTTGGCTTTCCCCGGCGTTCACTTGGTTGAGCTGAAGAACATCAAACCGGCAAACGGACCCCAGCACGGTGACGGAAGCGACTGCGGGGTGCGGGTGTATTACGGCTTGACCGGCGAGCCTACGACCCAGTACAAGTTCCGCGTACAAGACGTGCCCATAAGCGGGAACGACTTGCCGTATTCGGAATGGGCGAGTAGGAAAAAGGTACTGTTCAACTTCGACGGAGAGAGTGGAAATACGGTGTATTTCTGCCTTCAGTACGAGAATACGCGAGGGAAAACGGGACCTTTTGGACCGATTCTCAAGGCGGTTATTCCTTGAGAGCGTGAAAACGTTAGGACGGCTTAGCCGTCCTTTTTTTTGGCGGAGGATTCTGCCGTGTCTGACACCAGATCGTCCGCTGCCGCGTCGTCTACTAAACCAGCTAGTTTGTGTAGTCGGTGGTATAGACTGCCAAACACCCACTCAGCCGCCCGTTCCACAAGTCCAGCCTTCACCGGATTCTCCGCGATGTACTCCCGCACTCGCAAAAAGTCCGTTATCCCGCTGATTATCCGGGAATAAAACCGCTCTCCCCACACATGACCCGTCCGCCCATTCGCTTTGTTCCACGCTTTGGCGAAATTGCACTTTATCCATTGCATTATCTTAGACAAATTGCCGTCTTTGCCCGGCTTTATCGATAAATGGATATGGTTATCCATGATACAGAAATCCCAAAAGCTGAAATGGAACTTCAGCTTCGCCTTTTTGATGAAAAAAAGTAAGAGTTTCTTGAATCGGGGATCAAGGAGGATCATGTCGCCATGGTCAATTTTCGACGTAACATGGTACGTCGCTCCGTCTTGGAGTATTCGTAAGCCTCTCATACCTATACTATGGGCTCGTCCTGGAATTTGCTTGGCGTCTGCCGCCGATTTTTACAATTTTTTCGGGTGTCTGATGTCGGTGTCTGACCCTTTTCGGGTGTCTGATGTCGGTGTCTGACCCTTTCTTTTCGGGAAGCCATTAACCAAAAACATCATCGGTGTCTGACCCTTTCTTGGAAAGCCATTAACCAAAAACAGACTTCGCCTGCTTGAATAGCTTGCCCTGTTAGCGTATAATATCAAAAGATAGGAATAGAAATTGCAAAAGCTTATTCTTTTTATTATTTGCCTTTTTATAAGCGCAACAACCTTTGGCGACGACCATACCGTCAAAAAAGGAGAAACAATCTACTCGATAGCCCTCTCTTACGGAGTCAGCACCGAAGCCCTTATGAAACTGAACGGCATAACCGATCCGTCCAGACTGAGGGTAGACCAGAAACTCAAGATACCGGAAAAAAAGGACGCGCCGAAAACCAACGCGCCCGCACAGAGCGGCATTGCGACTAGTCAAAGCAACTCCGAATACGTAGTCATCAAAAACGATACTCTCTTTAGCATCGCCCGCAGAAACGGCGTAACCGTGTCCGCGCTCTTGCGTCTAAACGATCTACCCGATAACTACGTGCTCAAGACCGGCGACAAGCTGAAGATTCCCCAGCCAGCCGAGGTAAAACCGCCTCTCTCGCCCAAATCGCCGCTGGAATGGCCTGTAACAGTCAGAAGCATGGCGAAGTCTACAGGCAAACTGGCGGGCGGAGTCATCATCACGAGTTACGCCGCGGAAGTCGTCCGAAGCGTTACTAACGGCGTGGTGCAGTCAGCCGGACCTTATCTGAATTATAAACAAGTAGTTATCGTTAAGAACGCCAGCGGCTTGCTCTATATCTACGGCGGTTGCGAGCGGCTTTCAGTCAAACAGGGCGATAAGGTGGGACCTGGCGCGGAACTAGGGCGCTTGTCAACCGATAGGTCGCCTCAGCTTTTGTTCATGGTCGATAAGGGCGGAGTTTATATCGATCCTACAACCGCGTCGCGGGACTAGTTTTCCACATATCCTAGTTGCCCGCACGCGCCTGCCACGCCGCGTCCTCTCTTCAATCGCACGGTTACGTTTAATCCTCGTTTTCGTAGGTTCTCGGCAAAGCCGTCCGTTTCTGCGCGGGTCGGCTGGCGTAAAGGCGCGCCTTCAAAGAGCGCATCGGAAACCGGGTTCCACGGGATAAGGTTCACCACTGCGTCTAATCCGCGGGCAAAGACGGCTACCGTGTCCGCATCTTCTTGTCGGTTGTTCACTCCGCCGAGCAGGACGATCTCTAGGGTAACACGGCGTTTTTGTCTTTGTTGGTAGTAGAGTAGGGCTTCTTTCACCGCGGGTAACGGGTTGGCTACAGTTGCGGGCATGAGTCGTTTGCGTAAGTCTTGGTCCGCTGTGGTAAGCGACAGGGCGAGTCGGATGTTGGGCGCGTTCTCCGCCAAGCCCCGAATTCCCTCGGCTATGCCGCACGTGGAGATTGTTATACTGCGTTTGGAGAAGTTCAGGGTTTCTTCGTCGGTGAGGAATATGAGCGCTTTTCGTAGTTCAACGGGGTTTAAGAGCGGCTCGCCCATGCCCATGACGACTATGTTGTCGATGCGTGAACCGGCGGCTCTCTGAAGGTGGAGGAATTGTTCGACGATCTCGGTTGACGCTAGGTTGCGGCTGAAGCCGAGTTTGCCCGTCTTGCAGAATACGCATCCTATGGGGCATCCAGCTTGTGTTGAGAGGCACGCGGTCTTACGCTCGATTCTGTCTCTGAGGATCACGGCTTCTATCATGTTGTCGTTCAGAGCGATTTGGAGTTTAATGCTACCGTCTTTGTCCGTGAGTCGTTGTACGACTTTGCTTGAATAGAGGGTGAAGCGTCTCTCCATATCCTCACGTAGGGATAGGGAGAAGTCGGTCATCTCGGCAAATGTGCGGGTTCCTCGGCAGATGTGGTGGAGGAGTTGTCGCGCGCGGAACGCGGGGAGAGGTTTGAGATGTTCTATTAGTTCTGCTAAAGGTTTGCCTGCTAAGGTTTGTTTCATTCTTTCGTTAAAGGGGTTGAGGTATGGATGGTGTTCCATCCATACCTTGTTATGGTTGAATTATGTTTGGTAGGGAATTTCGTCTGTAGAGCCACGTCGAGTAGTAAGGAAGGCTATTTTATCTTTTCCAAAAAGTCCATTATTGCGGTGTTGCGTCCGCCTAGCTTCTGGAACTCTTCAAGTAATTCTATGGCTTTGTTCTTTTCATTGGTTTTAACGAAACAGTCGGCTAATTCGATGTAAAGGCGGTAATTCTTCGGGTCTTGCTGTATAAGGCGGCAAAGGGACTCTATGGCGTCTGGATATCTGCCGCGGACTTTCGCTACTATGGCTAAGCCTAGCACTGCATAGGTGTCGAATTCAATGTTGATCGCCTTTTCATAGTATTCTACCGCTTTGTCATAGTTCTCAAGGCTTCGGTACGCGTCTCCCGCGCGGGTCAAAATCACCTTGTTACGCGGGTCTTGTTCAATGATGCGGTCCCAGTATTCAAGGGATTTGAGGGGCATATTCATGCCTCGGTAGCAATCCGCCATCCCAAAGAGCGCATAGAAGTTGTAGGTATCTCGTTCAAGGGCTTTCTCAAAATAAATAATGCCTTCGTCAAAGGTTTTTAGTTTGCGGTGGCAGTTCCCTATAGATGTGAGTACGCGGATGTCAATAGTTGAATAATCAGCCGTGAGGAGCATCTTCTTCCAATAGTAAAGCGCCTCTGTGTATTCCTTGAAGTCATAGTGGAGATGTCCTAATCCGATGATGGCGTAGGGGTTGTCGTTCTCCATCTCAAGTACTCGTAGGTAAACGGCTTTAGAGTGTTTGAAGTTCTTGATTTTGCGATACGCATCCGCCACTCGAGTCAAGACAGTAATGTTCTTTTCATCATGGACCAAGTATTGTTCCCAAATCTCTATGGCTTTTTGGAATTGGTTGAGGGCTTTGAAGCAGTCAGCCAATCCGAATAGGGCATAGTTGTTGCCCGGATGGTGAACAAGACATCGTTGATAGAAGATGATGGCTTCGCGGAATGAACCTCTTTTGCGAAAGGCATCTCCCATTCCAACTAACGCATAGTTGTTGTATTCATCAATAAGTATGATCTTTTCAAAGCAATCTACTGCTTCAAATATCTTGTTCTCTTTTAGAAGTTGATAGCCTTTCTTGGATAGCTCCGAGATTTCTGCTAGTTCATGATTTTCATCATGCGGCTCGGCTATATCGTATTTTTTGAATAAATCGTCTATAAAGGTTGTTCCTTCCATGTCTTTTAAGAAATCCTCCTAATTATCAATGAGAGTTTTTATAACGGTGGAAAGCTGTATAATAATAATTTCAGCTTTGTTTCGATCTGGCGCCTTCCAATACATACGGAGAGCATCCAATAATTTTCCTTGTTTCTTATAGTAGTCGCCGATCCGAGAAAGTCCATCTGAATAACCGGTTGTCAAAAAAATCCGCTTTGCCTCTTCAATATTTCCTTCGTTAAACAAAACGTTTCCTTTACGGTTGAGGTTAACCTTCTGTGTACTGGTGATGGGAAGTTTTTGATCAGTCTTAATGAAGGAACTTTCTTGTTCTTGAAATAATTTTCTATAATCCGCCATATTTAACCCTATTAAATAGATATTATACATTACTTGACTAACTTATACAAGTTATTTTTTATAAAAAAGTGATTTTTGTTCTCTGTTCATTGCTATTCGGGGTAGTTCAAGTTTTCCTTACCCGCTTGTTTCAATATTTTTACGTAACGTTTCGCTTCAAATTTGGTCATATCGAGATTGTGTTCGCGCCAGTTTCCACAGTCCTCCGGTGCGGCTCCTGGAATCGCTCCTTCAAAGTCCAATATCCAATCAAATGTTTCTATGAGCAGAGGCAGAACATCAGCAGAGCTGAATTTTCCTTCAAATATAATATACATACCTGTTCTACAGCCCATTGGTCCTACATAGACGACTCGTTTTCCCCATTCCGCTTGAGAACGGAGGTATGTAGCGACTAGATGTTCAAGGGTATGCATCACCGGCATATCTATAACAGGTTCGCGATTCGGCGCCTTAAACCGCAGGTCAAAGGTGGTGAGTATAGTTTCGCCGAAAGCGTCTTGGCGAGACACGTAGACTCCCGGAAGTAATCGTGTGTGGTCAATCTGAAAACTTGCTATTTTTTCCATAATATCTCCTTAGAAATTATGCTCTAAAGGCACGCTTTAGAAGCATTTTTTAATTCTTCCTTATATTAGCACAAAGTCGTAAGAAAAGCAATACAAAAATGCTAATTTTGTCATTATTCTTTCCGAAGCGCGTCAATTTCCTGCGCCACTTTTCTTGCTATGGCTTCTATTGGTTCTGACGCGTCAATGACGATAACACGAACACCTTTCTGTTGCCATTGCGGGACCAGACTCTTGTAGCGCTCGCGGACAAGTTCTTGGAATTCGAGATATTCATAAATTTCGCGATCCGAACGGTTTTCTATGCGTCGCATTGCTATTTGTGGGTCTATATCAAGAAAGAAGAGTAGTTCTGGTAAAGGAAAGTCCTCGTTGAGCTTGAACGGCAAGTCCCCGCATAAAACACCTTGGTAAACAAGCGACGAAAGCGTGTACCTGTCAGAGACGACAAGATCGCCTTGATTACAACGGTCTATAACGCCGCCTTTTGCGAAGAGATGCTCATTTCTATCCGCGGAGAAGAGTCGCGTAAGCGTCTCTGGATGTAATGTTATTTCCCCGCGGAGGGCGGACCTGATGAGGCATCCGATGAGGCTGTCCGTTGGCTCGCGTGTCGTCCATACGTGGGGTTTGCCGCGCAATAGTTCAATCTGGGTGCTGGTTCCACTTCCATCTCCGCCTTCAAATACTACAAATCTTTTGACGGTTTCTGATTTCTGATTAGTTAAATAGTCGTTCATTTTTTATATAATAAACTAATTTCGCTCATTTATGCTAGACATGGGAAGAAGGCGACGGGGATGGTGTCTGACACCGCCCTCTTACCGGACAACAGCGTCTTCTTTTAAAGCTAGTGTCTGACACTTCTTCCTACCTTTCGGGTGTTGTAAGTTTTGAGGAAAATCGCTATTATAGGGAAAGGAGAAAAGAATGGATTGTCCATGTGGTTCAGGCAAGCAATATACCGATTGTTGCGAGCCTTTTATTTTAGGTGTACAGAAGCCTCTCACCGCAGAGGCGCTTATGAGAAGTCGTTATACGGCTTATACGGTTCACGCTGTTGATTATATTGTTAGTACCTGTGTCAGAAAAAAAGAACAGGATATAGATGTAAGATTGACACGGGAGTGGAGTGAGAAGGCAAAGTGGCTCGGTTTGAAAGTCATTTCTATTGAAAAAGGAAGTGAATCAGATACCGAAGGGATAATTGAATTTGAAGCTCGTTACGAACAGAACAACCTGCGTGATATTCACCACGAAAGGGCTTCGTTTAAGAAAGTAGACGACGTTTGGCTCTACGACGAAGGCGTCATTGTACCTGAAACCATCGTGCGCTCGACACCCAAAGTCGGCAGAAACGAACCCTGCCCTTGTGGTAGCGGCAGAAAGTATAAACACTGCTGTGGAAAATCGTAACGAATATGCGCGCCACTCAAGCGGTTGTTCACCTAGACCGATTCCTCAAGAACATTGCGCTTATACAAGAAAAGGTCGGCGCTTGTAACCATGACTGTCGGCTCCTCGCGCCTGTCAAGGCTGACGCCTATGGACACGGAGCCGTGCCGCTTGCCCGCGCCGCGCTTGAGGCAGGCTGTTTCTACCTTGCGGTTGCGACCCTTGCCGAAGGCGCGGAGTTGCGAGGCGCTGGCATTGACGCGCCCATCCTGCTCCTATCCCTGCCTTTACCCGAAGAACTTGACGAAGTTGTTTCCTTGAGCCTTATTCCTCTTGTTGGGGATATAGAATTCGCCGAACTACTCAACCACGCGGTGAAGGGACGCCGTCTGCCGGTGCATCTCAAGATTGACATGGGCATGGGGCGGCTGGGGTGCCGTCCAGAAGACGCCACGGCGCTTGCGCGGTTCGTCGATTCCTGTCCATATCTGGAAACAGTCGGAACCGCGGCTCATCTGGAAGTTTCGGACTCGTTGAAACCAGATGATGTTGACTATACCCTGCGGCAGATAGAGAAATTTCAGAATGTCGTTGAATCAATAAAAGAAAGCGGCATCCATCCGGGCATCGTACATACGGCGGCGTCTGGAGGAATCCTACTGCACACGGAAGCCTATTTTGACATGGTGAGACCGGGCATCCTCCTTTACGGGTACACGCCGTCTCCCGCGTTGAATAGTTTCCCGGTCGAGCCTGTGATGGAACTGAAATCCAACGTTGTCTTCATAAAAAGCATGAAAAAAGGTGAGAGCGTCTCCTATGGGAGGACTTGGACTACGGCTGAAGACACGGTTGTCGGTACGATTCCCGTTGGTTATGGAGATGGACTGCCTCGTCTCCTGAGTAACAGGTATTCGGTTCTCATACGAGGCAAACGCTACCCTCTGGTCGGACGGATTTGTATGGATCAGAGTATGGTTGACTTGGGAAAGGACTCGGACATAGAAAGGTGGGAAGAGGTTACCGTTTTCGGGGCGAAGCCCGCGCTTTCCGCGGAAGACGTTGCCGAAATCGTGGGAACCATCCCGTATGAAATCACCTGTAATATCAACAAAAGAGTCCCCCGCGTGTATTTACCGTAAGCCTATTCATCGAGAGTCGGTGCCAGACACCATTTTAACAGGGGTTATCTGACAGGCGATACCGATTAAATGCAGAATCTTTAAGAAGGGGGCGCGCTTTCCCTAAACGTGATTGGCAAATCGTTGCCCTTGTGTCGCGCCCCCCTCCGCTCCAGCCCGCTTGCGCGGTCTTCCGCTACCCCCCAAAAAACACAACTAACTCTGAACAGAACAGTCGGAGTTCCAAACAGAACAGTCGGAGTTCTAAACAGAACAAATGGAGTTCTAAACAGAACAAACGGAGTTCTAAACAGAACTATCGGAGTTCAGAATAGAACAGCCGGAGTTCTGAATAGAACAAACGGAGTTCTAAACAGAACTATCGGAGTTCAGAATAGAACAGCCGGAGTTCTGAATAGAACAAACGGAGTTCAAAGTAGAACAGTCGGAGTTCGGAACAGAATAATCGGAGTTCAAAGTAGAACAGTCGGAGTTCAGAACTAGATAATCGGAGTTCAGAACTAGAAA
>JAISCD010000041.1 GCA_031265825.1 Treponema sp. | reverse complement strand
AACGCCTTGATGAAATCGCGCAACGCCTTCTCAAACGCCGCGCGCGTCCGATTCTTCTCCGCTACGTCCACAGGTCCCCGATTCGGATCGAGGTACCGCGCATACGCGGCTTCAAATTCCGTTTGCAACCCAAGCAGTGCGGTTAGTATCGCCTGTTGTATCACAAACTCCGTGAGATGAATCTGCACGTAAGCGAGCAGTACCTTCTCCCAATCAAAAAAATCAGCGTCTCTACCAGGAACAATATTTGTCGTCATGATAAAGCCCTCCTAAATATTTATTCCCGACCCTACGGTCGGTCCAAGAGAACAAAGTGAACGCGGCTTGAAGCCTTGGGTCTGCGGCTCTCCCCCGATAGTGTCTGACTCTCCCACGACAGGGCGAGACTCTCCCACGATAGCGGCAGACTCTCCCACAGTCGGGCGAGACTCTCCCACGATAGAGCGAGACTCTCCCATGATCGGGCGAGACTCTCCCACGATAGGGCGAGACTCTCCCACAGTCGGGCGAGACTCTCCCACGATCGGGCGAGACTCTCCCACGACAGAATCCGACTCTCCCATGATCGGGCGAGACTCTCCCACAGTCGGGCGAGACTCTCCCACGATCGGGAGAGACTCTCCCATGATCGGGCGAGACTCTCCCACAATAGGGCGAGACTCTCCCACGACAGGGCGAGACTCTCCCATGATCGGGCGAGACTCTCCCACGACAGGGCGAGACACTCCCACGATAGGAAATAACCCAGAGAATAGAGAATGTAGAGTATTTGTTTTGTTTAGACTCGGTACAAAGCGGGGGGGGGGGGCCATATTCATGGGGATACTTGCGCGGGGAGCGCAATTTCTTTGAGAACGATTAGTTGTCTTAAAAGTCCTTTTTGATTCCATTTACTTTATAGCCTCTGTCATTTATTTTATGCTATATCTTTAAGAATTGTCAAGTGATTTTTTTATTTTTGAATAAGACACCGCGCGTCCGCGACATTGGAACGATGTAACGCAAAGCTGGACGGGAAGCCGATGTACCGGAAGAGGCTCTGCCGAGCCTCCTCTGGCTTTCATCGGCGTTCATTATTTCACGGATAGACTTATGATGCGGGATTGGGCGAGGTTGGACCACACTTGGTCGGTTGCCCATTTACTCAAGACCACGCGGTAAGCTTCGAGCGCGGCTTCTTTGTTGTTCTGAGCCTCGTTGAGCCGCCCTATGGCGAATTGGGCGCGGGGCGCTCCGGGGAAGTCAAAATTTGCGGCTTTGGCGTAAAACTCTATGGCGCGGGCAAGGTCCCCTTGCTCCTCAACCGCGACCGCCGTGTTGTAAAGCGCAACAGGCTCGATGTAAGCGCCCGCGCCCGCAACCGCCGCGTTACTCCACGCTTTTTCAGCCTCCGCCCAGTTGTCCTTTTCCGCGTAGATATTCGCCATGATGGTAAAAGCCCGCGCCCCAGCATAGCCTTTGTGCCTCGGAGCGAAAGCCGCCAACTCGTCCAAGAGCGCCTGCACGTCCGCGGCTTTTTCCTCACTGTTTATATCAATCTGCAAAGTATCAAAACGGCTTGAAAAATCCTCTACCTGCGCGATGGCTTTCGTGTTAAGCACCTTGACAACGCCATTTGTAACGCTGAAAGCTATTACGCCCACAATAACGACAATCAAACCAATGAGAAACCCCACGCGGTTCTTCTGGATGAAATCATTCAATCTTTGGGCGAATTTTGCCTTGCCTTCCTGTGCCGCGGGTTCCACAACTTCTAACTTTTCTATTTTTTCCAATTTTTCTTTAGCCATATATTTCTCCTTATTGAGCGATTACTCCTTTATTCCCAATTCTTGAATCAGCTTGGACAGGTACGTCCGTTGAATATCCAGGGCTTTCGCTGTCTCTGTCTGGTTCCAACCGTTTTCATCCAACGCCTTCTTGATAAAACGTGTCTTAAAAGCGGTAGTCGCGGTTTTGAGGCTGTAAGTTTCTTCTTTATTTTGGCTGGACGTTATGAAAAGGTCGCTTTCGTGCAAGAAACGGGGTCCGTCATCAGGCATGGTCGCCAACACACACGCCCGCTCGATGCAGTTCTCCAATTCCCGAATGTTGCCGGGCCACGGATACGCAAGCATCGCCTCAATAGCATCTGTAGAGAAACCAGCGAACATCTTCTTCGTCTCCATCATGAATTTCTTTAAAAAGAAATCCGCTAGTTCCGCAATGTCCTCCAATCGCTGACGCAGGGGCGGGATGAGCAAAGGAAAAACGCTAATCCGATAGTAGAGGTCGCTCCGAAATTCACCTTTTTTCATCATAACTTCAATATCGCGGTTCGTTGCGGCTAAGACGCGGACGTCCACCGTTATGGGATTCGAGTCCCCTATCCTTTCAAAGGTCTTGTCTTGTAGCACGCGCAGGAGTTTAGCCTGCATGGACAGGGATAACTCCCCAATTTCGTCCAGAAACACGGTGCCGCCGTTAGCCGTCTCAAAACGCCCTTTCCGATCTGCAAACGCACCGGTAAATGCGCCCTTCTTGTGTCCGAAAAGTTCGCTCTCAAAGAGGTTGTCCGGCAGAGCCGCGCAGTTCACCCGCATAAGCGGGGCGTTCTTGCGCGGACTGCGAAGGTGTATCTGCTCCGCGAAAAGCTCCTTGCCTACGCCGCTCTCTCCCAAGATCAGCACCGACGAGTTTGCCTGCGCGATGCGATCAAGCGACTCTAGCTTCTCCAAAATGGCTGGGCTTTTCGCAATAAACGTATGATAGCCGTCCGCTGGTTTCTGTTCGCCTATCATCGCAACTTGTAGTTGCCAGATTTCGTCCCGCGCCTTCTTGATGTTCTGGGCGTTGATGATGGCAAGCGCGGCTTGGTTCGCAAGTATCGAGAGCCAATCCAAGTCGTCTTCGGAAAAAGCTTGCTCGTTCTTCTTGTTGATGATTTCAATAACCCCGATACATTCGTCCTTGACCCGCATGGGAACGGCGATCATGGTTTTGCAGAAGTAACCAATCTCATCGGAAATGGAAGCGATATGTCGCTCGTCATTCTCCGCGTCAGCCAGCACCACAGCCTCGTTGTGTTTGACAACCCAGCCCGCGATGCCTTCGTCTTTGGTAATCTGAAACCGCTTCACCGCCGTTCCCTTAGGTCCAAGGGCGACTTCAAAGTAGAGTAAATTGGTTTTCCTGTCGAGCAGGAGCAGACTAGCCGCTTCCGCATCGCAGAGATTCGCCGCCGAGTCGATGATTTCAGTCAACAGACCGGTAAGATCCTGAATACTCGAATTAATACGGGTGTTAATGTCAACGAGTGTGTTAAATTTTTGAATATCAACGGTCTGCATTTCTTTTTAGGAGTAGGGATGAGATTCTTGTTAATAAACGGAATCCATTTGTTTCAAGCAATGCCCTATAACAAAAACCCTCTCCCTATTCCCCCTTCTGTCTCAAAAGATTGCCGAAGGGATTGTAAGTTGAACCGTCTCCCCCGTCGGTAGCCATATATTGCGAGACCTCGTCGCGCTGGAGCTTGCGCTGGTAATCGCGGATAGAAAACGCGGCTTTCTGTCTTTCGGGTTGAATCTCAATGACAATAGCCTTGATCTTGTCGCCAACCTTGTACCGTCTTAGAGCTTCGTCCGGTGTTTCGTTTGAATTTTCAGAGAGATTTGACTTGTGAATCAGTCCTTCAATGCCACTGGCCACCCTGACGAAAATACCAAAATCGGTGACAGAGGAAACTTCGCCCTCTACGAGAGAGCCTTGCCGATAAGCAGACGCAAAACTCCGCCACGGGTCATCGGTAAGCTGTTTTATACCGAGCCTGATGTTCCGCTTATCCTTTTCCACGCCGATGATCATGACTTCGACTTCCTGCCCCACCTGCAATTCGCTTGCCGGACGTTTCACCTTCTTGGTCCATGAAATGTCGTCCGCATGGAGGAACCCGTCAATGCCTTCTTCCAGTTCGATAAACGCTCCCGCGTTGGTGATCTTCACCACTTTGCGCGCAAACTGCGTTCCAACAGGATACCGCTCCTCTATCGTTGTCCATGGATTTGCCGTTACCTGTTTCAAACCTAGTGAAACCCTGCCAGCCTGAAGGTCATAGCCCAGAATCATACACTCAACTTCAGTGCCTATGGTTACCATGTCTTCGGGCTTCTGCACTTTTCTCAACCACGAAAACTCTGAGATGTGGGCAAGTCCTTCAATACCTTCTTCAAGCTCGATGAACGCGCCAAAATCAGTAAGCTTTGTTACCTTGCCTTTCACAATATCGTTGACGTGAAACTTCTCCTCGAAGTGTACCCACGGATCGTCTGTGAAGTGTTTTATAGAAAGATTGATACGTTTTTCAACAGGGTCAAGGCGAATAACTTTAAGCTTAATTTCCAGCCCTCGTTTCACAAAATCCTTAGGACGGTTTACATGACCCCAGCTCATGTCATTAAGATGCAGGAGTCCGTCGAACCCACCCAGGTCTATGAAAGCGCCGAAAGAAGTAAAGCTTTTGACGATCCCAACCACATCCCCGCCTATAGGGGTTTCCGCAAAAAAGGCGTCTCGTTTTCTCTCTATTTCTTCTTCAAGCCATTTACGACGGTTTACCACGATGTTTTGTTTACCCTCGGAATGGAGGCGTTCCACATAGACATAAGTCTTCAAGCCGACGAGTTTTTCCGGCTTATCAACTTTCTGTATATCGGATTGGCTAATGGGAAGGAAAGCGTGGGCATCTTGTCCCATGTAAACATCAAAACCTCCTTTGACGGACTTTTCAATTACCGCTTCAACAGGTAGATGCTTCTGAACCGCCTGTCGCAGATTCTTCCAAAAGAGCTTCACGTCAGCCTTCTGTTTTGAAATGACGACTTCCCCGTGCCTATCTTCTTTCATCACGAGAATGACCATTACCTTATCCCCTATCTGAGGCGGGGCGGTAAACTCCGATACGGGTATCTTGCCCTCGGACTTGAGGTTCACGTCAACGAAAACATGATCATTCGCTATCTGAATGACTTCGCCTTCGACGAGTTGCCCCTCCTCAGCCAAATCGAGAGATTTGAGATACTCTTCTTGTAACTGCATCTGGTCGGCTTTTTGCTCAACCGCCAGAGTCCCCTGATTGGTGTCCTGCGGTTTCAAGCCCGCTTCCACTTCCATCTTATCCATAATTGATTCCTTTTTTAAAGACCGTTCTTTATTTTACAGCCTTAATAATATACGTTAATAATTTGTCATAAGTTTGCTCAATAGTCAAGCCCGCTGTATCCAAAATCGTTACCCCATCCACGATTTTTAGGCTACCTTCAGTCTTGTTGCGGTCGAATTCGTCTCGTTTCTGTATGGCAACGGCGATTTCTGCAAGAGAAAGCTCTGAAACGCTCTGCTCAAACCGACGCTTTGCCCGCGTTTCAACCGAAGCGTTAAGATAAAAACGGTGTTCCGCATCAGGAAAGACCACACTCGTCATGTCCCGTCCTTCAACAACGACGTCTATATCCCTTGATATTTTACGGATGAGTGCATTAACTATGTGCCGAATCGGAACAATAGCCGACAGTAAAGGAGAGTTTTTATCAATTTCGTCGGAGTGGAGTAGGGCTTCGACATTTTCCCGGTCAAGAAATATTTCTCCCTCGCGGTATGCTATGTCTGCCTGTTCCGCGAAAGTAATAACCGCATCGGGGTTCTTTAAGTCTATGCCTTTTTTCAAACAGCCAAGCGTGAAAGCACGATAGATGTTTCCGGAATTGATATAGGTCAAATGAAGCCGCTCTGCGAGAAGTCGCGCAATGGTGCTTTTTCCCGCTCCGGCGGGTCCATCAATGGCAATTACCATGCGAATATGGTATACTGCTTTTGAAAAATAGTCAAGTAGGGGGAAATATCACGGTAAAACACGAAAACAACCGCTTGTTCCGGTAACCTCAGCTTTGCAAGCCCCCTTGAAACAAAATTGATTGCATAGTATACTGCTTTTACAAAGAACAAGCGCCTATTCGTGGCGCTCTGATTATAAATCAGGACATTTTGTTTTGAAATATGGGGGGAAAATATGACGATAAACGATGCGGTAACAATACTTGAAGGACAGTTCTTTTCCGGCGAAGCAAACGCCTCTATGGAAATAGTTTCTGCCTGCGGCGCGGATCTAATGAGCGATGTGATGGCTTTTGTAAAAGACCGGGTGGCGCTTCTCACGGGCTTGGTGAATCCGCAAGTCATCAGGACCGCCGAACTTTTAGACATTCATTGTATCATATTTGTCCGCGGGAAAATTCCAAGCCGCGACATGATAGATATGGCTCAAGATGCGGACATCATCTTGGTAGGTACAAAGTTGTCCATGTTCATAGCGTGTGGAAAACTCTATGAAGCAGGTCTCAAAACCGGTGGAACACGCTGTATTTAAATATAAACGAAGAGAAAAACCTGTTAAGGCAAAGAATGAAACTACTGCCGTTGCCTGCGTCGAACACGGCGGCTCAAGCGAGCGGGGCGTATGTTGCGATGCGGAAGCAGTGGGCGTGTTACAAAACAGTTCTCCTTTTCCTTTCAATGAAGGATGAGGTTGACACGGAGCCGCTTATCAAGGCGGCTTTTGAAGATAAGAAAGCTGTTTTTGTCCCAAAGATCATTGCAAACAAACTACATTTCTTTAGAGTCGCCGATTTCAATGAATTTGAAACCGGCGCTTTTAATATTAGAGAGCCAAGGGGCGGCATTGAGCTAACAGGTTTAGATTTTCCCGCGTATATTGTTACGCCGGGGCTTGCCTTTGATAGAAATGGTCGGCGTTTGGGGAGAGGTAAGGGGTATTATGATCGTTTCTTTGCGGAAATCGACGGAAAAGGTTTAGTTTACTTGTCCATTGGTCTTTGTTCCGCGGAACATATTGTTGATGAAGTGCCGATAACGGCTTTTGATAAGAAGATGGACGCCGTTATTGTCGTAGGTTCGTCGGTATTTTGAGCATTACCCCGAAATTCGGTTTGTTTTCGGCGTGTTTGCTGGATTATTCAGAATTACAAAACATGGCGGATTGCCGCATTTGCGGTGAAACGTCAGAAATTTACAAAGAATAGGGGCGGGGTTGCTGACAGAGGAGAGTCTATCTTCACCTCGGGCTCTTAATCCCTTGATTAATAAGGAGGTTTTATGCAAAAACCGTTTTTGAAGCTTTTGTTTTTCATCATAGATTGGGACAAGGCAAAGGCGGTCTCGGATGTGTTTGGAGAGCGGCGCTTTGTGTTTATGAACAAAGGCTTGGGAACTGCGAGTTCGGAGATACTTGATCTGTTAGGGTTGGGCAATTCGGACAAGGCGGTAATTCTTTGCCTTGAGGAAGGGAAGTCCACGGAGTTAGTAGACGCGGTGCGGGCAAAACTTGGGGCGCGAAGCGCGGGCGCGGGCATCGCGTTCACCATCCCGCTTTCCGGTATCAACGCGCCGGTCATGAACCTCTTTCTCGAATCAATTACTGTTGAAGAAAAGGATGAAACAATGGAAGAAAAAGTAGAAATCAAGAACGATCTGATTATGGCGATCTTGAATCACGGATATAGCGATGATTTTATGGCGACCGCCCGTAGCGTTGGGGCGCGGGGCGGCACAGTTATCAACGCGCGCGGTATCTCCCAGCAAAAAGTCAAGAAGTTTCTGGGAATATCCGTGCAGGATGAAAAGGAAATCATCATCATTTTAGCGGATAGGGAAAAGAAAGTCCCCATAATGCAAGCTGTGAGCGGCGCTTTTGGTGCCTCTTCAAAGGCCGAAGGTATCATATTTTCTCTGCCGGTTGATCAAGTAATGAGTCTTAACCAGCAATTTTAATATCATTTTAACAAATTTAATCTTATCATAACACGACAAAGGCGGTATGTTGCATACCGCCGCAAAATACCTATACATAATTTCCAATAATATCTCTTTTACCCTTCAAACTGTGGCAGGGCGAGTTGAAACGTCAGCGGGACGGCTTAAAACGCTAGGGGGTGGAGTTCAAACGTCAGCAGGACGGCTTCAAACTATGGCGGGACGAGTTGAAACTCTGGCGGGTGGACTTCAAACGCTAGGGGGTGGAGTTCAAACGTCAGCGGGACGGCTTCAAACTGTAGCGGGTAGATTTAAAACGCCAGCGGGGGGACTTCAAACGCTAGGGGATGGAGTTAAAACGCCAGGGATTGCTGTCTAAACGCTAGGGATCATGGTATGATCTCTAAGGATCTGAGTCTAAACGCTAGGGATTTTAGTTAAAACCCTAGGGATTGTGGTCTAAACGATAAGGATCGGAATATAAACGTTAGGGATTTAAGTTAAAACGCTAGGGATCATGGTATAATCTCTAGGGATTTTAGTTCAAACTCTGGAGGGATCAAGTCGGCGTCAGACATTAAAGCAATTTTCGTGATAATCCTGAACAATCGTCTTACGGGTGCGGAGTACATAGTGGAGAATCCATTCACGGCAGGGCTGTAATATGGTGTCAGACATCAAAACATTCTATTCACGCATAAGCGCCGTGACGGACTAAGCAGGGTTTGGTGTCAGACATCTCTGCTTGAACGTGTCATTAAGAAGATATTAACACGCTTCGCCTACTTCCATATAGACAAACCGATTTTCAGGTTATATACTCTATAGGTATATGAATTTCCACTAGAAAAGGAGTAAATATGGAAAGTGTAGATGTTGGAATGTGGTCGGTTTTGCCGCCCGTCATCGCTATTGCGTTGGCGCTTATCACTAAGGAAGTGATATTCTCATTGATTTTTGGCGTTATCTCTGGAGCGGTCATCTATAGCGCGGCTTTGGGGCTTGGCGTTATCGGCGTATTCACGACGACCATCGACCTGATGATAAATAAAATCGCGGACAGCGACAATGCGGCGATGATAATCTTTCTCGCCCTGTTAGGCGCTTTGGTCGCGCTCATTACGCGGGCGGGCGGCTCGCGGGCTTACGGCGTATGGGCGTCGCGGAAGATCAAAACCCAACGGAGCGCGGGATTGGTAACCGCGCTTCTCGGCGTGTTGATCTTCATCGACGATTATTTTAACTGCCTCACGGTCGGCACGGTCATGCGCCCGATAACGGATAGGCAGAAAATGTCCCGCGAAAAGTTGGCGTACTTTATAGACGCCACCGCCGCGCCTATCTGCGTCATAGCGCCGATTTCTTCTTGGTCAGCATCCGTCATATCTTATTATCCCACGGAAACCGGCGTTACCGGAATGGAGGCGTTCATCAGTTCCATTCCCATGAACCTTTACGCGATACTCACCATCTTCATGGTCGTCTACCTCGCGTTACGGAAGAACAGCGACTTTGGTCCCATGGCCGCAGCTCAACGCCGCGCGCTCGAATCGGAAGTCGCCGACGACCAGCCCGCGTCCGCCGACGACGAACTAAGCAAGCTCAACGTATCCGAAAAAGGCAAGGTATTAGACCTCCTCATGCCCGTCATCTTTCTCGTCATCTTCTCGGTGCTTGCAATGCTCTGGTACGGCGGCTATTGGCACATAGGCGAGGACGGCGCCCGCAAGACGCTGTTTCAAGCTTTTGGAGACACTTCCGCAGGCTTCGCCTTAGCGCTCGGCGGGTTCGGCGCGCTTTTCGTCGCGTTCTTCCTCTTCGTGCCGCGGAAGCTCTTCTCTTTCTCCGAGTTCTTCGTCTGCATAATCCAAGGCGCGAAATCCATGTTCGTAGCGATTGTGATTCTGACCCTTGCGTGGACCATAAGCGGCGTATGTCGAGACCTTCTCGAAACCGGAAGATACGTGGCAGGCGTTGTGCAGGCTTCGTCGTTGCCCATCGCCTTAATACCGGCGATCATGTTCGCAACCGCGGCCGCACTCTCCTTCGCCACCGGCACGGCGTGGGGAACCTTCGGCATCCTCATCCCCATCACCATCAGTATCTGCGACATCGTGGCGCCGTATCTTTCCATAACCGCGCTCTCCTCGGTGCTTGCAGGCTCGGTCTTCGGCGACCATTGCTCCCCGATCTCTGACACCACGATACTTTCGTCAACAGGCGCTCATTGCAACCACATCGCCCATGTGTCAACCCAGATACCTTACGCGGTTACGGTGGCGTGCGTCTGCTTCGTTGGCTATATCATCGCGGGTTTCACCGCGTCGCTGGGCTTCGGCGTAAGCGTGCTGATAACGCTTCTCTCGTCTCTGCTCATATTGAGCGTGGTTCTCTTCATCTTGCCGAGAATCCTACAGACACATCCGAAGCCTGTTTAACGACTTCACACAGGCAAAGCACGCGAGGCGTGTTGGATGACTTCGCACGGGGCGTTGTCCGAAAGGCACCCTTCGGGTGTTAGACGACTTCGCAACGGGCGTTGTACGAAAAGGGGCGCCGCTGACCCCGACAGGACGGTTCCGCTTGTAAACAAGCGGAACCTTCTTGTCGGTCCGAAAGCACGCAAGGCGGTGTTAGACGACTTCGCAGGCACAGCCTGTCAGACAACTTCACAATGGTTGTTGTACGAAAGGGTGTGCCGCTGACCCCCGCGTCCCACGTCCCCGTGTCCTTAGGACTTGAATACCCCACCATCTTTCATTATACTATGATAATGATTATACGCCGTTCCTTGTCGGGAACTATTTTGAGATACATCATTGCGGAAACCCTCTTCTCTTTTTTGGTTGCTTTTCTCTTTTTCTTTGTCATTTTCTTTATCAATCAGCTTTTACTTTTGGCGCAAACCATACTTACTAAGAAGGTACCGTTTTATCAAGTGGGGCTTTTGGTGCTTTACGCTATACCGTCCCTTATCTCCTTGTCCGCGCCTTTCGCCGCGCTTGTGGGAGTCTTGATGACTGCGGGACGTTTGTCTTCGGATAACGAGGTGCTGGTTATGCTCTCGTCAGGACTTTCTTATCATAATATATTCGTCCCGACTATCGGGGTCGGAGTAGTCATAGCGCTTCTCTCTTTTTTGGCAAACGATGTGCTTTTACCAGCCGGGACCTTGCAGTTCAATAAACTCTACCGCCGTATTCTCGTCTCAACGCCCGCATTGGAACTTGGCGCTAATTCGGTTAAACGGTACCGTGATACGGTGATTGTTACCGGCGACGTCTCTGGTAATGCTATCAATAATATTTTCATCATGGATAGGACAGGCGAAGGCGAGCGCAGGCTCATCATGGCGAAGGAAGCGCGTCTGCGGGATGCGGGCAAGGAAGGCTTGAGTCTTGATTTGACTAACGCCTTTGTCCAGTCGTCGAAAGAGATCGCCCGTCTTGATTACGACTATGCGTCGAGCGGGTTTCTGCGTTATTGGGTGCCGCAGGAAGACATGATACAGGCGGCCGCGTCTATCGGTCCGCGGGAGATGAGTTCTGTGGATGTTGCCAAGGATATTAAAGGGCAAGAAATGGAGTTACAGGAACGGCTTGATGAACAGTATAATATGCTCTTAAGACAAGCCTTTTCTCTTGAAACATCTTTGAGGGAAGGTCCTAACGACGCTTCTTGGAATCGACGTGGTTCCGTCCTTGCCGAAATGAAGAGAAACATGGAATCGGCAAGAGTCGCCAAGAAAGATCGTAATCTTTCTATATACCGTCTTGAGTATTACAAGAAATTTTCCTTGCCGGCGGGTGCGCTTGCCTTCGTGTTCCTTGCGACGCCGCTGGGCTTGCTCGCCAAGCATAGCGGGCAAACGGTGGGCTTCTTGCTAGGAGTTATCATATCGGTCGTCTACTGGGTACTGCTCTTTGGGGGACAGACACTCGGTTTGCGCGCGGGTTTCTCGCCATTCTGGACTATGTGGCTTCCTGATATACTTACCTTCAGTATAGGAATGATTCTATGCGGCTTTAGGATTAGAAAATAACGGAAGTTATGATACTAGATCGTTACCTTGTGAGACAGTTTTTACCGATTTTCATCATAGCCTCCTTCATGTTCGTGATGATAATCGTTCTTCTCGACCTTTTCACTAATCTCTGGCGTTATTTGAACAATCAGGTGTCAATCAAGGAAATTCTCGCCGTTTCTTACTATTATATACCCAAGAGCTTCTCCTATGCGCTACCCGTGTCCCTCCTTTTCGCGTCCGCCTACACGTTGGGCGACCTCTACGGTAGGAATGAATTGACCGCCATTTTTTCGTCTGGCATCCCCTTCTTACGGTTCTCTCTTCCATTGGTGATCATTGGGCTTGCCGCCTCATTTTTCGCCTTCAACTTTGACGACAAGGTTGTTATTCCCACATTGAAGACGAAAAACGACATGTCGCGTAGGCTATTGCATCAATCCACTACGGAAAACAATTCGGATATTGTCATTAAGGCGAAGGGTGGAGACCTCATCTATCTTGTTGATTATTATGATTACAAACAATTCGTCTTAAACGGCTTGACTATTGTGGAGCAGAATGAGGATGGTACATTCGCATCTCTGGCACGCGCTCCGAAAGCCAAATGGAACGGCGAGTACTGGGAGCTTACCGACGCGGTTGTCTACAAATGGGACAGGGAATTTCTTCGGGCGTCCGCATTGGAGGACAGTACCGCATATTACGAAGACCCTGAAACATTCCGCCGAAACGCCGTAAAGCCCGAAGAACTCCCGTCAAGAGAGATAGGTTTCTTGGTTAATGACCTCAAGAACGCGGGGCTTCCTTTCATTTCGGCGCAGGCTGATTACTACCACCGCTATTCTTTTTCCGCTGTTTCTTTCATCGTGATGATACTCTCAATTTCAATGGGCGGACGGTTCCGCAAGAACATCCTCTTGATGACCTTGCTGTCGAGTTTGATGTCCGCGGTGGTCTTTTACGTCATGGATATGGTTACGATGATGATGGCGCGGCTTGACTACATCCCAACCTTTGTGGGCGCGTGGCTTCCAGTGCTTACATTCTTGATTGTAGGCGCCCTACTGTTGCAAAGCGCAAAGACATAGCACACCCTTCGGCACGCATAGCGTGTTTAAATACTTCACACGGGGCGGTGTCCGAAAGGGGTCGCCGCTGTCCCCGTCTTGACGGTTACGCTTGCCTTGCAAGCGGAACCTACTCGTTGTTCGTATCTGACACCCTTGCGCTAAAAGAAAAGCCGCCCGGCTTGCACCTCGGACGGCTCTTCTTCCTTTGCTCTTTACTCTCTGCTACCTGCTCTCTGCTACCTGCTACCTGCTACCTACTCACTATTCACTGCTCACTTTCAGAAAGGGGGGCGCCGCTGTCCCCCTGAACTCATAAAAAAAGCCCGCTCTGAATCCACAGCGGGCTTTTTGCTAGTCGTCGTTTTGACGCGGAGCCTAAAAACTAAGTTTGGGACGCTTCAATATTGTTCACGGGCCAGTGTTATTATCCTTGCCGTCTTTACGTCCAGGGCTTTTAGGTTTAGATACTGTGATGTTCCGGTACTGCTTATGTTTCCCGTTATCACAATATTTGCCCCCAGCATATTTCCGATTGAAATCGCTGAATTATCGTCAACTTCACCAGTCATTTGGAAATTTTGCTCGCTTCTTATTTGATCCAATCTCCTCCTGTCCACAATGGTAAATCTCCCGGATCCCACCAGCCGGTATTCCAACTCGTCTACGATATATTCGGAATCAGTGCGGCTCGATGACGATATGTTCAATATTGCTATTGTGGAGTTTCTGGGAAGGCTTTCAATCAGCGATTGAGTCGCGTTATCCAGCGCGGCTCCCATTTTTTGCTGGTTTGCCCTGCCCCTGCCTGTCTCAGTACTATACAGGACAATATCCGCGCTTGCCGTATTTTTCCTTATGTCCATAAAAATATTGAGCTGAAATAACCAGATTGTTGTTGGAGACGCTCCTTGAGTAACTGATATATTCCGAAAATCAATGTTGCCGGAAAAACCTTGTTTTGCGGCCTCCTTTTTTAATTCAGAAAGAGCCCTCGTTTTAAGGCTGTCCTTACTTGCCGGAATATGAAGCATACTGAAAGATGTCCATGACGCGGTAACCGTACCTACTACCTCCAGTTCAGCCCTTTCCTGCGGGGTCATTGTTCTATCCTGCACCGAAGCGCAGGAAACCATTAAACCTGCGGATATGATCAAAGCCATAACCAAACAAATCTTGTCATTTTTCATTAAATCCTCCAATCCCAAAATTCTTTTCAATATTTTATCCTCCTTATGGTGTCAGTCATGCTTAAACTAAAATGCTTCTGACGCCGCGCCTACAACCTGCGCCGTTTGCGTGTCCAATGCCCGCAACCGCAGTCTGCGGAGACTGCCTTCCCCATCTATTTTCCCGGTTACGATAATATCCGCTCC
>JAISCD010000025.1 GCA_031265825.1 Treponema sp. | reverse complement strand
CCCCCACCCCCCACCCCCCCCCCCCCCCCCCCGCACACCGACCGCCCCCACACCCCCCCAACCACCCCCCGCGCGGCGCGGAGCTAATCATGGAGAAGCTTGCGCTTGACGCGCAACTTTCTTGAGAATGGTTAGCAGACTTGAATATTCTTTTATACTCCATTTACTCTAATGACCTTTGCTGTCCATTATATTCTATATTATCAAGAATTGTCAAGCGATCTTTTGTATTTGTGGAAAGATAAAAAATTTGCGTTAGTTGTTATTTTTATTTAAAATATTCCGCTTCAAGCAGGGCAAGAATGAACGGACCCACGCCCTTAAAGTCATCCTCAACTACCGGTTCACGGACATAATAGGCAAAGGAACCATCGCGGTAAGGGTCGCCGCCAAGACCCGCGACCGCACAGATGCCGCCAAGGTGTAACCCGCCGTCAGCGTCTTCCCTGACACGGCTCATAAGCCCTCGCAACCCCAAATCGGCGCCCGATTTGACGGCTTCTATATGTTCGGTATAGCCTTTGTTGAGTAACTTGTGGAGGAAGTATGTGAACATCGCGGAACAGGACGTCTCAAGGTAGTTGCCCGGACGCGAACCCGCGTCGAGCACCTGATACCACAACCCGCTTTTCGCGTCTTGATACTGTAAAATGGGGGCTACAAGGCGGTTGCTTATATCTAAAAGCGTTTGTCTATGACTCGCTAATTCATTAGGGATAAAATCGAGAACGTCTAACAGAGCCATGCTGAACCAGCCTAAAGCCCTGCCCCAGAAGTGCGGGGAACAGCCGGTTGCTGGATCAGCCCATTTTTGGGCGCGGGATTCATCCCACGCATGGTAGAGAAGTCCTGTTTTGAGGTCTCGCGCTTTCGATTCCAATAGGACGAATTGGTGGACAATATCGTCAAAATAGGACTCGCGGTTTTTTTTGTATTCTTGGTTAAAGGTCGCTACGTATTGCGCGTAAAACGGCTCCGCCATATAAAGCCCATCAAGCCACATCTGAAACGGGTAAATTTGCTTGTGCCAAAACCCGCCTGCTTTCGTTCTGGGCTGTCTTTCTAACTGTTCTCTCAAGGTTTCAAGAGCTTTCTGGTATTTTTTTTCTCTGGTTTCAGCGAAAAAAACGAATAAAAGTTTGCCCATGTTGATTTGATCGAGGTTGAATTCGCCTTCCCGATAGCTCACAATACCGCCGTTCTCAGTAATTTTAGTATCAAGCATGGATTTTACCCACGCCCTATATGTCGGATTATCTAAGAAATCAGCGGTCTTGAGGATAGCTTGCAAGACAAGTCCATGTTCATAGTGCCACTTCACCTGTTCCGGCGTATAACGTTTCATTATCGATAGAGTCATACGCTCAAAGACGGGGCTTGCTGGGTTCATACGTCTGCCTTTTTATTTGATATAACTAGCGGCTGTTGCGTCGGCGATGCCTTTCTCTTCCCATTCCAAACCGCCGAGTCTGTCAAATTCCGCAACCCAGGCAGTCCAATTCTCACGGGTAAGTTGTCGTCTACCAGTGAGGAATTCGGCGACTCCCTGTTCGTAAAAACGTTTGAGGTCAGCATTGGGCGAAAGGAGAGCGTCTCCACCGATGTTGGGCGTCCATGGTTTCTCCTGCATATCACGCAGGACGGTTAGTGCGCTCAAGGTTTTACCGGAGGTCGGCGTTTTATAAGTCGGATAACGCGCGGCAAGTTCTATCTCTCCATTGTAGTAAACAATGTTGCGGAGCTGGGTCAAAGGTTGCATTTCCGGCTGTGTGAAGCCTAGTTTGGGATCAGGCAAGCCTTCTACCGTAGGAACGCCATTAGCGTCCAAAAGGTAATTGACACCTTGTTCGCCCCACCCAAGGAGGAAATAGCCTTCATCTGAAGACATCCATTCCAAGAGCTTGGCAATAGCCGGTCCCTTGCCTTGTTGCGCGGCGTTGGTGGACATGGCATAGATGCGATAGGCTTGAGAGTAGACGCCGACCGATTGTTTGCCTGTTGGCCCCTTTGGCGGATCAACGATTACCCACTCGCCGTCGGGGAAATTCTTATCAAAAGGCGCATAGTTAGCTTCAGCGGCATAGGCGGCATTTTGTTCTCGCATGATGCCAAAACGTCCTTGTTTCCACGCGGCCCTAAAGTCGTCTTTCCCATAGCTCGACCAGTTGGGGTCAATCGCCCCTTCGTCCATGATGCGTTTAATGTAGCTCAAGCCGTCAAAGTACGCTGGTTTCCGCAGATTGAGTCCGGGATCAGCCGCTGTTAAATTCCATGTGCCAGCCACGCCAAAAGCTCCCATGAATGGATCAAAGCGTCGTCCTAGTCCTTCCTCGAAATTGTTGATCTCGATGAAAGCTCCGTATCCATAGGTATCATCTCTGCCGTTTCCATCCGGATCGCTGAAGGTAAACGCCTTCATTACTTCAAGGAACTCTTCTGTGGACACAGGTACCGACAAGCCCAACTTATTGAGCCAGTCTTTGCGAATCAGCACGCCTTCATTTTTGGCGATAGTACCCGGCGAGGCAAGTCCATAGGATTTACCATTCACCACGGTGAACGCCTGCGCGTCTGCGTCATACTGCGCCTTGGTCCGCGTAGGCATAAGCGCGTAGAGGTCGTCTACAGGAGCGATAAGCCCTGCGCGGATAAGATTGAGCCATGGATCGCGGCGTACCATGAATAAATCAGGTAGAGTATTAGAAGCGCCAGCCGCTTGAATCTTCACGTCTTGGTCAGACTCATTGGAAGGCAAAGCAGTCGGTACAAGGTTGATGTTAAGCTTCTCTTTAATGATCTGGAGCGCTTTCCAATCTGCCGGCGGAGGGCCTGCTTCGGTTACAGCCGCGCCATACCACAACTCAATAGTAATAGGCGCATCAGAGGTTACATCTGCCACTTTTTTGGCACATCCCAAACACAAAGCTGTTATAACAATAATAACAGCAGTCATTCTTGACATTCTTTTCATAAAATCTCCTTATCCTTTAACGCTACCCAACATTGTTCCTTTTGTAAAGTATTTTTGGATGAATGGGTATGCGATAATCATCGGAATGGCGGACATAAATACACTAGCCGCCTTGATTGCCTGCACATTAGCGTTGCCGAAGGCGCTGACTTCGACAAACTCGTTCATACCGCTTGCCATAAGGATGTTACGGAGCAGTATGGGTAGAGGTTGCAGGTTGTTGTTGTTGATATAGAGCATGGCGTGGAAGAAATCGTTCCAGAAGGTAACGCCGTAGTAGAGACCGATGGTCAACAAGATGGGCTTGGACACGGGCAGAATGATGCTCAAAAGCACTCGTAGTTCTGAAGCGCCGTCAATACGCGCCGATTCTTTTAACTCATCGGGAATTCCTTCAAAAAAGCCCCGCATAATGAGGCAGTTGTAAGTACTAATAGCGCCGGGTAGGAAAATGGCGGCTAAGTGGTTGGTCAACCCCAGCTTTGTTACTACAAGATAAGCTGGGATAATGCCTACGTTGAAAAGGTACGGCACGAGAATAAGTATTGTCAGAAATTTTCTGCCGGGCAAGGACTTTACCGAGAGCACGTAGGCAAGGGGAATGGTGAGAAACAAGGCGCTTGTGATACCGAATATAAAAATCTTCAAGCTATTGAAAAAAGCGTTCACGAATCCGTTGTTGCCAAGAAGTGCTTTATAAGCGGCTGTTGACCACTTCCACGGCGCTAGAAACATTCCTTCAAGGTTGCTCCCGATGAAGTCATTGGGGCGGAATGACAATGTGATAACGCTCCACATTGGAACGGCGACTACCACCAAGACAAAGACCAAAAGAATGTCTAGTACCACGTAAAAGGTGAAATCGCCTGTTGTAAGGTAAATTTCTTTGCCTTTTATCTTCATCATTTTGTATTTTTTCATGACATCTCCTAATTTTAGAACAAAGAAGAATCAGATACTTTCTTAACCATGTAGTTTGACAGCCAAATGGTGAATAGCCCGATGATTCCCTTAAATATTCCTACCGCGGTGGCAAGCCCGAATTGAAACTCCAGTAACCCCTGACGATAAACCCATGTATCTATGACATCGGCGACGCTATAGACCGGCGTTGAGTAGAGCATGAATATCTGATTGAAACCCGCATCTAAAATAGTACCAAGTCTCAATAGCACTACCATTACGATAACAGGACGTATAGAGGGCAGGGTAATGTACCACACTTTTTGCAGAGAACTTACCCCTTCGACCGTAGCGGCTTCATAGAGCGACGGGTCAATGCCCATGAGCGCCGCGATGAAAATGATTGCGCTCCAGCCCATCTCCTTCCACCCATCTGACAGAATGACTATCCACGGAAATGTCTTAGTATCTGTGAGAAACGCCGTGGGTCTTCCGCCAAAAAGCTTGATAATATCATTTATGATTCCATCTCCCGGCGCAAGCAAAACAAGTAGAATACCGTACATGATGACCCATGACAGGAAGTGCGGCAGATACGCCAAGGTTTGCACTATCTTACCCAGTCTCGGGTGGATACTTTCATAAAGGATGATGGCAAGGATGATGGCAAGCGGCACGCTAAAAAGCAATTTTCCAAAGCTGTAGAATAGGGTATTTCTTAATAGTTCCCAGAAGTAGAAGGAGTTGAAGAACGTTATGAAATGCGTAAATCCTATCACCTTGCTTCCCAAAACGCCGTCAAGGGGCATGAAGTCTTTGAAGGCTATTTGTCCGTTCCAGATGGGGATGTATTTGAAAATAATGTAGTAAGTTAATGGTATGACGAGTAGTGCGTATACTGAAAAATGGCGGCGGATTTCCCGCCATATTCTTAGTTCCGATTTTTTATAATTTTCCATAAATCTACGACCCCTTTGCGGATAATCCCCGCGGCTTTTTCAATTTAATTCAATTTAATCAGAAACTTTAATAGTAGAGAGCGATAAAATGCGGGCAGTTTATTGGACTTTTCAGACGATTTTCTCAAATTCTTGAAACTACCTGTCTGTCATTATCACTGTATGAAATAAAAATGAGGCTGACACGACTTGAACGTGCGACCTTCAGATCCGCAATCTGATGCTCTATCCAGACTGAGCTACAACCTCATAATAAATTTTAAAATTAAACGGAGCAGAGAGGATTCGAACCTCCGTTACCCTTTAGGGGTAAAACTCCTTAGCAGGGAGCCACCTTCGGCCACTCGGTCACCGCTCCAGTAAATCATAACGGAGAGAGAGGGATTCGAACCCCCGGTGCTTTGCGGCACAACGGTTTTCAAGACCGCCTCCTTCAACCGCTCGGACATCTCTCCAAAATCTTTTTTATCATAATTAAAAGATTGATTTATGTCAAGGGGTGAAAGGTATAAAAATATGAATTTTGACGCGAGTCTTACTATAATTGAAATTTTTTGTTATACTGTTAAACAGCCTTGTGAATAAAGACGCGTTCTGGTTTACCGAGGAGCGAAAGGCGAAGCTTACGCGTAATGCCTCACCGAGGCGTTAATTTTCAAAAATCAGGAGGCAAATATGCGAATAGCGGTTATCGGGGCGATTTTGGAGAATCCCACCCAGACTCAGAAACAGTTCAATGGGATCATCTCGGCATACAAAGGCATTGTCAGAGGGCGCATGGGCATCCCGTTTGACAAGGAAGATATTGGCGTGGTGTCAGTTACTATCGCGGCGGAGATCGATGAAATCAACGCTCTCACCGGCAAACTCGGCAGTATTCCGGGCGTTACTGTCAAAACGGCGGTATCGCGGGAAATTGGGCATGTGGAGTAGAGTCGTGAATATCAGGTGTCAGACATCAAGGAATAAGAAGGGGGCGCTATTTCCAAAACCTTTCGGCATACCGCCGCCTTTGAGACGCGCCCCCTGTCTACGGTTCCCGCGCCCGCACAGCGGGTTTAAATGGCGCGGTCTTCCGCCGCCCCCCCCCCCAACCACGGGTGTCTGCCACCTCCTGTTTACAGACCCCCGCTGTCCTCTGCTCTGTAGCCACGGTGTCTGACACCCGTTTGCTAATCCCGCAGTCCTCTGTCATTGCAAACATGAATTGACAGAAAGCAAATAGTAATTTTATAAGAGGAAATATTTTTATCTGGTTTAGGACGAAGTTCTAGGCGATAGAAATAAGAGCGAGACCGATTGAGGTCGTCAACTGAACCTGTTGACTTCAAGCGGTTTCGCT
>JAISCD010000011.1 GCA_031265825.1 Treponema sp. | reverse complement strand
TCCGAAAATCCCTTTTCTCCAAATGGCATGAAACTCATGTTCATCCCTCCTCTAAAAATACTCTATGAATTCAAAGTCTGACTCTATGAATTCAAAACTTGACTCTATGAATTCAAAGTTTGACTCTATGAATTTAAAACCTGACTCTATGAATTCAAAGTTTGACTCTATGAATTCAAAACTTGACTCAATGAATTTAAAAGCTGACTCAATGAATTTAAAAGCTGACTCTGTGAATTCAAAACCTGACTCCATGAATTTAAAGCCCGAATCCCCGCATAAGGCGTCTGGACGAAAAGCTCGCCGCGCCTTTTCTGGAATGAGAATGCCCGCGTGTTTGCGGGTTTGTCTGTATTTGTATAGTACTGATCGGATCTTACGGGGGGGGGGGCACCATGCGCTCGTCTAGCGGGCGGTTCCGCAAGCGGCTTGCCGCGGTTTGCGAGATGCTTGTTCTGCTAAGACGTTTTTTCTGCATGAAAATATAATTACTCAAAAGATGAGAATTGTCAAGTAGTTATTTTCAAATAGCAAATAGTAGTTAGCAAAGAGCAGGTAGCAGGTAGTAATGAGCAGTGAGCAGTGAGCAATGAGCAAAGAACAGACGGGCGAGCAGGGTCAGGGCGCGAGGGCTAGGCGCGAGTGTCAGGCATCGAGGCATGATGCGGTAGCGCGACGGTGTCGGGGCGAGGCGTGGGCGTGAGAGCAAAGACGGGCGGCGGTGTCAGAGGCGTGTTGCGAGGCGGCTCACGAGTCGGGGTCAGACACGAAGGCGGGGCGGGGTAGGGCGGTGGCGTACGTGGCAGTGTCAGACGTGCGGTGTCAGAGGCGTGGTGTCTGATGGGCGGCGGTGTCAGACGTGCGTTGCGAGGCGGCTCACGGTTCGGTGTCAGACACGGGGTGGCGGCGTGCGCGGCGGTGTCAGACATGCGGTGTCAGAGGCGTGGTGCGAGGCGGCTCACGAGTCGGGGTCAGACACGAAGGCGGGGCGATGGCGCGGTGTCAGAGGCGTGTTGCGCGGCGGCTCACGAGTCGGGGTCAGACACGAAGGCGGGGCGGGGTAGGGCGGCGGTGTCAGACGCGCGTTGCGAGGCGGCTCACGGGGCAGGGTCAGACACGAAGGCGGGGCGGAGTAGGGCGGCGGCGTGCACGGCGGTGTCAGAGGCGTAGGGACGGCGGCTCACAGGTCGGTATCAGACACGAAGGCAGAGGCGGCGGCGGTGTCAGACGCGCGTTGCGAGGCGGCTCACGAGTCGGTGTCAGACACGAAGGCGGGGCGATGGCGTGGTGTCTGAGGTTAGTGATAAGTGGTTGGTGGTTAGTGTTAGGAGCGGCGGTGTCTGATACCGCCTTATGGTTGGGGGGTGGCGTAAGACCGCCGAAGGCGGTCTGGAGACAGGGGGGCGCACCACAAGGGCGCCTGTGTGCCATCCTCCGTTTAGGGAAAGACGCGCCCCCCTCCTGAAAGTGATTAGTGGTTAGTGATTAGTGTCAGAGGTGTCTGACACCAAGTAGGTTACGCTTGCGTACAAGCGCACCCTTCGGGTGTTTTAAAGCGTCCTGCTCCGCTTCTTCTTCTAATAACGCATAGGTTCCGCTTGCGTGCAAGCGTAACCGTCCTGTCGGGGTCAGCGGTGCCCCCTTTCTTATAACGCCCTTTGGGAAGTATTTAAACACCCAACGGGTGTCGTTAAACAGGCTCCGCCTGATTACCTTTCGCGGTAGACTATCCGCCCGCGAGTCAAATCGTAAGGGGAAAGCGCCATCTTCACCCGGTCGCCGGGGACTATACGGATATAGTGCTTACGCATCTTGCCAGAAAGGTGCGCTAATATGATGTGTCCGTTCTGATTGTCAAGCTCCACTCTAAACATAGTATTCGGCAGAGCCTCTTTCACAATGCCTGTTACTTCAATAGCTTCTTCTTTTGCCACATGAACTCCTTTATTTAATCCAAAGAATAGTATATCACAAAAATAGAGTCAAGTAGGCGGCAACGACAGAGCGGCAATCAAAGCTCCGCTCTTCTTATCGCGTTTTTCGGGCTTCGTAAAGACAAGAGAGCATAAATCGCCAGAATCCAATCTTTCTATGATACGCCTTTCACCTCGGATAAGCGCTAGTCCCTTTTCCGAACAACCATAACAGGCTTTCTCCCCATTGGGCAGAAAAAAAGCGTCTGAAAGGATACGCGCGGACGTTTGTCCCTTTGCAGGCGCGGAAACACCGTCAGTCGCTCTGCCTGCGAACAGGAAACTCAACACGGCTCTCTCTTTAGGAATGCCCGCAGACGCGGACAGGCGCAGAAGCGACTCAGGCGCGTCGTCGGTACCAAAGGCGAAGTGGCACCATTTACTTCTATTTTCCAAGAATTGACAACCTGTCTTGTGCGGACAAGGCGACAAAGGAAAAACGCCGTCGTTGATAAGCGCGGAACGCAGAGCCACGATAAACGCGCCGCATTGCGGTACGCCCGGTTCCACAACAAGGTGTTGTGTGCACGTATCCGAAAAACGCCGCAATAACCGCGATGCCTTTTCCGCTTCCTTCAACACGGAACCGTGAGAAGGCAGACTTTCGTTGAATACGTTTACCGCGCACAATAAAGCCGCACCTTTGCGAAGCTCGCTTTTTGGAGCCATCCCTTTCTTGAATCCATATTCAAAAATGTCTGTTTTTACGACCTTAACGCTCCAATTTCCCCCACCGGTTTTCGCTACGAGTGCAGCAAATAGTTTCTTGCCAGCTTCAAGAACGGCGCCTACCCTGTCTATGCAAAGGAATTCAAGCGACAGCGCCCGCAGATCGGGTCTCGCTATCCAAAGCGCTATGGCTAACGTCAAAGGACCAGCGCCCAGGTCCACAATCGAATCGCCGTTTTTAAGGGAAAAAGACAGATTCGGCAGAAGGCGGCATAAACGGAATACATTCCATGGCAGAAAATAACGCAGGTATGCGGAAAGCATAGGCGGACTCGTCAGATAGGAGAGGCGCCGCGTTCCACGTTCCGCGGTGAGAGACAACGACAATTCAGCGACATCATGGGGCAACGCTCTCTTAAACTGCCTCGGCAGGGGAAATACTTCGTCAACGAGGGACGGTATGTTATTAAGTGCCCGCCGAATTTCAGATGATAATGGAGAAAAAAGCGGAATAGGCTGGTATAGTTTCATTTCATTCATAGTTTAATATTTTCTATAGTATAAACCCTTCTTTGTCAATATATCTTGAATATTTTTAAGAGTTCCGCATAGTTTGGGCCAATAAAACAATAAAATATCATACTAGCAGTCCTTTATTTTTTACAGAGAATATATAGTTTATTCATATTGTATAATCTCTAAAGCCTGCTACACTATTTTTTATGTTACATAGCAACCATTCAGAAGCCGGTAAGGCTTATTTCAAGCGTACATGGATGCTTTACGCTATGCTGATCCTTCCGATGGCGTTTTTTCTGGTCTTCAGATATGTGCCTATGGTGAATATCGTCATTGCCTTTAAGGACTATAATATATTCCGAGGTGTTTGGGACTCTCCGTGGGTCGGACTTCAATGGTTCCAAGAGGCTTTTACATCCAGAGACTTCTTTAATGCGCTCCGTAATACACTCGTTCTAAACTTCCTTGACCTCATCGTAGGGTTTCCAGCGCCTATCATCCTTGCGATTCTGCTAAACGAACTGAATATTCGTTCTTACAAGAAATTCACGCAAACCATTGTGTATCTGCCCCACTTCCTATCGTGGATTATTATAAGCGGCATGGCGTTTCAGCTCTTCGCTCCGTCTGGCGGAGTCGTCAATATGATGCTTACCAAACTTGGACACCAGCCTGTCAACTTCCTTATGGAGAACCACCTCTGGATAGCGACCTATGTGGGACTCGGCGTATGGAAAGAGATGGGTTGGGGCACTATCATCTACCTTGCCGCAATTACGAGCATAAACCCGGAGCTTTACGAGGCGGCTGAAGTTGACGGCGCAGGACGTCTACGAAAGATTTGGCACGTTACCCTGCCCAGCATACGCCCTACTATCGTGGTACTCCTCATTATGAATCTTGGTCGTATACTCGGTAGTGAATTCGACCGCCCCTATACGTTGGCAAATCCTACGGTTATGCAAGTCGCAGACGTCATAAGTACTATGGTGTATCGCGTTGGTATCCGCTCTATGCAGTTCTCCTATACAACGGCAATAGGACTCTTCCAATCTCTCGTATGCGTAATATTCCTGCTCGCCGCAAACGCCATCGCTAAGAAAGCTGGGGAACGAGGAATTTGGTAACAATTATAGAAAATAGTGGTCGTTGTTGAACCCGCTTTTACAACGCCTAAATTTAAAGGAGTTTTCATGGTAAAATCACATTCGCGGAAAATTGGGGACGCCGTTATTGCTTGTTTTTGTCTTCTGGTGATATTTGTGTGTCTTTTTCCTATATTGAATCTGGTTGCGCGTTCTCTCAGCGACCCAATGGCTATTGTGAATCGTAGAGTGTCCCTATTGCCTGTTGACCCGACGCTGGATTCTTACAAGTATGTATTTCAAGACAAATCCTTTTCCCGTTCTATGGTATGGTCTATATTTTTGACTGCCGTCTGTACGATTGCTTCTCTTGCTATGACGGTTCTCTGCGCTTTCCCTCTTATTTATGATAATCTCAAGGGCAAGTCCGTAATCAACATCATTATTATCTTTACTATGTATTTCAGCGCAGGTACCATTCCGAATTATCTCTTGGTAAAGAATCTTGGGTTATTGAATAACCCGCTTGTACTGATAATCCCAAACTGCTTATCGGTGTTCAACATGATAATTCTGAGGAGCTTCTTCTATGGCGTGCCGGACAGTCTGCGCGAGTCTGCTGAATTGGACGGGGCTAATCCCTTCACGGTACTCACCCGCATCTACTTGCCTTTGTCTATGCCTGTGTTGGCGACTCTTGCTCTATTCTATGCTGTGGGACGGTGGAACGGCTTTTCTGACGCTCTACTCTACCTTACATCTGCGCCCGCCTATCACCCTATACAGTTGAAACTGTACAATATCATCAATAACCTTTCGTCAATAGAAATCGCCACGCAGGAAGGCTTATCTGGAGCCGCTCCCGCCACAGGGGATGGCATGAAAGCCGCGGCCGTCATGTTCGCCACCGTGCCTATTTTGGTCGTGTACCCTTGGCTACAGCGTTACTTTATTTCAGGTGTTACCATCGGGGCGGTGAAAGGATAATAGGAAAGGAGGCGATGCGTGCGTCGCTTACTTTTACTTCGCCAAAAATCAAGGAGAAATGAATGAAAAGAAAATCTTTCAAGGTAGCGGCGGCGACTTTGTGCGCTGTCGTTTTAATGACGGGATGCGCTAAGAAAACAACCGCATCGAATGACAACAAGCCTATCGAAATAACGGTAGAAATATTTGACCGCGGCACTGACGGCGGGAAAACAGACCCGACTAATAATAAGTGGACCCAGTGGATTCAAGAAAAAATACTGAAAGACGAGAATATCATCGTCAAATTCGTGGCTGTTCCCCGTTGGGAAGAGACCCAGTCCCTTATCAACCTGATGGCCGCGGGTAACCCGCCAGACGTGTGCTACACGTATAGCGCGGATAATATCAACAACTGGGCGATGCAGGGCGGCGTTTTTGACCTTGCCCCCTATACCGAAACGCTTCTCAAAGACTTGAAAGAATTCCTCGGACCTGACAACGCGCTTCCGGGGCGGGATATGATTCGCCGTCAGCTCGACAACACTACTAACAAGCTCTTCTTCATCCCAAGCCGTCGTATGAACGTCGCCCTGCGGAACATATTCATCCGCAAAGATTGGCTTGATGCGCTCGGTCTCTCCCTGCCGACAACCACTCAAGAGTGGTATGAGGCGCTCGTTGCATTTAAGGAACAAGATCCGGGCAATGTGGGTAAAGAGAATGTCGTTCCCTTCAGCATGACCACCGACACCCGATGGACAGCGGCGAATATCATGGACTCCTTCCTTGACCCGAATATCAGCGATAAAGAACTGTGGATCAACCAGATTGCGGAACGTAATTTCCTCATTCCGGGCTATAAAGAGGGCGTCCGTTTCATAAACAAGCTCTACAACGAAGGGCTTGTTGACAGGAATTTCCCGCTTTACACGTCCAGCTCCGAT
>JAISCD010000115.1 GCA_031265825.1 Treponema sp. | reverse complement strand
GTTACGTTGCCCGTTACGGTATAACTATCGCCCACATTGTAGTTCTGTCCGCCTGTTCTCCAGCCGTTAAAGGCTTTCCCCGACGGTGCGGTCATGTTACCCTTGCCGGGCAGATTGATACTTGTCCCTGACGCAACGGTCTGAGAAGCCGGGACCGTACCGCTTCCATCACCGGAGTCATAACTTACTGTGTAGGTAGTACTTGGGGTATCGTCGTCGTTGTTATCGCACCCCGCCAGACCTAGTCCGAATACGAATGTCAGCGCCAATGCTAACACTCTCCACAAAATCTTTTTCTTTGCCATTTTATTCTCCTTTACTTTGTTGGCAACAAAGTTTTAAGTTATGCGTTTGATTTCATAAATTACTTTATGGCGCATAACCTTATATAAACCGCCCATACGGGCAAGTTTCCGTATTATGCGAAGCCACGCAAGGCGACTCCGCCCCGACCTCCTAGGGAATGATCGCGCTGAAGATGTCGCTCCACTTCCCCTTCTTCATCGCCCCGGTCTCCCAACGCGCCGCAAAGAATACCTTCTTCCCGCGCTGATCCTCCTCAAACATTAGTTCCAGCGGATTCTTCGTGGCAAAATCCGAATGGAGCAAGTCACTCACCTTGGCAGGCGGCTCCTCCATAAGCTCCCACACACATTCAAGCCCGTGAACGTGTTCAGGTTTCCCCCAACGCGCCGCGTGTTCATCCCGAAACTTGATCTGCACGGTGCGCGGATGCGGCGTCGCGATCTCGATTTCAGGAATACCTTCAGGGGCAGGCACAGGCGTCGGCTTCGTGTCGTGTATCGGGATGCCCAACGCCTCCCGCAAGTTGTCCGTCATCGCGTCGTTGTTCTGCAAGTTATTCCGAATAAAGACCTCCTCTAGGTGAATGAGCAGTTTCTTCTTCTCATTCTTCGCCTGCATATCCAGCTTGGTATGAGCCGCGGTTTGACACAGCTCGTGCAGAACCTTCACCTCGTTGTGCAGGGAATGGACACGGCGATAAGATTTGCGCTCCAGTCCACATAATAGTTTTCTGTAGTAGGTATGCATTTCATACTCAACTCCTTTTCTCTTGATTATCTAGGACGCTACCCGACAGGGTAGCGGTCTTAACACTTGGGATAGCGGTCTTATCCGATCGGATAGCGTCCTTATCTGACAGGATAGTGGTCTTATCCGATCGGATAGCGTTCTTATCCGACAGGATAGCAGTCTTATCCGACAGGATAGTGTCCTTATCCGACAGGATAAGAGTCTTATCTGATCGGATAGTGGTCTTATCCGATCGGATAGCAGTCTTATCCGATCGGATAAGGACGCTGAGAAAACGCGGGCTGACTAGGACAGCTCTGCGATTATATTTGTATGAAGAATGATTATAAGTTAATAATAAAAGACTCTGGGGGGGGGGGCCATGCGTCTACGCATGTAAACGCTTTGAGAATAGTTAATTATATTTACTTTTGTTTGATATAGCATATCTTTTACTTTGCCTTTTATCATAGAGTATATAGCAAAACGCAAAAGAGTCAAGAGGGAAAAATAAAAAAAAGGTAGCAGGTAGCAGGTAGTAGTTAGCAGTTAGTAAAGAGCAGAGAGCAAAGCGAGGGCGTGGCGCGGGTGTCAGGCGTGGCGGTGTCAAACGCGCTGGTGTCAGACATCGGCGGCGTGCGCGTGAGAGCAGAGAGGAAAGACGGGCGGGCGTGGTGTCTGGCACCGCAGGCGTCGGGCGCGGGCGTGGTGTCAGACACCGAAGGTGTCAAACACCGGGGTGTCGGGACGCGGTGTCAGGCATCGGGGCGGCGCGTGCCGCGTGTCTGGCACCGCAGGCGTAGCGTGCCGCGTGTCTGGCACCGCAGGCGTAGCGGACGCAGGTGCGGTGTCTGACACCGGGGTATCGGGACACCGCGAAAGACGCGGCGCATGGTTGGGGGATGGCGGAAGACCGCCAAAGGCGGTCTGGAGACAGGGGGGCGCACCATAAGGGCGCTTGTTTGCCGACCTCCGTTGTGGAAAACCGCGCCCCCCTATATTTTGCCTGTGCGACTTCGCTACGCTTGTCGGAGTCAGCGGCGCTCCCTTTCTAACAACAACCCGTATGAAGTCGTCTAATACGCTGTGCGTGCGTTTTGGAAAACGCGCCCCCTTTATCAAACATCTTTACTTTTTCACCTTCTTGCAATATATTATATTATCATGCCAACTTATGAATATAAATGTAAAAGTTGCGGCTCTTCGTTTGAGATTTTTCAAAACATGAAGGATGAACCGCTCAAAGTCTGTCCCGAATGTGGGCGGGAGATACGCCGCGTCATCAATGGCGGCTCAGGCGTTATCTTTAAGGGATCGGGTTTTTATAGTACGGATAAGGCTAAGACGCAGACTAAAGGCGCAAGCGCCAACGCCCCAAAGCCCGCGGACAAAAATGAAACGGTTAAAAAACAAACCCCGTCTGATGACAAGAAAAAACAAAAACATGAAGAAAAAAAAACAGGATGAGCCTTCCCGCATCAGTTTTTTCTGCGACAAATGCGGATACGAAGTCAGCCAAGACGCAACGAGTTGCCCCGGATGCGGACGTTCTTTTTCGTCAGTCAAGTGTCCAATGTGTAACTTCGTGGGAGAAGCCGCTCTCTTCACCAACGGATGCCCCGTGTGCGGCTATTCCGCTGGGGACGCAAAAAGCGCAACCGCACAAAATAATACGGCTGGACAGACCGCGGTCAATGCGCGGACGACAGGAATAGCCCGCAATCCGTTTCGGTTTAGCAGTCTTCCTTTATGGATTTATATCACAACAGGGCTATTCTTCTTCATTTCCGCTATAGCTCTCTTCCTCACTCTGCGGTAGAAACAGGATGTCTACGCCCACGCGAAGCGTGTTTAACGACTTCCTAACGGGTGGTGTTTGAAAGGTGGCGCCGCTGACCCCGACGTGACGGAACCACGCTTGCACACCCTTCGGGTGTTGGACGACTTCACACGGGGTGTTGTACGAAAGGGGGACCCGCTGTCCCCGTCATGACGGAACCATGCTTGCGGCAAGCGTAGCCTATGCGTTGTTAGAAAAAGAAGCGGCGCAAGTCGCTTTGAAACACCCGAAGGGTGCGTTTGCAGGCAAGCGGGGTTCCTATGCTTACGAAGGTGTCAGACACCGTCTTCAAAAAATTATTATACGCCCTTGAAAATTTGTTTTGCATGATATATCATTACCTTAGTGAATATCATTCTTTTTGACCCCACTGAAATCGGCAAACCTCTGTCCAAGCGAGACGAAAGAGCGGTGCATCTTCTTAAAGTTTTACATAAAAATATAGGCGATTCGTTTGACGCGGGCGTTTTAGGCGGCAATTTGGGCAACGGACTCATCGAAGCGGTACGCCTCGATGGTATCGTGTTTTCCTTAGACGTCAAAGAGAGCCCACCGTTACGTCTGCCTATCTGCGTGAGCGTGGGCTTTCCGCGTCCTATCCAACTGCGGCGGTTACTACGCGATCTGTCGAACTTCGGCGTTGAAGCCATAGACCTTGTGGGTACGGATATGGGTGAGAAAAGCTACCGCGACACGAAACTACTTATAGACGGCGGAGCGCGCGCGGCGCTGATCGAAGGCGCGGCTCAGGCGCGGGATACACGCCTGCCCCTTCTTTCCGCATACACGACTCTGGACGATTGGCTTGAGGAACGCCCTTGGGACAGGGCGCGAGACACGTTTGTTTCCGCGTCAGGCAGGGATCGCAATCTCAGAATCAGTCCTATCTTGGTAGTCGCGGATAATGTCCGTCCCGAAGGTTCCTTTGGCTTGTTGAACATGATGGGGCGTCCGGTCGTCATTGCTGTAGGGTCAGAACGAGGCTGGTCAGATCGCGAGCGGGATAAATTGGAAGAAGCAGGCTTCCTGCGCCTCTCAATGGGAAACCGCGCTTTACGTACCGAAACCGCTTGTATAGCCGCGGTCGTCTTGGCAATGGAGAAAATGGGGAAATTAGAATAGGCGAGGAGGAAAAAATGAACGCTGATCAGGTAAAAGAAATACTTATTTCAATAGAGGATAGCCCGCTAGAGTTTACCGTCGTGTTCTCTGGCAAGAATAGTAAGAAGGTCAATGGGCTTTACAAATCGGAGTCTCGTGAAATCCTTATTCACAACCGCAACTTCGCGGATGGCAACTTGCTGTTGTACACGGCGATTCACGAATACGCGCACCACGTCCACGCTTGCTCGCGGAACGGAAAATTGCCAGCGCGCGCCCACACTTCGGAGTTTTGGGCTGTGTTTCACCGTCTCCTCGAAAAAGCTGAGGAAAAAGGCGTTTACCACAACGTATTCGCCGCGTCTCCTGAACTTAATGCGCTTACAGAAATCATTCGTATCAAGTACCTCGCGGAAAACGGCGAAATGGTGAAGAATTTCGGGGAGAAACTTCTGCAAGCCCGCGATTTATGTGTTAAGATAGGCGGGCGTTTCGAGGATTACATCGACCGGATATTACGGATACCCCGTCCTGCCGCAACTACGGCTATGAAGACGTTCCAATACAACCTTAATACGGCTGTGGGCCCTGACAATATGCGGTACTTGGCTGGCGTTAAGGACGACGAACAGCGAGCGTCTGCGGAACAAGCCTTGCTTGAGGGGAAAAGCCCAGATACGGTCAAGATGGGATTTAAGAAAACAGCGGAAACAGACCCGCATGAACGGCTCGTCCATGAAAAGGAAAGGCTTGAACGAACTATCGAAACCCTCTCGAAACGCCTTAACGAGATTACAGAGGAATTGGAAAAGGATGCTGACTTTTTTTAAATTAGCGAAGGGGAAATTTATCCCTTCCCTGCTTCTACTTTGCTGTTTTATCGCTTTGCCGACTTTCTCTGAAAGTATTGACGAACAGAGACAGCTTTTCCCGCATATTTATTACATGAGCGAGCTTGCCGCAGAGCGGCTCAAGAAGAATACGGCGCCCTATTCGGTAATGACGCAAGAGGAAGCGCAGGCGTCCGCGCTCGTCACTACGGATCAGCTATCGCTTTTCCTCAATAACGATATTCTCGCGTATTACGGGCATCCAAATTCAAAGAATATGGGCATCTTGGGACGGTATTCAATGGAAGAATTGGATAAACAGCTCACAAAACTCGCGGCGGAATACAAAGCTGTCGGCGGGCGGAACGTCATCACCGCATTCTACATCATCTATGGAACCGTATGGCCCGAAGGTGAGATAGGTATCATAAACGAAGAAACGCTCCTGAAATACATAACTTACGCGCAAGAACATAATATGCTCGTGTTTATTGACCATCAAATCGGCAAATACGATCCATCTACGGCTATAAGGAGAATGCTCCCCTATCTGAAATACCCTAATGTGCACCTTGCTCTGGACCCTGAATGGCGGACAACCAAGCCCATGAAGGAAATCGGGCAGGTGAGCGCAAGTGAAATCAATCGCGTGCAACAGATAATGGAGGATTACATGAAAGAAAACGACTTGCCCGGAGAGCGTATGCTTGTGATTCATCAATTCAAGCCTTGGATGATAACGGAGCGCGGTTCTATCAGAGGAAATTTCAGCAAGGTGCGGGTGATACATTGTGCGGACGGATTTGGCAACCCCAGCCAAAAAAGAGGCTCTTACAAGGCAAATGCCTTTGACGATTATAACAGGGAAACGCCCCAGAAACCAACGCTTAACTTGCCGCTGAAGTCATTCAAACTTTTTTACAATTTCAACATACCGGGCGCGGGTTTCGATAAACCTCTTCTTTCCCCCAAAGAGGTTTACGCGCTTGAACCCCGCCCTTACCTGATAATGTACCAGTGATACTCACGGCTCGAATCTGCCGTTAAGCGGAATGCGGACTAGGCTCACGAAACAACCCTTTGGATAACGAGTTTTGAATGCAGTGAATGAAGTTTCCGCGGCGCTTTCAAAGACTGTTATCGTGAAATTGCCTACTTCGTTGAAATACGGCACAAGAACCGCCACATGAAAATACTGACGGAGCGGTGGGTTGCCCATCTCGCGGTTCACGGCCGCTAGGTAGATACGCCCCGGTTCTGTGATTGCAAGCGTATACATCAAGGCGTGCAGTCCCTCAAAGGCAAATCCCGCGTCAGACAAAAACCCCGGATAAGATTCCGTGTTTCGTGTATTGTTCACGCGCTCGGTAACGAATTGGAAAGTCCAATGCTTTACTTCAAATTCTTCTTGTTTGCTGAAATTTTCCGACAGCAGGGTCTTATTTGCGATAGACGCGAGGTTTCGCGTCCAGTCAAGCCCGAAGTATGGATCACGCAAGTCGTCGTAAAGCGTGGAGAAGCTTGTTCCTCTGTCGCCGAATTTCTTTTTTAGAATGTCAATATCGAGTCTTTGTCCTGTAACAGGCTTCAAAATCCCGTCAACTACCCATTTAGCGAAGCCTGAACAGTTGAGTCCTTTCTCACCGGTCTGCTTTTCCAGTGTTTCGATGAAGACGTACTCCCCGTTCTGATCAATAGCGCCGTCGTCTTGAAACGCCAATTCGGGAAGGTACGCGCGGACGCTTTCTACAAAATCACTGCTGTCATGGTAAAAGGCGAGTTCTGGCTCAAAGTACTTGCTGGGGAATTTGTCGCCCAGAGATTTGAAAACTTCTTCAATCGGCTCGGTCATGAGTCGGTCGAAAGAGAAGGGTAGCGGGGTGGATCGCATGATGTATGCGTCGTAGACTACCACGTCCAAAAGTGATTTATCCGCGTTCAAGGGTCGGAACTGTACATAGACGTTTGGGTCGCTTCTGATAAAGACTCTTATTCTGACTGCCTGCCCTGTATCTTTGTGCCGCGTCAGCACCCAAGAGCCTTGCGCCCAACCGGGGTAAACGCCGTTACGCTCGCGGGCAAGCACGATCCCGAATTCGGTATTACCTACTTCAGTCCGCACTTCAACCTTGGTTCCGCCGTAGAGCACGTGGGAAATTTTCTTCTGACCAAGCACTTTAGACGGGGCTTCGAGAAACCATTCGTTTTTCAGAGCCGCACGCAAAGTCGAATCGTCCTCTATGTTTCTGATGGAAGCATCAAGGGCGTATATTTCCGCCCCGCGCAAAAGCAATACTATTAAGGATATTTTAGAAAGAAATTTCATATCTTTATTATCGGCAGGCATAGCCTATTTAACGACTTCTTAACGGTTTTTGTTTGAAACGCCGCTGTCCCTGTCATAATAGGTCAGAAGTGTCCGACACCACAACGCCCGCGAAGCCGCCGGTGTCTGACCCCGATTTACCAAAAAAAATCCCTCCGGCAGGCGTGGAGGGATTAAGTACTTTTTTAATTAACATGAAAGAAAATAGTTTTTGAAGACGCCCCCGCAGGAGTTTGGGATTACGGGATAATGGCTTCTTCAATTGCGCCAAACGGGCCTTTTTCACCTTCGCGTTCGATTTCCCAACGTCCGCAGAGAAAGACTTTCTTCCCCCGCAGATGTTCCTCGAACTCGATGATAAGTGGAGGCTTGGTATCAAATGAGGAATGGACCAGTTCCGCGATGTCTGTCGGGGACTGATCGAGAATCGCCCATTTGACCTCGACCCCGTGAACGCCGTAGGGTTTGCCCCGCTTGTCGCTCGCCTCGTCGCGGTAGGTGATGATGAGCCTCCGCCGAGTTCGGGTGTCGATAAACAGTTGGGGCGCGGTGGTCGGCACACTTACCAGCGTGTGAGTCGACTTGCGAATGGGCAGTTCCATCGCCACCCTGTCCGCGTCTGTTACTGCTGGATTACGGGTAAGATACGCGCCGACGTAAATCCTGATTTCCTTCTTGAGGGCGGCTTTCGCCTCGTTCTTCGTCTGCACGTCCACCTTGCCCCGATTGGGGTTCTGCGCGGCTTGCAAAGCAGTCCGATAAGCCGTCAACAACGCCTCAAGTCTACTCTGGGGACTTGGAATATTCCACCCCGCGAAGTGGGCAAGCACATACGCATAGAGTATTTCCACCCATTTTAGAAACTTCTCATCCCCGAAAGGAAGATAATCCGGCATATCTTATACCTCCTTATGTGTGTCTTTATACTTTAGATTCTAGTCGTTAAGCTTTAGATTCTAGTTGTTGAAGTTTAAATCCCAGTTGTTGAAGTTTAAATCCCAGTTGTTGAAGTTTAAATCCTTGTTGTTAAGGTTTAAATCCTTGTTGTTAGGGTTTAAATCCTTGTTGTTAGGGTTTAAATCCCAGTTGTTAAGGTTTAAATCCCAGTTGTTAAGGTTTAAATCCTAGTTGTTATACTTTAAATCCTAGTTGTCAGAACCACATTTCTTAGAAAGAAGCATGGACGCCGCACCGCGCATCTTCACATACACGGTACAGAAACGATTAGCCAAGCCTCAACCTTTGTTTATATAATATATAATAAGCGAAAAAAGATCAAGGGGAAAAATTAGAAAAAAGAATGCCTACAATTGCTATCCCCAGACCAGCCGTAATGCCAAAGGCAAGCACGGCAGAGCCGCCTACGACTTCACGCACCACCATAACGCCGCCAAGAACGCCCATACTTATACCAAATGCTAATCCCCCCAGCGTCACCCAATTCCACCCATTTGTGAAAAATGGTTTCAGCTTGTATTCTACAAAATCATCCCACCGCTCTTCTTTAAATATCATACTGTTACCCTCTAATGACTATTTATCGCTCCATAAAATATCGTCACAAAACCACGCAAGACGGTCTCATCTTGTCTTTGGCAGGTTTCATACTCATCTTTTTTCCTGTTGATTGCCGTTGTCCGTAAGGACAATGTTCTTATTTGATAAGACAAAGGTCTCCTCAAGGCGAATGAGCAGTTCTTTCTTTTCATTCCTCGCTTGCATATCCTGTTGGGTGCGGGACGCGCTTCGGCACAGTTCATTCAGAGCCTTTACCTCGTTATACAAGGTTTGCAACTCCTTGAGTTTGTCTTCCGATATTTTCCACCTCAATTTGTGAGTTGTGGAAATGTTGATAAGATTCTCACTCCATTCCATAAAATCCCTCATACACAGCTCCTTTTCGCTGTTGATTTGACGCTACTCGAAAGAATGGCGGCGTACTAGGTGATTGTGGATAAGCATACCGATTCTGCGATTCTATTCCTAATAGAATAGACAGTGGGGGGGGGGGCACATGAAGCTGTTCACATTCACGTGCCCGCGCCGCGAATGATTAATAGTAGTCTTTTTTGTTTGGTATAGCATATTTTTATAATAACCCTTTATATTGATTAGCGCCGTCTTGCACCATCAATTTTATGATATATAACAACTGTAAAAAAAGCAAGAGTAAAAAAGAAAAAACGTGGATTTACATGGTATCAGCGGCAATATTGGATACTAGACACTATCCACCGAGCGTTGTAGTATTCATACATCATTTTTTATTAAGGAGAACGATATGGGAGAAGTACGAACAGAAATCACCTTGGTAAACCTTAGGGACGCGGCTAACGCACAGAGTGGGTTTATCCCGAAGTCCGAGGTTCGCCAGCTCACGATTGACGCGGTAGTGGATACCGGCGCGTGGACCTTGGTCATCAATGAGAAGACCCGCGCAAAGCTGGGACTGCTGATAGAGGATCCCGCTGAAACTACCCTTGCCGGCGGGGTAAAGATTCCCAGTGGGACAACGGAACCTGTAAGGATTTATTGGAAAGACCGCAAGACTACTTGCGAAGCGGTGGTTCTCTCCGGAGAAGAAGACGTGCTTATGGGCGCGTATCCTCTGGAAGGATTGGATTTGATGATCCACCCCAAGACCCAGGAGGTTGTCGGCGCCCATGGCGACAAAGTACGGAATGTTGTTAAATAGGGATGAGAGAAGACCGTCCTGCGTGGAAACAGGGCGGCTTTTTTTGTCATTTTCCTATAAAAAACTCATGATCGTTTGACAAACGAAGAAGAAGTTGCTATAATAACCACAGCTTGTTTATACAGGAGAAGAATAATGACTACATTTCAATGGAATGACAGCCTACTGACCGGCAATGCTCTCATCGACTCGGAGCATAAGGAGCTTGTCAAGGCTATCAATGCTTTTTTTGACGCATGCGCCAGAAAAATCGACGGAGATGAGTTTCAGAAAATCTTGAATTTTTTGAATTCTTATACCATCAAACACTTCAGCGATGAGGAACAACTACAGGTGAAGTACAAGTACCCGGATTATGAGAAACATAAGAAATTCCACGAGACTTACAAAGAGACCGTGCGGAAGCTTATGCACGAATTCATCATGAAGGGTATAAACGACGAGCTGATAACGAGGGCAAGACATGACATCGGCGAGGTCATCGTCACTCACATCAAGACGGAAGACCGCCGCCTCGCGACTCACATCAAGTCCATGGAATAGCTACTTTACTTCTAGTTGATTGACGCTGAGACCGTCTCGATATAATTGAGGAAGGTTGTTGTAGTCGATCACACGTTTTCCTTGAACGAAAAATATGTAGTAATAGACTCCCTTAGGCAGGTAAAGCGTGAGGCCGTAACTGCCTGGGGAGTTTTCTTTTAGTTCGTACATAAAGGGGTCCCAGTTATTGAAACTACCAGCCACGTATACTGATTGACCAGCCTGTCCCTTATAAGAAAACGCGATGCCGTTAGAAGACTCCTGCATGGTAACAAGTTCGTCTTTGATCGTTGGTAGTGGGGCGATGGATACGATTATTCCTGCTTCGGTTACCCGCTTATTCGGATTGGACGGATCTGAGGTCCAGAGACCGTCGATGATAAGCCGATATTCCAAAGAAGTAAGCCCTTTCGGTACCGTGTATGTAAAAAAGAGGATGCCGGAGCCTTTGATTTCCCGCTCTTGCGGATTGAGACTGTCGTCCGGCGTTATGAGTTTCTTAAACCAATACACTTTGGCAAAGCCCTCGTGGGCAAAGGCGATACCTACTCTTTTGTAAAGAGCAGGCGTAGTCCAGAGAACCCCATCTTCAAATACTTCAGGCGCTCCAGCGGAAGTAAGATTGACTAAATGGTTAATAAACTGATAAGATTCTGTATTCAGCGCCCCAATTGTGCCGATAATAAACACAAGAAACACTGTAGAAATAAATGCTTTCATAGGTTCTTTACAATTATCGGAAAATATAGCATTATAGTCAAGAGGAAATAGTGCCGTCATTAAATAACCTTGAAAAATTTAGAAACTTATTCCGCGATATTGGCGATGAAGCAAGAAGTTTGGCTTCCCAAGGATTAGCTTTTGAGGATTTGCCTTTGCCGGATGCTGTCGGTGCTGACGCCGAACATGAGATAACGCAACAGGATATTGATAACATTCCTAGTTTTGATATAAATAGTCTTTTTGAAGATTCTTCAGATGATATGGAACTCTTTGATGATCTGCCTGACTTCGATAATCCCGCTCAAAGAGAAGACATACCTAATAACGATGTGGAGCCTTCAGGTGATCCTGCGCTTGACGATCTGCCTGACTTCGGCGATTCCGCTCAAAGAGAAGACATACCTAATAACAATATTGAATCCCCAGGCGATCTTACGCTTGATGATCTGCCTGACTTCGGCGATTCCGCCCAGAATGAAGACATACCTAATATAGACGATGTGGAGCCTTCAGACGATCTGTCGCTTGACGATCTGCCTGACTTCGGCGATTCCGCTCAGAATGAAGATATACCTAGTATAGACGATGTGGAGCCTTCAGACGATCTGTCGCTTGATGATCTGCCTGACTTCGGTGGTTCCACTCAGGGTGAAGACATACCTAATATAGACGACGTGGAGACTCCAGACGATCTCTCGCTTGATGATCTGCCTGACTTTGACGATCCCACTCAGAGGGGGGACATACCCAATACCCCAGACGATTCGCCTGACTTTGACAGGGCGGCAAGCGATACCCCTTTTATGGATGAGGAATCGCCCTCGTCCAACGTCGATGAAGAGCGAGTGGACACCCCGTTTGATGTGGGTGCGATAGAAGGGGACGAACCGCCGCCTCTGCTGGACGCGGGTTTAGGTGACTTATTTATTCCTGGTCTCGACGTTGACGATGTTTCGTCTGCCAAACGGGGCAAGGGCGCCGGGGAAAAGCAGGAATTCACGGCTTCTGACGACATAGAAGAAATCAATCTAACCGAGCAAGAGTACGAGCATCTAAAAAACTCGCTCGTTAGTTTCCCGCTGAATCTGCGTATTGCCTGCGAAGAGATTATAGCCGAGCAAGCGGTTGCGCCGGACCTCATGTCGCGGTTCATAAAGCTTTTGGTAAAAGAAGCACCTATTCAGGAGGTCGCGGAGCTTGCCGGAAAAATACAAGGGCGCATCATCAATATTCCCAAGGGCTTTGAAAAGAAGAGTGGAGAGGAGCTTGAAGCGGAAAAATCAAGCTTCTCGTATCTTTTCATCCATAAGTTCCTGCCTATCTTCGGATGGACCCTGTTTATCGGCGCGGTTATCGCCTCTCTTCTTTACCTCGGCTATCGTTTCGTTTGGACGCCTCTCTATGCGGAGTCTATCTACGAAGCTGGTTACAAGCGCATCGGCGAAGGGCAATATGAGGACGCAAACGCCAAATTTAACCAAGCCTTTAAACTGCACCCGATCAAGAAATGGTTCCCTCGGTATGCGGAAGCTTTCATCGCAAAACGCCAGTACATCCACGCGGAAAAGAAATACGACGATCTCCTTAAATACTATCCGAAGGAGAAACAGGGCGCGTTAGATTACGCATCCCTTGAGACGAATATACTTCAAAATTACGAAAAGGCGGATAGTATTCTCAGAAAGTACATTCTTGATTTCAACGTGAAGGATAAGGAGGCTTTACTCGCAATAGGCGACAACGCCCTTCTGTGGGGGGATGTCGATCCGTCTAAGTATGAGACAGCACGTGAAGCTTATGCCCAGTATATAGAGTCTTATGGGCAGTCTCCGCAAGCGCTTGAACGTATGCTGAAATATTTCATCAGAACGGATAATCTCAAAGAGACCCTTCCATTAAAAGACTATTTTACAGATACTGCGGCGGGGAGAAAACGGAATATTTCGCCTGAAACGCTGACGGAACTAGCAGGTTATCTCTTTGACAAGCAATTCTCGGAAACCGAAGGCGTTCCTGACGAATACATAAGCTCTATTACAGGCGTGCGCGACCTGTTGCTCAAAGCCGTCGAAGAAGGTCCTGCTATTCCAGAAGCCTATTACAACCTTTCCCGCTATTATCATTACTTTGATAATACGAGAGAGGAAAGAAGCGCGCTTGAGCGGGCTTTACCGCTTTTCGATTCCGCTACTGAGACGTCGAGGCGGCTTAAGAAGCGCGTCGACGCGGAACATCGGTTCGCGCAAGTTCTCATTAAAAACAAGGAATTCTTCGCGTCCGAAGAGCATTTGCAGAAAGGCATCCGTCTCTATGAAGACGGGCTTTCCCGAAAGCTCTTCAATCCCTCTCCGGATTTGGCAAGTCTCTATGCGGGCATGGGGGATCTCAATTACTTTACCAAAGAGAACGATTGGGATATGGCGCTCGAATACTATAGACGGGCGGAGCGGGGCGGATGGGAGCCGCCGGAGATGCTCTACCGCATGGGTACGGCTTTCTATCATCAGAAGGAATGGGCGTCAGCCCAAGAAAAATTCGTGGACGCGGTCGCGGAGTTGCCGCTTAATAGGCGTATTCTCAATACGCTGGGTAATATTTCCTTCCTACGGGGCGATTACTTTGCGGCAGAGGGTTATTATGACAGGTTACTGAGGACTTTGAATGAGGACAAAGCTCGGTTTCCAGAACTCGCTCCCCAGTCGCGTCCCGACCATTACGCGCTTGCGGAGCGGCTTATGGTTGCCCAAAACAACATGGGCGTCGTGATGGAGGCGCTCGCGGAGCGCACCGGAGACCCGTCTTACAAAGACCGCTCTTTGAGTCATTACATCGATTCTCAACGCGCTTGGGACAGTCTCACCCGTAATCCGACAACGTTTGTTCGCGTCGGCGTAACGGACCTTGCCACGCCGGGCGTAAATCTCGCATACCTCAACTCACAAAACGCCTTATCCCCTGAACCGGAATTTGAGCCGCAGATTTACATGGAAATTGACAAAGACGTGCTTGAACCTTCGGAATGGGAACAACTCGCGCCATCTACAACGCGATTAACGGAACCATT
>JAISCD010000114.1 GCA_031265825.1 Treponema sp. | reverse complement strand
GGAAAACGAGCCTGTTATGCCCATGTCCTTAAAACGCCTTATAAATTTGAATACTCCCATGAAGTTATTCCTCCTAGATTTTTATACTTCATACTTATTAGTTTGTCAACACCCTTCGGATGTTTTAAAGGGCGCATCCTTTAATGTCTGACACCTTGGGAAGCTGTCTAACACGCTCAGCCTGCTTCTAACACCGAGTAGGCTCCGCTTGCCTGCAAGCGTAGCCGTCCTGTCGGGGACAGCGGCACCACCTTTCATACAACAACCATTAAGAAGTATTTAAACAGCCTTCGGCTGTTAAGAAATTGTTTATATTGGGTTTATCTTGAGTTTATCTTTCTGTATTACTCTTGTTTTATTGTTGTTGGACTATAGGAGGTTCCACTATGCAATTACACATGGAAAGTATCTACAAGAGTTTCAGAGACAAAGAGGTACTAAAAGGCATTACCGTTAAGATGGAGAACGGTGTTTACGGGTTACTTGGCCCAAACGGGGCAGGTAAGACAACCATGATACGTATCTTGGCTGACATATTACAACCATCAAAAGGACAAGTATTTATCAACGGACAGGACAAGAACACCTGCGGCGATGACTACCGAGCGAAGATCGGGTATCTACCACAAGACATGAACTTTTATCCTGACTTCTCAGGGTGGGATTACTTACAATACGTCGCCGCGTTAAAAGGCATCCCGACAGACGAATCAAAGATGAGAATTATTGATTTAACTAATTCAGTAGGACTCACCGGTGACCTACGCCGCCGCTGTATACATTATTCAGGCGGCATGAAACGACGACTAGGAATCGCCCAAGCATTACTAAACGATCCACAAATCCTCATCCTAGACGAACCCACAGCAGGACTCGACCCACAAGAGCGAATAAAGTTTAGAAACATAATATCCGCTTTCTCGAAAGACCGAATCGTGCTTCTTTCAACCCACATCGTTTCAGACGTAGACAGCATCGCCAAAGAAATTATGATGATGGAGTACGGCTTCATTAAGAAACCACAGACAGGGACAGAATACATCCGCCTCATTGAAAACTGTGTATGGACTTTCCAAATACCGGTGAGCGAGCTGATCGTATATCAACATAACGCGGTCATCAGCAACGTTGTCCCGAAAGGCAACACTATGGAAGTACGAGTAATTGATGAACAGAAACCAAACAACGATGCCGTTCAGGTGCCGCCCAATTTAGAAGACGCCTATCTGTACATTTTCAACTACCTTTCCAACAAACATAAAGGTGAGGGAAAAGTATCACCCAGACAGTCCGACCTATCAGCGGACTATAATTAAAGGAGAAAGAATTTTATGTCATTGTTTCAATTTGAACTACGGAAATTATTTTTTAACAGAAGAAATATCATCATGCTGTTCTTTCTAATTGTCATCTACGGGGCAATTGGATTTGGTACAACCTACTTTCTAGTAGGCGATAAGGCAAATTACCAAATCTACGCTAAGTTAGCCGCTCCACTTGTTGGACCAATAAACCAGCAAAAGGCAGAGGAAGCGCGTATAGTTTACGAAGGCTTAAAAGAACGATACGGCGATAATGAAGAAGCGATCTACTACGGCACTTCAAGCGATCCGATTGCCAAATTCAACGTGGATTACGCGCATTTTGCTAATCATGTTGACGAATATTACAACGGATCGCCGATGGATAGTCTAGGAGAACCCTATGGCATCAATGTATTAAGCAAGAAGCTCGCTTCCCTCGGACAAGCGGGGGAAAATGACTCGTTTGAATACTGGAAGACTCAAAATCAGTTACGCATTGAACAGCAACTTGGTGAGCCGCACTTTGCCAATACGGTGTTATGGGATAACCTTTTTAAGAATTGGGGCGATTTCGTTATGTTGTTCCTGCTATTTGTCCCGCTTGCGTTTATCATTGCGCCTGTGTTTTCTGTCGAGGCAAGTACGGGTATGGATAACCTCATCCTTAGTTCGCGTAATGGACGTGAGAAGATTGTAACAGCAAAGATAGTGGCTGTTGTTGTAACTGCTGTCTGTATAATTGCCGCCTATCTGACCGCTACGTTTGTCTTCGGTTTCCTCTCGGTCGGCACTTTTGAGGGTGGAAGAGCGGCGTTGCGCTCTATACCTAGTTATGTTCGTGCGCCTTTTGGGTTTACTAATTGGCAGTTTACACTTGTTTCTATTACGTGGCTGTTGGTGTCGGGTGTTGTATATGCCTCGATCGTTGCCTTTGTTTCTTCACGAACCGCTAACCTGCTTGTTGCTTTTGGCGTGAGTCTTATTGTGCTATTTCTCAATATTGCTCTATCTGCTCTTGGCACGACTATTAGTCGGATGATTCAGCCGATCATTGACTTCAGCATGGGGGCTATCACGTTGACTGGCGAGGTGTTTGTTACTTACAAGGTATACAATGTTTTTGGTACGGTGGTTCCGTATTGGTTTATGATCGCTATGTTTATGGTACTTATTACTGCCCTTGTTGGTGTAGGTATGTATCTAGGACAAAGACGTAGGACTGCACCCTAAAGGTGTTTAAATACTTTACAATGGTTATTGACGAAAGGCAGACACAGTCTGTTTAAATACTTCCAAATGGTTATTGTTAGAAAGGGTGCGCTGCTGACCCCGTCTTGACGGCTACGCTTGCATAGCAAGCGGAGCCTACTTGATGTTAGAGATTTGGTGCGGTATTAGGAGAAAGGCAGGCGAAGTCTGTTTTATAACTTCTTAATGGGTATTAGTAGAAATGGTATGCCGCTGATCCTGACAAGATTGCTACGCTTGTAAGCAAGTGGAGTCTACTTGATATTAGAAATTTAATGCGGCATTAGGAGAAAAGATATGAAAAAGATTAGTAGTTTATTGGTGTTTTGTGTGGTATCTGTTGCTTGGATGCCTATTTTGGCTTTTGCCCAAGAAGGCAATGGTTTGTTGGCTGATCTTATAGGTACTTGGAGGCATGAGAAAGAGGGCTTGACGTTTCAGTTCAACGTAGATGGGACGTTCTCCATGTCGGAAGATGGTGAGGAAGCGCGTAAAGCTATTGAATCCGAGTCGCGTAAGCGTGGAGAGGCAATGTCAACGAGTGTCGGCGGCACATACAGTATGTCAAAAGGTGTAATCAATATGGTAATGAATGTTGACGGTAAAAGCCACCGCATCCGTATGTCTTATAAGAAGGTCAATAGCGATACTCTACAAATTGATAGGCAGAACTACCACCGTGTCAACAGGTAAAGCCTTACGTTGGTGTCAGACATACACGTTACACGTGTTGATGTCTGACACTAAAGCAGTCAAGGCACACGCTAGTAGAGTGTGCCACTCACACACTAGTAGCGTGCGTCTCACACACTCTACTAGTGTGGGTCACTCACACGCTAGTGAGTGTGTCCCTAACACTCTCTAGCGTGTGCCTCACACACTCTAGAGAGTGTGTCTCACGCACACTAGTTATGTGTATAGACACACATCTAGTCATGTGTGGGTAGGCACATAGGCATTGTGTGGGGAGAAATCCCGACTAGTTTGGTGGGGGGTGGCGGAAGACCGCCGAAGGCGGTCTGGAGACAGGGGGGCGCGTCTCAAAGGTGATTGTGTGCCATCTTTGTTTTGGAAATAGCGCCCCCTCCTAGAGAATTGAATAGACTTTTTCTAATTATACTATGAATCGGTATCCCGCTCCCCATACAGTCTGTATGTGGTGGGGGTTGGCAGGATTGCTTTCGATCTTTTCACGCAAACGGTTAATGTGTACCGCAACCGTTTCAAGAACGCCGTACATATCTTCTCCCCAGATTTTATCATATAAACGTTCCTTACTCAAAACAATCTCTGGATTGGACGCAAAGAACAAAAGTAGTTCATACTCCTTGTTGGTCAGGTTTATCTCGCTATTCTCAACATAGACGCGGCGCGTGGCAGGAACTATTCGCAAACGACCCAAATCAATCTCAGAGGCTTCCACCCGCCCCCCTGTATCCGCACCCTTCAATCGCTTGTACCTGCTGATGTGTGTCTTTACACGGGCAACTAACTCTGCTGGTGAGAAAGGCTTCGCAATATAGTCGTCCGCCCCAAGACCAAGCCCACGCACCTTGTCAAAATCTTCAATACGCGCGCTCACCATCAGAATAGGAATGTCTATCTTATCCCTTATCGCCCTGCATATCTCATACCCATTTATACCCCGCAACATAATATCTAGCAAGATGAGATCAAAACCACTTGAAAGGGCAAGCGCCATCCCTTTCTTGCCGTCCGTCTCATGCACGACTTCAAAGCCGTCCATCTCAAGAAAATCACGCTCAATTTCAGCAATGTCAACGTCATCCTCAATAATTAAAACCTTCATACTGTTCTCCTTGTACAAGCGGTAAATAAATAACGATTGCAAGACCACGCATAGGTAGTTCCGCCTTTATAGAACCGCCCATACGGTTTACTATCTTTTGTGAAATGGCAAGCCCCAGCCCATTGCCTTTGGTGTTCCTTGACGGGTCGGCGCGATAAAACACGTCAAATAGTTTCTCCAGCGATTCCTTTGGAACGCCCGGACCATTGTCAGCCAGACGTATTTCAACCTGCTCGTTCACTTTGATCACGCTGATTGCAATATGCCCTTGATCCGTATTCTTATAGGATACGCTGTTTTCAAGAATATTGGTAATGACGTTGCAAAACAACACGGGATCAATATTCACAAAGGTGTTTTGCATAATTTCAGTTAGGCTTATGCTAATTCCCCGCTTAAAGTAACCGTCAAAAAGTTCAGATACCGCATCACGTATAAACAGCCCCATGTCAAGATTCTTTATGACAAGGGGAAAGTCGTTTATATCTAGTTTTGAGAACAAAAACAACTGATCAATGATGTGTTCCATATCGTTAGTTTTATTCCTAATCGTTGTAAGATACTTCTCACGCTTTTCCTTCGTTGACGCAATCTCTTTCTCAATACCTTCAAGATACGCCTTTATGGACGTGAGCGGGGTTCTAAGGTCGTGGGAGACGCCAGCCAGTAGTTCACGACGGTTCTCCTCGTATTTATCATGCTCCGCCGCCATTGCCTCAAGCCGCTTAGCCATCTCATTAAAAGCGCCGCAGATAGGTAGGAACTCGTCGTTGTTCTTGTACTCAAGGCGGAAGCTCAGGTTGTTGTTCTGAATCTGCTTAACCCCAAAAGAGAGTGTATCAAGAGGGACAGCAATGTTTTTTATCATGCTCCGCGTGAGAAAGAAGTTGGTTGTATACACAAGAATGATCAAAATCCAGAAGGACAGTATCCCCGCGGCTACTTCAGAGGTAACGCTAATATCGTTAAGAAGATGATAGTCATAACTAACCGCCATTATCTTAGAATCGTCTATGGATTGTACATATACCGCAGTTGTATCAAACGATACAGTATGGTTTCCCGCCTCTGATAAAGCCGCTTCAAACAGCGCCTTGGTTTCTCTTGGCGGAGCGAGCACCCATCTACCGCCATTGTATACCGCAAAATAGATGTTGTATCTCAAGAACTGTTGTTGTAAACCCTCTGCGATTACCTTCAAATCATTGGCATTTGCCACGACAGTGTCTTCAGAAAAACGTCTACCGATACGTTGCAATTCGTGCCGCGCTTCATAGAAGATTTCGTTGTCATCCAACTGACTACTCACGTTACGGTAGACTTTCATCATTATAAATCGGACACCGACAGAGAAGAGGACGCACAACGCAAAAGGAATACAGATCATGAGTATATTTGAAATGAATATGCGGCGTTTGATAGTCATAGAGCCTCCTGCTATTATAATCGGCTGTCCCCACATCCAATAAACCGTGTGGTTTGCGATTTTATAAACATTTTAATATTTGTTTATTGTTAGTTTATCTTTCCCTTGTATATTCAAACCATAATTATTTTTTTGGAGGTTGATATGAAACGGTTTATTCTGTTTCCGGTATTGGTTGTTATGGTGATAGCCAACACCTTTGCGGAAGACGCAAAAGCTCTTTCAGCAAGAAGCGGTGAATTTTATGTTACACCCGGCGTTTCTTTTTTCTGTTAGGCTTGGGATGACGGTAGAGACAAGGTGGACATTCCTAAAACTGAAGTCTTTTTTGTCGGCTTTGGGCTTGCCTACGGTATTACCGATTGGTTCTCAACTGCCTTCGATTGGCGTGGGTGGAACATCTGGTCTCACGGAGACGGTCCGGCGGAAGTCTGGGAGGGGTTCTATGACTTTTCCCTAGAAACGCAGTTCCACATCGTTGGGAACAAGGCTCCGATAAAGTCATCCTACTTCAGGCTGACAATAGCGCCCGGTGTGATCTTCCCTTTCCCCTTGATTGACACAGACGACAAGATGGACAAGAATGCATGGGGCTTCGGTGGTAGTCTGTCTTTTGATACGGATATTAACCGCTATTTCTTCTTGAATGTTTTCGGTAAGTTCTATTTCTATCCTATTGAAAACGAGGAGAAAGTCAATCACGGTTGGGATTTAACCCTAGAAGTAGAACCAAACTTCAACATTGATATTCCCTATGGGATGAATCTTGCTATTGGACTGCCGGTTAACTTCACCCTTGCCCCAGAGCAAAAGGTTGACGGCGTTGAGAATGGTATGGACTCATATACGCTATCCCTGCGCCCCACGATAACACTGCGGATGACGCACACGCAAACGCCGGTGGAGGTGAGTATGGATTACGCCATACCCTTGATTGGGCAAAACATCTTGGTGAACCACGCAATAAGCCTAAAGACGGCGATCTTCTTCTAACGATACTTGTCTGCAAGGATAGTCTACGATACCGTAGGCTATCCTTGTCAGAGAACAGGAGGATAATAATACATGAGAACACTTAGTTTGATTATAGTGATGATTGTCGTTTTAATGGCAGTCGCTTATGCGGAAGACGCGACAGTTCTTCCAGCAAAGACGCTCCGTGTGGATGCGGATGCCGCTACAGGCTTTGTCAGTGAAAGCTGGAATGATCACAGCGAAAGAGTGAACGCGCCGTCCGCGACAATTATCGGCGCAACGATTGGTGTCTCCTATGGATTCACCGAGTGGTTTACCGCGGCATTTGACTGGTCGCCCGGTGTTACCGACACAGACCTCACGAGCATAGATGTTACCAATGACGGGAACAGCGCAGAGGAAATCTACGAGGGCTTGGGCGACTTTGCGCTCAAGGGGCGGTTTCAACTTGTCGGGCATAACGCACCGATACTAAGCGAGCGTTTCAGGGTAAGGATTACACCCAGCGTCGTCATTCCCTTCCCCGGCATTGACGATAAGGACGCACTCGGCGCACATACCTGGGGTGTGGGCGGCGATGTTTCGTTTGATACACTCATCGCCGATAACTTCTTTGTCAATGTATTCAGTGAAGTTTACTTGTTTCCCTTTAGAAATCAATCTAAAACGAATAACAAGTGGGAGTTCTCGCTGGAGGCAAGCCCGCATTACGCGGTTACTATAGGTACGGTGAGCCTTGCTTTTGCGTTACCCGTTAATTGGAACGTCGCACAGGGACATGGTGAAAGTATGCTGATTGACGGTATATCCGCGCACGTACTCAGCCTCCGTCCCTCGTTGGCACTGAAGTTGACACGCCCACTTGCGATTAACATAGAGATTGAGTACACCCTGCCGCTCTATGGCAAGAACAACTATATCGCGCACACGATAACGGTCAAAGCGCCGGTTAACTTTAACCTTGCGAAAAACAAAGAAGGAGAACAACGATGAAATATCTAACATTTGCGGCTGTTGCACTACTCGTTGCCGCGAACAGTTGCGTAACCTATAGGACGGAAAATGCTGGCGTTAAAGGCGCCGCGTATGTCCTTGAATCGGTGGAAGACATACCTACCGGGCGCGTCTTCTCATTTAGGGATTACTGCGCGTTTAATGCGGACAGAGGGGCGGAGGATGCCGTTTTGGATAGGACGCTCGCCGAAGCTGACGCGCGGCTTGAACTTCATTTCTTTGACGGAATAGCGGAGTTAAGACTGGAGTCCTCAAGCGGTGATAAAACCCCAGCTTTCTTGGAATACCAGAAGCACTATGCCTCGCGGTTCTTCTTTACCGAAGACAAGAACTCCGTAGAACTTACCTTAAACGTGGATGTATTGGATGAAGAGGAACGTTCCGCGATTGAGGGAATGTCGTCAGCGGAGCGCGACGCGGTTTTGAAAAGCGTATTCGAGAAGGCAGGGGATATACTCATTGAAAACGATGAGGAAGATGAGGTCGTCAACTATTGGAGGAAGATGTAATGGACGCGGAAATCTTAAAATACATTGGGCTTTGCGCGGTACTCGTATGGTTTCTTATCGCCGGCAGGCTTTTTTGCGGCAAACTGTGTCCTTTGGGTTTCATACAGGACTTGCTTTATAAGATACCGTTTCCTGTAAAGATTGGTACGTTTGCCTTTGACAAACCCCTGCGCCTCTTGAAGTACGCCCATTTGCTCTACAGTTTTGTATTACCCTCCTTGGCTGTTTTTGGCATCCTTAAAGGCTTTGAACCGTATGAGGCGGGAGCGCTTCTCTATATCGTTCTTGGCTTAATCGCGGTGATTATTCGCCGCCCGTTTTGCAAATATGCGTGCGCGATTGGCGCGGCAAGTTCGTTGTTTAACAAGGTTTCGTTGTATAAGTATAAAACGCTTGGGGAGAAGTGCATCAAGTGCGGGCTTTGTACCAAACAATGTCTCATGAATATCGTCCCGTATACCGCGGAGAATTCTCCTGAGTGTATTCGGTGCGGTTTATGCAAGAAGGCGTGTCGTAAGAACGCGCTTGTTTCAGGATTTAAAACAACGGGTACAGGCAAGGCGTATTAGAGCGGGGTCAGACACCGAAGTATTTTTCGCGGTAATCGGTGTCTGACACGCCATTATAACGGAGTATACTCAAAGTACTGAAAATCCGCGGCGGCTTTGTAATATGACGTATCAACGCAGAACATACCCACAAACGCGCCTGTAAAGCCCTCGTGAAAGAATTCGTCCGAAAGGACGCGTACGTCAAGCATGGGACGCACGGTAATGCGATGCTCGCGGTCAAGGGAATAATAGAACGCGGCGTTTCCGCCTCGTACTGAAATTCCCAGATAAATACCTTTGCCGGGCGGCAAAGTCGTATAGTCGGTACGGGAATATTCGCCTGCGACGAGGGACTGAACGAAAAGCACTCTCCCCTTTGCGTCGTCGTGAGAAACCGTAAGGAGGTACTGGTTGCTTTCATCATAGCGGTACACAAGCCCTGCGAATTCGTGGAAAGACTCGCTTTCAAATTCCATATACGTTTCAGCGTCAAAATTAAAGTCCATCTGCCGCCGAGCGAGCAGAGTCTGGTTAAAGGTAGAAACCGGCGATTCGCCGCCTTTCAGTCGCAAAAAACCCGGACGCGCCGTGAGCGAATACGTTTGCGGCTCCGCTTTCGTCCGCAGGGTTTTGAAATCCAAGTCTATACAACCGCGGTCAAACGTATAAACGCGGGGTTTTGAATACGGGGCGGGTTCTCCCTTAACGCGCGCGGGCGGATCAAACGAAGGCGCGGGGTAATTCGGGATCGTTCTTCCATAGGACTCAGGCGCGGCTTTTCTCCCTTCTTCGTTGTACTTCGTATACAGCCACCCGTCTTTCCACTCAAGTTCTATGATCGCGGTCTCTCGTCCGAGGGGGCAGTATTGGGTATTGGGCAGGGGGCGTCCGCACAGGTACGCCATATAGGTTCTGCCGTCAGGCGTTTCGCAGATACTTGCGTGTCCTGCTTTCTGTAGGTACAGATCAGGGCTTCCGTAAGAGGTGAGCAGGGGGTTTGAAGGATACGTTTCATAGGGACCCGTTATGCTCTTTGAACGGGCAAGGGTTACGGCGTGATTGTATTGGGTACCGCCTTCCGCGGTTAAAAGGTAATAATAGCCGTTCTTTTTATACAGATGAGGACCTTCGGTCAATTGTATCGCGGTGCCGGGGTAAATACGGCGGGATTTACCGATGAGCCGCTTCTTTTTGGCGCTGTATTCTTGGAGGAGGATGCCCGTAAACTTAGACGGCTCGGAGGGTTGTCGGAAGTCCCATTCCATATTCACGAGCCACTTCCTCCCGTCTTCGTCGTGGAAGAGGGATGCGTCAAAGCCAGACGCATTCAGGAAGATCGGGGAAGACCAGGGTCCCTCTATGGCTGGCGCTGTGGTCAGGTAATTGGGCGCATCTTTCCACGGACCGTCGCACCAACTGCGGACGTTGGTAAACACGAGGTAAAAAAGCCCGTCCGCATAGCTCAGGCAGGGCGCCCAAATCCCGCAGGACGCGCCGTTTCCCTTCATATCAAGTAATCTCGTTTCGGATAGGGGAGATGGGAGTAATTCCCAATTCACCATATCCTTTGAGCGGTGTAATTCAACGCCCGGATACCACTCAAAAGTGGAATTCGCAATATAATACACGTCTCCTACGCGCAGGATCGCTGGATCCGCGTGGAAACCCGGTAATACAGGATTATTCATCATTTCCTCCCAGCCGAAGGCTGTTTCAATACTTCCAGCCAAAGGCTGTTTAAATACTTCACACGGGTTGTTGTCCGAAAGGGGGGACCCGCTTCCACTGACTTGACGGTTACGCTTGCACGCAAGCGGAACCTACTCGTTGTTAGAAGAAGGAGGCAGGACGCTTTTAAAACACCCGAAGGGTGTTTCAATACTTCGCACGGGTTGTTGTTGGGTGCTAAAACCCGCCCGTATAGCCCGCCTTCTTGAGCGCCGCCTGAGACACAAGGCTAACTTTGCTACAACCAGAGAAACCGTACTCACCCCATTTGCGGTTAAGAGACGCAATATCCACCGTTACAAGGCTACTACAACCCATAAACGCTCGCCCGCCAATCTGCGTAACGCTGTTCGGTATGACGACCGAAGCTAGACTACGGCAATTCGCAAACGCCCGCTCGCCAATCTGCGTAACGCCGTCCGGTATAGTAACCGAGCCAAGGCTACGACAGTAGGCAAACACCGAATTGCCAATCAGCGTAACGCTGTTCGGTATGACGACTGAGACTAGGTTAATACAATTCGCAAACGCCCACGCGCCAATCAGCGTAACGCTGTTCGGTATGACGACTGAGGCAAGGTTAATACAGTACGTAAACGCCGAATTGCCAATCTGCGTAACGCTGGGCGGTATGGCGACCGAGACAAGTCTATAACAACCCCAAAACGCTCGCGCGCCAATCACCGTAACGCGGTCAGGTATCACGACCGATGATAGGTTACGACAGCCCATAAACGCACTACTACCAATCACCGTAACGCTAGGCGGTATGGCGACTGAGACGAGGCTAATACAGTACGTAAACGCCGAATTGCCAATCTCCCGGACAGGGAAACCCTGTATTTCCGATGGAATGACCACAGCGCCGCCGGTACCGGTATACTTCGTGATTACGCACCCGTCCCCCGCGTCGTTGAGTACTACGTTGAAGTCGCTTTCAGGGGCGACTCCTCTGTTTTGACCGAAAGCCGCGCCCACGCTGAAAAACGCCATACAGAACAGAACCAATCTCAATTCTTTCATTACTCATTCTCCCCACACACTTCGTGTGTTTAAATACTTCACAACGGGCGCGATCCGAAAGGGAGCGCCGCTGACCCCGTCTTGACGGTTACGCTTGCAAGCAAGCGGAACCTCCGCGTTATCTGACACCCTGCTAACTGCTACCTACTAACTGCTACCTACTAACTGCTACCTATTAACTGCTACCTATTAACTGCTAACTTTCATGAGGGGGGCGCGGTTTTCCATAACGGAGGATGGCAAACAGACGCCCTTGCGGTGCACCCCCCTGTCTCCAGACCGCTTGCGCGGTCTTCCGCCACCCCCCAACTCCCAATCACCGTCCCGCCGTCTGTCCGCCGAAAAACGAAGGGACAAGCGCGTTGCGTTTGTCCCTTCAATCCAACGTTAGGGTATCACTGCGGATGCTATAGGACCCCATTGCCCGACTTCGCCCTTCTGGTTTTCGTAGCGGCAACAGACATATACCGTCATGCCTGCGTCCTCCGTGTCAAACAGGAGCTTCTCCTTGCGCCGCCGCGTGAACCGAAGATGCCTCAGCCCCTTTCCGTCCGCTGGCGCCTTCATTAGATAATGCTTTTCCGAAGCCGCCTGTTCCAGCGTTGCGCCGCCGGGTGGCATGATGCCCATGTAGAGCGTGTAGCCGTAGTCGCTCGTGGGATCGAGTTCCTGCGTGCCCGCCATGGACCCAAGGTGCGCGGTCAGCGCGTGGGGTCCGCCGGGGTAGCTCAGGGACACCGCGGGCACTCCGTCAGGCGCCGGTACCGGCGTCGGATGCGTGTCCTTGGGGCGGAAGCCCAGCGCGGCCCAATCCCCTTCGGTCAGCGGCGGCAGTTTGAAGTACCGGTCTCGGAAGAACCGCATCTTCTCCTTCAACGCCGCAAACGCCGCCTGACACTCAACGGTGATCACATGGTTCCGTTCCGCATCGTCCATAGTCTTTTGCAAGAGCGCCTCTGCGGTCTGAAAGAGGGTTGTCAGCGCGGTGAATTGCTCCGCCGGCACGCCCAAAGCGGCACGCACGTCCGCGGTCATATACGCCATCCAGTTGCGGCACATCGTTATGATAAATATGCGGCTAGATGGCAACCAATCGTTACTCTTTGCCATTGTTTTTAACCTCCTGATTTACCTTACGAGACCTGAAGTCCCCGCAGTATACAATCGTTTGTATATTTCTAAAAATATACGGCTTGGATTTCAAGTCAAAGTCCATGGATTTCAGGTCAAAGTCCATGGATTTCAAGCCATAATCCATGGATTTTAAGTCATAATCCATGGATTTCAAACTAAAGTCCATGGATTTCAAGTCAAAGTCCATGGATTTCAGGTCAAAATCCGTGGATTTTAAGTCATAATCCATGGATTTTAAGTCAAAGTGCGCGGATTTCAAAACAAAGTCCGCGCACTTAAAGCTAAAAGAAACGTAAAGAAACTGTATATCAAAGAAGGAATTATGTCAATACCTCTTTAGCATAAATTTCACCCTTCGGGTGTTTTAAAAGAGGTAGCAGGTAATAGGTAGCAGGTAGTAGGTAATAGGTAACAGTTAGCAGGTAATAGGTAACAGACACCGAGCAGGTTCCGCTTGCTTGCAAGCGCACCCTTCGGGTGTTTTAAAGCGCTCCGCCCCTTCTTCTAACAATAAATAGGCTCCGCTTGTTTACAAGCGTAGCCGTCAAGTCAGTGGAAGCGGCGCACCCTTTCGTACAACACCCCGTGTGAAGTATTTAAACACCTGAAGGGTGAGTTAAGAGCGAATATGTATGCGGCTTCCTGTAAGCGTTTCCCCATACCTCTCTTTTCCTGTACGCCCGAAGCGTCTCTATATCAAATTCCGCCATATAAATCCCCTCCGCCTCGTCCGCTCTCACGATTAACATATCCCTTGCCCCAAAGTTACCCGAAACTATCTCTCCATAAGCCATGCCGTCATAAGCCTGAGAATGACCATTGCAATCAACCTTGCCGCCTGCGTAATTCGCCATCGCCACGCCTACCATGTTTTCAAACGCCCGCGCTCTTAACTGACTCTCCCTGTTTATCTCTATAGGACAGGCATTTGGCACGAGGATAACTTCAGCCCCTTTTAACATTAAAACCCGCGCGCTCTCAGGAAATTCCCTGTCGTAACAGATCATCGCGCCTATCTTGATCTCCCCGCCTTCAGTATGCAAATCAGCGACATAAAAATCATCCCCCGACGTTAAATATACCTCATTATCAAAGTCGCAAGTATGCACCTTGGCGTAAGTCAGGACGCGATTTCCAAAACGATCTATCACCGTCAAGGCGTTTCTTGGCAAATCAACCCATCTTTCCAAATAAGTAACGCCTATCGCCATGTTTAACGCCGCCGCCTCCGCTTGAAACGCCTTTATAAAGTCGCCGTCTGCGTCTATCGCCGCGTCTCTCAGCCCTTCCCGTATGTTTTCCGAAGGGAAATGATACCCAATGTTCCACATCTCTGGGAAAAGGGCTAAATCCGCGCCCCGTTCCTTAGCCGATCTACAGGCTTCTATCCCCTTCTCCAAATTCCCGCTCTGGTTGCCTGTCGGCGTTAATTGAAGCAGAGCCACCGTAAACTTCTTCATGCGCTATTTCCCTCCTTATATGGAACAATACTTCCATTTGTTCTTTAAGTCAAGCGGCGGCGGGATTGCGTTTAATAGGTAGCAGTTAGTAGGTAGTAGGTAGCAGTTAATAGTTAGCAGGGAGTAGGGTGTCAGACACCGAGTAGGTTCCGCTTGCTTGCAAGCGTACCCTTCGGGTGTTTTAAAAGCGTTGCTTTGCTCACTATTCTAACAACGAGTAGGTTCCGCTTGTTTACAAGCGTAACCGTCAAGACAGTGGAAGCGGGTCCCCCTTTCAAATCACGCCCCGTGTGAAGTATTTAAACACGCTGTGCGTGCGAAGGGTGTTGAATAAAATAGAGATTTGTTCTATTATAAAGACGTGACATTTACCGAAAAACTAAAGAATTTCTTTGGAATCAAGAAGACTGTTTCTGCTGAACTGTTCGAGGAACTTGCTGACTTGCTGGTTGAAGGCGACTTTGGAGCCGCGGAAGCCTATAAAATCACCGAGGAACTAGAAACGTTGTGCAGGAAAGAGACAGACCCCGAAGCGGTCAAGCGGAGATTGGCGGATATGCTGGAAGACACGCTCATCGTGCCGCAGACGCCTGAGTTCCACGCGGGAACGATAATCCTCTTGCTGGGCGTAAACGGCGTGGGCAAGACCACAACCGCGGCGAAACTCGCGCGTATGTGCTTGGATCAGGGGAAAACGCCTGTGCTTGCCGCGGCTGACACCTTCCGCGCCGCGGCTATCGACCAGCTCAAGATACACGGGGAAAGACTCGGCGTGCGTGTCGTCGCCCACCAACACGGCGGCAACCCTGCCGCAGTCGTCTATGACGCCATAGAAGCCGCCGCAGGAATAGGCGGCGTCGTCATCGCGGACACCGCGGGACGTATGCACACGAAGTCCCTCTTGATCGACGAACTAAAGAAAATAGACAGAGTCGTAGAATCAAAAGCGCCCAACGCTCAATACTTAAAGTGGCTTGCCCTTGACGCGACAACAGGCAGAAACGCGGTGTCCCAAGCCGAAATCTTCAAGAGCGCGGTTGCGGTAAACGCCGCTATTCTCACCAAAGCCGACTCAAGCGCCAAAGGCGGCGCGGTTTTCTCCCTCTCCACTACGCTCAAACTGCCGATAGTCTTTGTGTGCAATGGAGAAAATTACGGCGATATTGCGCCCTTTAACCCAAAAGCCTATGCAAGAACCTTCGTCAGCCTGTAAGAAACAACAGAACGGGGTTCCCGTAAACCCGCTCCTCTGTTTCTTGCTTATTACACTATACACCGTTTCCCTCACTTTCGCGGACGAACCGCAAACAAAACTGCCTGCCTGGACCGTATGGTACATATCCAACCCCGCAGGCATGGCGGTTTCCCCTTCTCCTTCCCGTTTAGCCGCGTTGCGGCACAAGAACTGCCTCGCCCTCGCGATCATCGACTCCGACCGTCTCCCCCCCATCCTCGCCGCATATTACAAACCCCAGCTCAAGATAGACTTTCGCACGCTCTTTGAAAACGGCAAGCCTATCAAGGAACAGTGGATTTTCCGCGATGAAAAAGGTAGGAGCTTCGTCGTCGCGGTTGCGGTCGTCGAACAAAACGCCGAGTCGTCTATCGCCTTCATCGAATCTTACAACGAAGACGGCTTTATTGAGGAAGAACGCCTTTTTGACGACAGAGAAACCCAAATCAAATATTTTTATAAGGGACAGATACTCACGCGAACCGAAACCCGTATATGGGAAAAGATAGAGAAGCCGCTGGACGAGGACGCGGTTCAACCCGTCGAGGTGCAGGATGCGGAAGCTGAAACAGCGCCGCCTGCGCAGGACGCGGAAGGTGAAACAGACGAAGTACAGCCCGCGCGGGAAGTGGAGTTTGAAACGGTGGAAACAACGGTCTACACGGATTATTATCGGTATTCAACGTCAGCCTCTCTCCGCGCGGTCGAGCGGGTTTTTCAGAAGGGCAGTCTTGAAACAGGCTCGCCTGCTTCAGGACGCTTCCTCGTTGCTTTCCCGTCCGTCAAGTTGCGGCAGGAGATAGACTCCAGCTTCGTCAAGCCCGCGTCCACGAATCATTCTACGTTTCTCGCGGGCGCTGTACCCGCTTCTGATGTGCTTTTTACCACCGACGCCAGAGGGCGTGTGCTGTCGGAAACCCGTCATGATGAAGAGAACGGTGTGCTTATTGAACTGAATAACATCTGGGTCGGCGACAGGATTTCCGCGGTTGAACAGAAATTCTTCGAGAAACCCCAAGACGAGGACGAAACCACCGAAGGCGATTTGGAGAAACGCGGGGAAGTTATTGACGAGAAGCGGATTGAGTACGAGTACAATTCCGCGGGCGACCGCATCTTGGAGAAAGATTACAACAATGGAACGCTTGAACGTACTGTCCAAAGGAACGGAGACCGGGAAATAGAAGAGCTTTATTTGGAAGGCAAGGTTGTCCTCCGTGTTTTTTGGGAAGGAAATAGAAAGATAAGAGAAGAACGAGTTAAATAAAAGAGGTAGTTTATGAAAGAAATGAGAAATACCCATATCATTTGTACTATGGGTCCATCGGTAGAGTCGGTTGAACGCGCGCGTTCTCTGATACGAAGCGGCATGAATATGGCGCGGTTCAATTTCTCGCATGGTAGTCATGCGGAACACGCGGAACGAATCGCTATGGTTAGGGAGGCTTCCGCGGCTGAAGGCGTTCCTATCGCGTTGATCCTAGATACCAAGGGTCCTGAGATCAGAACAGGCGTCGTCAAGGACGGAGAAGAGATTCTTCTTGAGAACGGGGAACACGTAGACGTCATTGCGTCAGCGGACGCGGCTCAACGTTTCGGGGCGGACGGCGTATTCACCCAAAAGGGACGCATCATCGTAAGCTACGCTCAACTTGTTGACGACATAAAGATAGGGGCGCATATCCTTATCGCGGACGGCTTATTAGCGCTCGTCGTAGACGCGGTTGACGGTCGTGTGATGAAATGCACCGTATTAGCCGGCGGCGAACTCGGCGCACGGAAGAACGTCAACATTCTGGGCGTACATACCAGATTACCCGCTATGGGCGAGTACGACAAAGCAGACTTGAAGTTCGGGCATGAACAGGATATGGATTATGTCGCCGCGTCTTTTATACGCAAAGCTTCGGACGTTATCTTAATACAAAAGTACCTCGCGTCCATAGGCTCGGATATGCAGGTTGTTTCCAAGATTGAAGACGACGAAGGGCTTTCTAACATAGAAGAAATCATCCGCGTCTCAGCGGGGATTATGGTAGCGCGGGGAGACTTGGGCGTGCAGATACCACCCGAACAGGTGCCGTTAGCGCAAAAACATATTATTGATCTATGCAACCTCGAAGGCAAACCCGTCATAACCGCGACTCAGATGCTCGACTCCATGATACGCAACCCTCGTCCCACACGCGCGGAAGCAGGCGACGTCGCCAACGCTATACTAGACGGAGCGGATTGTGTAATGCTCTCAGGCGAAACCGCAAACGGCGCGTATCCAGAGCTTGCGGTTGAAATGATGGACCGAATAGCCCGCACTGTGGAAGCCTCCACAGCCTACGAAGCGGCTCTTGCCCACCGCAGAGAACATCGCCCTCCGGAGTCTGAAATCGGACAAGTAATAGCCCAAGCCGCAGTGCTGACCGCGGACAACATCGACGCCGCGTGCATCATCACCCCGACAATGAGCGGACGCACCGCCCAACTCGTAAGCAAACGCCGCCCACGGCGACCTATCTTAGCGGCTACAAGCAGTGAGAAAGTGCGAAGACGGATACTCTTTTATTGGGGCGTCGCCCCGATAGCCGTGCGGAAAGAAGACGACTCTGAAGCCATGATACAAGGCGTCATCGCCGCGGCTATAAAAGGCGGATTCGCTGAAAACGCGGATAAGGTAGTCGTTGTGGCTGGTCTGCCCGTCAATTCTCCCATAGCGACAAACACCATCCGTATCCACGTCATAGGAAACATATTAGGACACGGATCAAGAGGATTCGGTCCCCGCGTTACAGGACGTATCCTCAAGGCGTATTCCGCGGAAAACGCCGCGGCGCTCCTCCGGAACAGGTCCGGTGGTGGAAACGAAATCCTCCTCACCCACACCCTAGACGAGTCTTTCATCCCCATCCTCCGCCTTGTAGACGCGCTTATCCTAGAAGGCGCTTCGGAACTCCCCCGCCAGACTCTCCGCTACGTAAACCCCAGACTCACCTTTATCGGGCAAGTAACAGAAGGCATGAAGCTCTTTGAAGACAACCTCATCGTAACAATCGACGGCTACGAGCGCATAATCTACGAAGGGAGTGTGTAAAAGATGATAGACTTTGTCTTGCTTAAGACCGCGCAAACCCAGCTCGCAAGGGCGACTCGGGAACAGAAAGACATGGCTCTCAAAGCCGTATGCAGAGCGATAGACAGCCGACGGGTTTCCATACTTGCCGCGAATACGAGAGACGTAGCGCGGGCTGGCGGCAAGATGAAAGAAAGCCTCATCGACAGACTTTCGCTTAACGATGCGCGTATCGATGATATTATTCAAGGAATAGAGACCGTCGTCCGTCTTGACGACCCCATCGGCAAGGCGTTAGCTGGTTGGCGCGCGGCTAACGGTCTCTTCATTGAGCGGATAACCGCGCCGATAGGCGTTGTAGCGATCATCTACGAGTCCCGTCCCAACGTTACCGTAGATGCCTTTGCGCTGGCGTATAAAGCCGGGTGCGCGGTATTATTACGCGGATCGTCCGCCGCGCTTGACTCAAATCGAGCGCTCGTATCCGCGATAAAAGAAGGGCTTGAGGAGGTCGGCGGTGTGGTTCAAGCGGTTGCGCTCGCGGACTCCGGCTCCCGCGAAGAGGTTGACGAAATACTCGGAGCGCGAGGGTTCGTAGATGTAGTTCTCCCCCGTGGAGGGCGGGAACTCATTCAGCGAGTCGTCCGCAACGCGCGTGTTCCGGTCATTGAGACCGGCGAAGGCAACTGCCATATCTTTGTCGATGCGTCCGCTGACCTAGAAAAAGCCGTTTCCATCATAGAAAACGCCAAATTGCAGAAGCCGGGGGCGTGCAATGCGGTAGAAACTCTTCTTGTGCATAAAGACATCGCCCTCAAATTTCTATCCATGCTTGCGGATCGTCTCGCGGGAAGATGCGAATTCCGATGCGATCAGCCTGCGCTAAATGCCATGAAACACGCTCCTTCAGGACTCGTCGTCAAAACGGCTACAGAATCCGATTGGGAGACCGAATTCTTGGACAACGTTCTTGCGATCAGAATCGTCGCGGACTTAGAATCCGCGATAGTCCACATCAACAGGTATAGTACCGGTCATTCGGAGGCAATACTCACCAATGATCTTGCAAATGCGGAGGAATTTTTCAACCGAGTAGATTCAGCGTGCGTGTATATCAACGCATCCACCCGTTTTACAGACGGCGGCGAGTTTGGGTTCGGCGCGGAACTCGGCATTAGTACGCAAAAATTCCACGCGCGCGGTCCCATGGGTCTCGACGCATTGACGACGATAAAGTACAGAATCGCGGGTTCTGGGCAAGTAAGAAAGTAAAGAGTCGCTGTACCAGAAAAGGGACGGGTGCGCCCGCGAAAATACTACCTTAGTCCGAAGTGTTCCGAAAGTTCCTTGAGGTGGCTGGCGATGAAGACCGCGCTGTAAGTGGTAAGTACGACTCCTATGGTAATGCCTATGGGAAGGATGAAAGAAAGCCCCTGACTCACCGCTACCTGTTTGAAATTTATCCCGAAAAATACGCTTGATAAAGAGAAAAGCACGATGACTCCGGTAACAACCCAGCCACGGAACGACGAGTCGTATTCAAAGTCTTCGGACTCTTCCGCGATTTCTTCTATTTGCCGCATAACGACGTCTTCAATATCAGGAGAAATCGGGAAAAACTGGGTTCTCATAGTCTCTTCGGCAAGGTCTAACTTCCTCGATGCGTCCGCGCAAGAGGGGCAAAAGAATAAATGTGCGGAAATCGTAATTTTTTCTAACGTTTGAAAGAAGAAGCCTTTTTCTTCTTCTCCCATTGTATCGTAAATTTTGTCAATGACGTGTTTCATATCGTCTCCTGTATTGGAAAAGGAAGTCGGGAGGGAAAACCTATGCGGACTTTCCGCCTCCCTAAACCTCTCCTTGAAAGTCAACAAGTTTCTTTCTCAGTATTTTCTTCGCGCGGAATACGTGCGATTTGATGGTATTCACCGGAAACTCCGTGATAACCTCAATTTCTTTGTAGGAACACCCGTAAAAAAAGAACAGGTCTACGCACACGCGGTATCTGCTGGGGAGGTTTTCCACTGCCGACCGAACCGCGTCTTGAGTAAGCCTGTGCATGACGCTTTGTTCGGTTTCCTCAGTCGCGCTTACCTCCTCTTCGGCGAGGCTATGGTATTCTTTGTTTCTGTTTACGGCGTTTACCGCGGTATTATAAGCTATTTTGAACAACCACGTTGAGAATCGGGAGCGCCCCTCGAAGTCTTTCAGGCTACGGAAGGCTTTTATGAAGACCTCTTGGGTAAAATCCAATGCGTCATCCGCATTATGAAAAAAACTCATGCCCAAAGCGAATACTTTTTGTTCGTACCGCTGGACGAAAATGCGGAATAGCTCTTTATCGCCGCCGGTAATTTCAGAAATAAGCAAATATTCGTCAAGCTTGTCTCCGGCCATCTCCGCATTGGTCTGTTTCATTGTCTCTTTTCAATCTTCTGTTTGACAACGTAATACGCCAATAGCCCTATGCCGATGGTAAGCGGAATAATTCCCCCCAAAAGTCCGAAATTCACGCCTAAAGCGATAGCTAGAAACACCGTTAAGCCCGTCCCTACGCTCGCAAGGAGGAGTCCGGTCAATAGGCTGAAAGATAGGACGTCAAAAACAGTCCTCTTGTATTGCCCCATCTGTATGAGTAGCGATGTCCGTTTGTGGTGCCAGAGCAGGTAGAAAAATACCACCACAGACCCCATCACAATGCCGACGATAGGTATAATCGATACGATAACTTGCGCGGCTGCGGATGTAAACTTGTCCATACGTTATTATAACATGGCTCCGTCTTATTTGCAACATAAATAAAGATCATAATCATTAAGGCAGTAGTCGCAATCCCCGCCGCGAGGTGGACGCGGAAACTCCGCTTTTGACAAAGTCGCGGCAATTTATCGTGGGATACAGGCTTTTTATCTCGCCTATTATCCGCTGTATTACAAAAGATAGTGTTATTATCCTACTGTTCGGAAGTTTTGTACGATAGTCCTGAACTTAAAGACGATAGTCTGGAACTTCGAGATGACTGTCTGAGATTTCAGGACGACTGTCCATGATTTCAAGACGATTATTCGGTATTTCAGGACGATTGTCTGGGACTTCAGGACGATTGTCTGAGACTTCGAGACGACTGTCCGTGATTTCGAGACGATTATTCAGGATTTCAGGATGACCATCTGGAACTTCGAGACAACTGTCCGTGCTTTCAAGACGACCGTCTGGAACTTCGAGATGACTGTCTGAGATTTCAGGATGACAATCTGGAACTTCGAGACGGTTGTCCGTGATTTCAAGACGATTATTCGGGATTTCAGGATGACAATCTGGAACTTCGAGACGGCTGTCCGTGATTTCGAGACGATTATTCGGGATTTCAGGACGGCTGTCTGGGACTTCCGTACCACCGTCCGGAGTTTCCGTCCCCGCGTCCGGAACTTTTGTACGCTCGTCCGGAAGTTTCGTACCCGCGTCCGGAAGTTTTGTACCCGCGTCCGGAAGTTTCGTACCCGCGTCCGGAAGTTTCGTACCCGCGTCCGGAAGTTTCATACCCGCGTCCGGAAGTTTCGTACCCGCGTCCGGAACTTCTGTACCCGCGTCCGGAACTTCTGTACCCGCGTCCGGAAGTTTCGTACCCGCGTCCGGAAGTTTTGTACCCGCGTCCGGAAGTTTCGTACCCGCGTCCGG
>JAISCD010000053.1 GCA_031265825.1 Treponema sp. | reverse complement strand
CCCCCACCCCCGACACACTTGCCCCCACCCCCGCCCCACTTGCCCCCTTTCGGGTCTGATTTGCCCCCGTCCGGGTTAGATTTGCCCCCTTCCGGGTCAGATTTGCCCCCTTCCGTGTCTGATTTGCCCCCTGCCGTGTCTGATTTGCCCCCTTCCGAGTCGGATTTGCCCCCTGCCGAGTCAGAAAAGCCCCCTGCCGGGTTGGATTTGCCCCCTGCCGGGTTGGATTTGCCCCCTGCCGACCTGAAAAAATGCCCGTTCAATCCAAACGGAACTGCCGCCAAATTATCAATAGCTTGAGAAAAAGAATACTGCTACCCTTTAGACTAAAATAGGTGTAAGAAATATACGGAAGGAAGAACAGGTAAAAAAGGCGATGAACCATAAGCCGGGTTCTGTAACGCTCCGAAGAACGCCAGACCGCCATCTATCTAACCGCGGTCTTCGCAGACCGCGTCTTCGCAGTTTACCCGCGGCTGAACGGGCAGTTCATACTTACGCCGCTGTTTAACTTTGCTCCTGACGAGGCTTACCTCGCCGGGTTTGTCGCCAAACCCGCGGTGCGCTCTTACCGCACCATTTCACCCTTACCCGTCTAAAGGAAACCAATAGACGGGCGGTTTACTTTCTGTTGCGCTTGCTGTCGAGGGTCGCGCCCCCGCCCGGGTGTTACCCGGCGTCATGCCCTATGGAGCCCGGACTTTCCTCGGCGCACATGAGCGTCAACGCCCTTCACGCCGCGGCGGTCTGGTTCATCGCCATACTATCATTATCGGTTATTTTACCATTATTAAATCATAATCGCTCGAACCAAGCCCAATCTTTTCCCCGTGGCTTATCTGTAACGTCCAATCCGTCGTAGGATGAATGTCGGTGAAATGATCGCTCGCGCCGTTTTTATCCCTATGGGAATGTTCGCGCTCAGATAAAACCGTATGTGCGATAGCGGGCGCCGCGTTCACCGCGTCAATGCACGCCTTGTCCAGACTAACAGGATCGAATCCCGCAAATATGCCAATGTCTGGCACGACAGCCGCGTCATTTTCCCCATGACAATCGCAATAGGGCGACACTTGGTTTACGATGTTGATGTGAAAATTGGGGCGCCCGTCAACAACAGCCATCGCGTATTCGGCGATCTTACTGCCGAGCATAGACGACGTTGACTCGGTGGTATTCGAGATCGCGTCAAAATTACACGCCCCAATGCACCGCCCGCAACCTACGCAAAGGTCATGGTTGATAACTGCCTTCTTGTCAGCGCCAAAACTAATGGCGTTCTGGTTGCAATACTTGGCGCAGACCCGACACCCCCGACACAGAGACGGATTCACCGCGGGCTTGCCGTCGTTGTGCATGAGCATCTTCCCAGCTCTGCTTCCGCAACCCATGCCCAGATTCTTGATCGCCCCGCCAAACCCCGCGCCTTCATGTCCCTTGAAGTGGTTGAGGGAAATAATAATGTCCGCGTCCATTATCGCGCGCCCGATCTTCGCGGTTTTGCAATAAACGCCGTTCCGCACAGGTACTTCAACGTCGTCCAGCCCCTTCAAGCCGTCCGCGATGATGTTCTGACACCCGGTCGCTAGGGGAAAATAGCCGTTTTCATTCGCCGCGTCCAAATGAACGAGCGCGTTGTTCCGTCTGCCCACGTAGAGTGTGTTGCAATCCGTCAAAAAGGGCTTGCCCCCCATAGTCTTAACCTTATCAACGACGACTTTAGCCCAATTCGGGCGCAAAAACGCCAAGTTACCGGGTTCGCCAAAGTGTATCTTAACGGCTATAAACTTGCCGTCAAAATCAATCTGCCAAATACCCGCCGCCATAATAAGTCTGTCCAATTTCGCAAGGAGAGTGTCCCCTATCTTGCACCGTAAATCCGTAAAATAAACCTTACTCATATATACCTCTCTCACAGGCACAGCCTGTTTAACGACTTCACACGGGGTGTTGTACGAAAGGGAGCGCCGCTGACCCCGTCTTGACGGCTACGCTTGCACGCAAGCGGAACCTACGCGGTGTCTGACACCCCTGCTAACTACTACCTGCTACCTACTAACTATTCACTACTCACTTTCATAAGTAAGAGGGGGGCGCGGTTTTCCACAACGGAGGGCGGCACACAGTCGCCTCTGTGGTGCGCCCCCCTGTCTCCAGACCGCTTGCGCGGTCTTCCGCCACCCCCCAACCCAACCGGCGTGTCTGACACCTACGGTATAACCTTCCACGACAGCGGCGTTACACATCCGTCTTTGAGAAAGAGACCACCCTCTCCTTGCGGAGGATCGAGGAAACGCACGGAGAATTCGAGCGCCTGCCCTTGTAACCTCCGCAGTTCAGCCTCTTTTTTAGGCGGATAAACCGCGTACACCTTGCCGTCAGACACGATACCAGCGTAAGTATGCGGCTCACTGCCGTATATCTGCACATAACCCCGCAGAGTCTTAGCATCCGCCGCGCATGAGAGCAAAACCGCCACCCCTACTGCCGCAACCCACGCCGTCTTATACGCCATTCTTCCTCCAAACTCGCTTAACCATAGACTCACGGACACGCGGCTATTTCACGAAAATGTAGAAATCTATGGAGTCGACAGGCTTTTTCAGCTTAAAAGTCAAAGCTTCAGACGTATCCTTCCACTTCGCGCAAGATTGAACGAAAATGGAATAAGGATCCATGGAGGATATAAAACTCGTGTCTATGACCACCGGCCCTTTTGACGGATAAGTGAATTTGCCGCCGTAGTATTGACCCGACGAATAATTCCTCACATTCCAGAGATTGAAGCCCACAAAGCTATAATCCACTCCGTTGATAGCCTCGGTAGCGGTTTTGTTGAAAGAGGCATGAGTATCGTCCGTAAAGACGAGCGCCTCTCCGTATTGGGCAAGCGCCTCTTCAAACGAAGAGCCGCGTTGCTCAAGCGCCGCCTTTATCGCGTTAAGGTTATCGTAATTACTTTCCATAATGCCTTTGACAAGCGCCGTGCCGCCGAAGTTGCGGACAAGGTACGCGCCGAAAGCGTAGGTGTTGGCGTAGGAAACGAGGCTTTCGTCAAGGTCGCCGTTCCGCCATTCGGTAAACCCTCTTCCCCAGTAGGTATCCAGAAAGCGCGGTATTCTGATGATGGACGGATGTTCCGTGTTATTAACGTCTATGCCGATAAAAGCATCAATGACGTCTTCGGCAATCTGCGACAACATCTCGTCAAACCATGTTGCGGACGATTTCCCTTTTTTCACGTATCTCTCATTAAAGTTGATCATGTGCTGAAATTCATGTACCAATGTTGAATAGATGCCTTCAGGTATGGCATCCGTGAAATGAGAGTCAATGTAAAATATTTCCGCCAAATTGGTGGGATACCCTGCCAAATTATAGTAATCCTTTCCCCAGAAGTAGCCGAAGATACCGCTTGTTTGGGACTGTGAATAATCATATTCAATATCATAAACGAGAATTTGGATTTTAACGTCTCCGTCTCTGCCGCCGTAGTTCTTGTCAGAGGGCTGAAGCCCTCCGCCAAACTCATAGCCGAAAAGCGCCGTCTCCTTTTCGTAGATGATGTCGAACTTATCCGCTACACCCTGCGCTTGTTGCGCCGTTATCTTGTTATCAATAGGAAGCCGCGACGAATTGGAGAAATTAGCCGCCGCGACCCACACATTAGCATGGTTGGCGGTCGCCCGCAATGCCGCACGTATTTGTACCCATTTTTCGTTTTTATCCTGTACCCAAAATGGTTTAACATCGCCGACTTGGGCGGTAGATGCGGCAAGCGCGGGAGTGAGGCTTCTTGTCGAAGAAGAGGGCGGCGGTGGATTGTGGTTGAATTCTTGCGCTGGGTGGTGCTCTGTTCGTATGAACGTCCCGTTGTTCAGCGCGAATTCGGTTTCGCCGTGCCCCGCACCTTCGGTAAACACAGGATCAAGCACGGAACGCTCGCCGTCAGTACGGATATGCCCGCCGGTATCTTGCGCCTTTACCGCGGCTCCAGAACGGTTCACCTTTACCAAGTACACGGTATTATTGTCCAATTTAGGTAGTTTTATTGTCTTTCCGGAATCGGTTCCAAAATCAATCTTCTGGCGCTCCCCGGCGGAGATGGTAAGCGCCTCTTCGGGGAAATCCACGCTGGTTATATCGAGCGTGTCTTCGGTTAATACCAACCCTTTAACAGGAGGAACGGTTTCTGCTTCGGGTTGATAATACGGACAGCCATAGAAGAATATGGCAAAAAACACCGAAACGGCGTAGGATAGTTTTTTTATTATCATTATTTATTTATCATAACACAAAGGAGCTGTTTTGTCAATTTATCACAACGTATCAAAGGAAGGGGGAGGTGGCTTATCAGCCATCTTTTTGAAGGAATCCGATGTCCATTCGTATGGGCAAGCCGCCGGCTGTTCTGCCAAGTTTTCTTTCTATACGGGCTTGTCCGTGAAAGTCGCTTCCCGCGGTAACGATAAGCCCCAAGCTGTCGGCAAGAGCTTCGAGGCGTTTACATTCGCCGGTTCTTGCGGACGGATGCCATGCTTCGAGTCCGTCAAGCCCTTGTTTCTTCAGAGAACTTACGATGGAAGGCAATCTGCCCCACGCGACATAAAGGGATAGAGGATGCGCTAATACCGCGACACCGCCCGCGTCTTTTATGAGAGAAACCGCGACTTGAAAGGATAGTCCTTCCTTTTGTACGTAAAGCGGTCTCCCTTTCCCAAGGTAACGATTGAACGCCTGTTCCATATTTCGGACGAGCTTTTTCTGAATCAGGAATTGGGCGAAATGCGGTCTCCCTACGGAACGCCCGCCGGCAAGCGCCGCGATTTCTTCATACTCCACATGAATACCCATTTCGCATAAGCGCGCCGTAATTTCACGATTCCGCTTTTCCCGCATTTGCCGCAAGTCTTCCGCCGCTTGGCGAAAACCCCGGTCTATGTCTTGTAAACCTAGTCCCAAAAGGTGAAATTCGCCCGGTTCCCATGACAGAGACATTTCTATACCTGATATGAAACGGACGCCCTGCTCTTGAGCTGTCCGAGACGCTTCCGCGAGTCCATCTATGGTGTCATGGTCGGTCAACGCGATAGCGGATATTTCACGGCGCACGGCTTCGTCAATGAGTTGCGAGGGACTTAAACTCCCGTCAGACGCTGATGAATGGGTATGGAGGTCAACTAACGGCGTTCCTTTTAGTGGGTGTAAGATTGAAGGATGATTCGTCATTCTTGTATTATCGTAAGAAACCGCGCCTTGCCGTTCACCGCGCTCTGAGCGTGGGGCAGACCAGCGTCAAAGTAAATGGAATCGCCTTCTTTCAAGACGTAAGAGCGTTTGCCCACCGTTACTTTCACGGTTCCTTTAAGCACATAGTTGAATTCTTGCCCCGCGTGAGTAACAGGAGCGGCCGCCTTTTTTTCAGAATCCAAGTCTACGAGAAGAGGCTCAAGCACGCGGTCTTTGAAGTTAAACGCGAGGCTTGAAAACTCGTATCCGGGGTAACGCTCGACACATACCCCTTTATCGGCTCTACAGACGCTCGCCGTATCCATGCGGGGGTCTTCGCCGGTGAGCAGTATCGTGGGGTCTACGCCCATGCGTTCCGCTATTTTATAAAGCGCGCTCACCGGTATATCAAGAGTCCCCCTTTCGTAGCCCATATAGGTCTGATATGGCAAGCCGACATCTCGCGCCATGTCAATGTCGCTGATTTCCAATATCTCGCGCAATTCCTTTATGCGCCCAGGTATCTGACTCAAATTATCACTCATCTGATTCTCCTATCATTCGGCTGTTTGCGGCGTTTTTCGCGCCCTCATTCTCACTTCTTCATATACATTTTCCCAAGTCTAGGAATATCCTATACCGATTTCCATTATTATCATAGTCCTATTTCGTTATTCTTTTGGGTATTACTTCAATCACTATTTCTTTACCATAACATGAATATGTCTCAAGTGAATCTCTACAATATCTCATGTATATTTCCCGAAGTTCCGTGGCAGTTCTCCGAAGTTCCGCGGCAGTTTCCCGAAGTTCTTCCGGACTTTCCCGAAGTTCTTCCGGACTTTCCCGAAGTTCTTCCGGACTTTCCCGTAGTTCTTCCGGACTTTCCCGTAGTTCTTCCGGACTTTCCCGTAGTTCTTCCGGACTTTCCCATAGTTCTTCCGGACTTTCCCGTAGTTCTTCCGGACTTTCCCATAGTTCTTCGCGCCCCGCCCCGGTGTCTGACACCGCCCCCTTTCCGCGCTTTGCTCTTTACTCTACTCCCTGCTCCCTGCTATTTACTCCCTGCTCACTGCTACTTACTCCCTGCTCACTGCTACTTACTCCCTACTCACTGCTACTTACTCCCTACTCCCTGCTATTTACTCCCTGCTCATTGCTATTTACTCTTTCCTGCGGACCAAAGTTTATAGACGTATCTATCCATAAGTAGGTTTCCAAACCCCGCGCCCATTGAGCGGGCAAGCATATCATATTCCGCGGTAAGAGACACGCATGTGTCCGCTTGCCAGATATTGTAGCGCCGACTCGCGTTTTCATAGTCCTTACGGGCTCGGGGCGAGGCAAGCCCTATCTTTCTCAATTCCACATCAGCGAGATCGCCTGATTTGTGTTCTTCTTTAAGGAATAGGTAATCTCGTAATTTTTGGAAACACCATGCAAGTCCCGCCAGAATCGCGGGCGGAGCCTCTTTTGCCATAAGAAGCGCCCGCATGGTTTCGAGACCCTTGGCAAGGTCGCCAGCCGCGAGCCATGAAAATAGGGTAAATGCCGACTCTACTTTGGTATGGGAAAGCCATTTCTCTACGAGGTCCGCCTCAACAGGTTTATTCTTATCCAAGAACCGACAAAGATGCGAACATTCGCGGCGAAATGCTTCGGTGTTGTTCTCCACCATCTCCAAAATCGCATCAATTCCATCTTCGGTAATTGAAAAGCCCTCTCGTTTAAAGAAACTCAGTACCCATTCGCGTTTGCGGCTCTCAAACATCTCCCAGAAAATCCGCTTTGCATGAGATGGAACCGCGTTCTCGATAGGTTTGGCGATAGAGGTTTCATCAGAGAGTATCACAAGAACCGTGTCTTGTTGCGGGGTGAGTATATAGTCCGCAAGCACGTCAATTTCATCTTTTTTCTTGAGATTTTCGGCGTTCTTTATGAAAAAGAGGCGCTTGTCTGCAAAAAGCGCCCCATTCCGCATAACCGCCGTCATCGCGGTAACCGGCGTTTCCCCAGCGTAGAAAGACGTTTCTTCTGGAGGGGCGTCTTTACCCTGCAAGGTTTTCCGTATTTCAGCCACCGCGTCCTGCTTTTCTCCAATTTCCGGTCCAAGAAATAATAAACAGCTCTGCATGATTCTGGATTTGGAATAGGTTTGTTATTAGTCGGCTTAACGACACGCTTTTCTAAACCCCTATCCCCCTATCCTATTTTCTCCTTCTCGGCTTTACCAATGGATCAAAATACTTATCCATATCTATCTTGTTGGTAAAAACTTTTATGAATCGGTTATAAATGATGAACGACAGGGCAATAGTTATGACGAAAATCAAGGCGGTTGCCCACTGTGAAACTTCTGGCTGAACATGAGAAGCCACTAATTTAAGATAAAGAAACAGGAGTACGAAGAACACAATCACAAAGATAAGGATATTCGCAACGGTTGCGCCGAGTATAAATAATAAGGTATTGATTTTCTTATTCATATTTTTTCCCTTTTGTCGAAGATCATCGACAATAATAGAATGATACAGCAGACGACCACCGCGGAATCTGCTATATTGAATGTTGGCCACCTATCCAACCCAAAAATCCCAAAGAATTTCACGCTTATAAAGTCTACAACGCCCTCTGGTCTTGTGATGCGGTCTATGATGTTTCCAAGTCCGCCGCCGATAATACCCACTACAGCCCACCTCTGCAATAACGTGAAGTCTTTTGAGCGGAAGTAGTAGACGATAATCACACCCAACACGACGATGGGCAGGACGACGAAAAGTACAGGACGAATAGACATAGGCAGATTGTTACCCAAACTAAACGCGACAGCCTTGTTCCGTACATGAATTATCCACAAGAGATCGTTGTTGAACACGTCGCTGACGAAAGCTGCGATGGGATAGTTTCTCACGATCCACGTTTTGCTCATTTGGTCTGCCAAAATAATAAAAATGGTGAGCGAAAAAGGTATGATCTTCTTCATTTTATCTCTCAAAATCTCCTCCTTATAAGCCGGTCGGCGCGTCTATGAATTCGGCGTCTATGAAAAGCTCGTTGACGCAATACTCCATGACGGCGCGAACCCCCCAGACCTCGCTGGCGTAATGCCCGGCGGCGACGACGTTAATTCCCCCCTCAAGCGCGTAATGGTAGCAAGAGTGCGAACCTTCGCCGGTAACGAAAAGGTCAACGCCTTCTTCAAGCGCCTGATGAACCATCTCAGCCGCGCCGCCAGATACAACAGCCGCAGTTCGGCTTTCAGCCACGCCGAAAGGCAAAACAGAAAGCGGCGGTCTGTTCATAAACCCGACTCGCTGAACCACTTCGTCAATGCTCAAAGGTTTCTTGAGATTTCCCTTAAAACCGACTTTTCTCTCGTGATAGAGTCCAAAAGGCTCGATGTTTTCCATCTCCAGCTTTTGGGCAAGAACCGCGTTGTTACCAAGACTAGGATGTTGGTCAAGGGGAAGGTGTACCGCATAGAGGGCGATATTATTATCCAAAAGAAACTTTAAGCGTGCGCGCGTACTTCCGTTCAAAGCCAAAGGCTTTCCCCAGAAAAGCCCATGATGTATGAAGAGCATACCCGCGCCTACACAAGCGGCTCTTTCAAAGGTTTCCATACAGGCGTCAACGGCAAAGGCGATTTTTCTTATCTCCGCGCCGTCGTTGTCAACCTGTAAGCCGTTCAGCGAAACATCTTCCCATGTTTCAATATCAAAGAGCGTCTTAAAGAGGACGTCTAGTTGTTTAGTTGTCATCAATCCTCGCATACTGTATATGTTATCAATTCTACTGAGCGGAGTCAAGCATCTGTTATTCCCTTTTATACAAATTATGCGCTTGCGGGTGTATTAGGAGCGTCCTGTCTATATACGGCGTTTGATGCTAATAGAACGATGAGGCATATACAGGACTATTGGATAAAACTTAATTATCACCTATTTCAATATTTTACAACAGCGCCACATACTTATATTGTTTATTGATGTTCCTACTATATGCACTTTTATTTGTTCTCCCTTTTTTATTCTATTATTTTTTAATAATTCATTTTTCAATAATATCGTATAACTTTCTAGTTGATCGCTTTCCACATAAACAGTAATTTGATCGATAATACCATCAAGGATATTTTTTATCATACTTGCGCAAAATGCGTTTTGAAGATTTATCCTGAATATTTTTTCAATATTAGCATTTTTAACAATTTCCATTACTTTTCCAGATATTATTTTGTCTTTTTCCGCATTACACTCTTTTTTTAAGATAGGTTTATCCCAGGAAGTTTTTTGTCTAACTATCGTTATTTTAGAATCGTTTTTCCCATTTTCTTTACTAGTTTCATCTCTAACATATTCCCATGAGCCGCTCGTTGATTTAAGTGGAATATCATTTTTTTGAAATATTGTTTCTTTTCTTTCTATAATTTCAGAATACTCATAGCTCTTTGTTAAATGCCAACCTTTACCGCAAGGACATTCATAGACGTCTAAAAAAATCCCCTTATCCTCTTCAATAAATTTAGCGGTGTCAAATGCTAACTGAAAAGTTTCATATATATCTTTTTTCCTGCCGTCTTGCCCTCGACAATATTCACATTTACATGAATGAACCATATAATCAACAAATGGTTTTCTTGATTTTTCATTGCTCGCCATTCTTATTATACCATTTTATTAAGTCTTATTGCCTTTTCTGAAATACATTTTTTCATAAAAACTTATTGATCTTTTATTCTTTTCAAACTTATTTTTTGACTTTGCTTCTTCAATACAATTCTTTACAAGTTCCGTCCCTCTATGCTGTCTTTGGAATATTGGGTCTACATAAATCCCTTCTAACTTGCCATCGTCTCTACAGTCGCCCGTTGTCATAAATCCCTTTATTATAGTATCATTTTCATAAACATAAGTATTATCCTTGTTTCCAATTTCATTATTCAATAATTCTATAAATTTCTCAGTGTGAATATTTACAGTATATGCGCAACGCCATCCGAATATATGTATTTCCGCCATTCTTGGACAATCGTTTATTATTGCTTTCCTTATCATAACGTCCTTTTGTATCAAAAATTTACCATACTTCTAAATATTTTGTCAACATCGCATTGAAACCCTAGCCAAAGCCGTCAAACGTGCATTTGAATGGGCCCGTATATACTAGCTTCTGTAATCTCCGTTGATTTTTACATAATCGTAAGAGAGATCACAGCCCCAGACGGTTACAGCGGATGCGCCGCCGCCTATGTTGATATTGATTTCAATCTCGTCTTCAAGAAGGATATTCTTAGCGTTTTCTTCGGAAAAAGAAAGCCCTTGCCCGTTTTCACAGACAGAAACGTTGCCCGCTTTACTTGAAAACGCGACGCTTACCCGTTCAGGGTTGAAAGGGACGCGCGCATATCCGAGTGCGCAAACGATTCTCCCCCAGTTTGCGTCCGCGCCGAACATAGCCGTCTTGACGAGGCTTGACGACGCTACTGACTTCGCCAGCGCTTCCGCGGTTTCCTCGTCTTCCGCGCCTTTGACCGTTACGGCGATTAGCTTTGTCGCGCCTTCGCCGTCTCGCGCGGTTTGTCGTACAAGGCTTATGCAGAGGGCGCGTAGCGCCGTGGAAAAAAGAGCGAAGTCTTCCCCGTCTAGGGCGATAGTCGGGTTTCCCGCGCGTCCGTTAGCCATGAGGATCACTGTGTCGTTGGTGGAAGTGTCGCCGTCTATGGTAAGGCGGTTGAAGGAGGCGCGGATTGCGTCTTTGAGGGCGGCGTCGAGTGCGGGTTGTTCGATAGCCGCGTCTGTAGTAATGAAGCAAAGCATCGTAGCCATGTTTGGATGGATCATGCCTGAGCCTTTGACCATAGCGCCGATATGAACGGGTCGTCCGTGGATGTTGATTTCTACCGCGTCGCTTTTTTTGCGCGTGTCTGTGGTCATTATCGCGGTAAGGGCGGATTCGGCGCCTGATGCATCCGCGCTGGTGGAGTCCGCGAGGGCGGAGACTCCCGCCTCTATCGCGGCTATGGGGAGGGAGACGCCGATGACGCCTGTTGAGGCGACGGCTACGTTTCGTTCTGGTATGGTGAATTCATCCGCAATAAGGAACGCCATTCGCCGCGCGAGCGCGAGTCCGGGCTCGCCTGTGCAAGCGTTTGCAAAGCCTGAGTTCGCTATGACGGCTTGAATCTTCCCGTCTTTGCAGTGTTCCCGCGTTACTATCACGGGCGCAGCTTTTACTCTGTTCGTCGTGAATACTGCCGCCGATACGCACGCGGTTTTTGAATAGATGAGCGCTAAATCTGGTTTGTGAGAACCATCTTTTATGCCGCACCAAACGCCTCCCGCGCGGAAGCCTTTCGCGGCACATACGCCGCCTTCAATGTGTTGTATGTTTTGCATGGTCGTATTCTAGGGCAAAAGGCTTTCTTTTTCAAGCAGGCAAAGCGTATTTAACGACTTCTCAATAGGCGTTATACGAAAGGGGCACCGCTGACCCCGACAGGCAATGGGGCGGACGCTTTAAAACACCCAAAGGGTATGAAGGGTACTTTTGCAGGCAGGCGGAGCCTACTCGGTGTTAGGGCAGTTAGCAAATAACAGTTAGCAATTAGTAGAGAGTAGAGAGCAAAGAACAAAGTACCTGCGTTTAGATGCATGATTAGTCTCTTTGTTTTCCTTTGCTCTCTACTCCTACCCCCATGCCTTTAAGGAACAACCGCGGAGTAAATCTCCCCGTAGGGACCCTTCAGATTCGTATTCGACTCCCAGCGCAAGCAGAAGTACACCCGCCGCCCTCGTTCCGTCTCGTCGAACTTCAGCGTGAAGGGACTAGCCGTGTCAAAGTCCGAGTTCGCCAATTCGCCCACAGACGCGGGAACGTGATCGAGCAACGCCCAACGAATCTCCGCGCCGTGCACCCCGTGGGGCTTGCCCCGTTTCTTCGAGCCGCTGTCCAGAAAATGAATCGTAACCTGCCGAATGATCGCCGTGTCCGCTTCCGCCTCTGGGAACGTCATCGGCTCGGTGTCAGGCGTGTGGTTCCCGTCATGCGGGGGTAAACCATAAACCAACCGATCCTCGTCCCGCATCAGCTTGTTGAAACGCATCGCGGCATTGGCGAAATCCCGTAGCGCCGCCTTCGCCGCGTCCTTCGCCTCGTCCTTGATCAACCGATTCCTGCTTGAATCATCTTCTTGATACGCGGTCCGCGCGGATAAAAAAGCAGTTGTCGCGGTCAAAACCGCGGTAACGTCCGTCTGATTCCAGCCGAAAGCCGCAACATTCTTAGAAGCGAATGAGCTAACCGACAATCTTAACAATTTACGCGCACAGGTCGTCAACGTCTCATCCCTCACCCAAGGCGACCTCGTGCGCCGCATCATGAAGACCGGCGCGGGTCTCACCATCTCGGACGTAACCAGCGTGATCGAAGCGGCGAAGCAAGTCATCGCGGACGTGATCGCGGAGGGCGGCGTGGTCAACACCGAGTTGTTCAACGCCTTCCCCCAGCATCAGCGGGGTGTTCGACTCGCCTGACGCGCCCTTCGAGCCCAGCAAGCACAAGGTACACATCAAACTCCAGTCCGGGATCGCCTTACGCGCCGCGGTCGGGGGAGATCAAGACCCAGCGAGTAGCCGCGGTGGTGACTGGCACCGTGATAACGGCAGTAACAGACCTGAAGACCGGTGCGATCATAACGCAGTACTCCAGCGGCAAGTTCCTGAAAGTGCCGCATACCTACCTTTTCGACAAAGAATTAACTGTGAACTAAAACAAAAAGGCGACCCCAAGGGTCGCCTTTTTTTATGCGTGAGAGGGGCTCTCACCTCTGCGTGAGAGGGGCTCTCACCTCTGCGTGAGAGGGGCTCTCACCTCTGCGTGAGAGGGGCTCTCACCTCTGCGTGAGAGGGGCTC
>JAISCD010000089.1 GCA_031265825.1 Treponema sp. | reverse complement strand
GATTCAGCAATGATTCATTCTGATTCAGCAATGATTCATTCTGATTCAGCAATGATTCATTCTGATTCAGCAATGATTCATTCTGATTCAGCAATGATTCATTCTGATTCAGAAGAATTGGATTGCACTTTGACAATATAGCCTTCCTTGCGAGGCGCAGGTTGGGGAGCGGGTCCTTCCGCATAACCTAAGAGTACGTGACCAATTCCCACATAATCGCCCTTTAACCCCCATTGCTTGAGTAGTTCTTTGCCTTCCGTTCTCTCAAAAACCTCTTTGGCGCGGTAGATATAGCAAGAACCCACGCCCAGAGCCTGCGCCGCAAGCAGAAGGTTGCCGATGACCAAAGCGCCGTTCTCTACGCCCGTAACTTTGCTGTTGTCAACCAGCACGTTGACAATAGTCGGCGCGCCGTAAAAAGGCTTCTGAGCAGGATCGTTCAAAACCTTGGCGTTCAGTTGCTCTATTTTGGCTATGGTTTCATTGTCCTGTACCACGACCATTACTACAGACTGCTGTCCCATGCCGCTTGGCGCAAACGTACCAGCCTCAAGTATCGCAGAAAGTTCCTCTTCTTTTATTTGTTCCTGTTTGTAAGAACGAATACTCCGTCTGTTTTTGATGTCTTCTAATGTATTTCCCATAAAATTCTCCTTAAAGATACGATATAGTTAAATCAATTTTCTCCAAATCGTTTCATTTGGTTTATCTTCTAAAATAATGCCCTTTGCTTTGAGTGCGGCGCGGATGGCGTCCGCCTTAACAAAGTCTTTGTCCTTCTTTGCCGCGGCGCGTTCGGCTATTTTCTCCTCTATCTCCTTGATTTCCGCCGCTTTAACCTCGTCATCGACGCTATCGGTAGCTCCACTCGTTTCTTTATCTTTCTCAATGAGACGCCTCAGGTTTAACCCAAGAATCTCATCCATTTGAAAGACAACGTTAAGAGCCGCGGACGGGTCTATTTCTCCCTTTCCCGCATCCTTTAACAAGCCAAAAAGCCCGGCAAACGCCCGTGGTGTGGAAAGGTCTTCGTCCATCGCCGCATTGAATTTTGCGAGATAGGAAAGCGCAACGTCGGACGAAACCGTCTTGTCCGCCTTTCTCCCTTTTTCCCATTTTTTCCCTAGTGCGCGCACGCGGTCGCACAAGGAACGACGCGCGTGTTTTGCGCCGTTCAACGCCTCAAATGAAAACTGCACATGGCTTCGGTAATGCGCACCAAGGAGGAAGTAACGATAATCAAGCGGATCATAGCCGCGGTCTACAAGCGTTTGCAAGGTAAGGAACCCGCCTGTTGACTTACTCATCTTGTCCCTGCCCAAAACCAAAAACTCATTGTGAATCCAATACCTGACCCACGGGGATTTACCGGTACTCGATTCGCTTTGAGCTATCTCGTTGGTATGGTGAATGGAAATATGGTCTATGCCGCCCGCATGAATGTCGAACTGTTCGCCGAGGTATTTCATACTCATAGCGGAACATTCTATATGCCAGCCCGGGTAGCCGCGCCCCCAGGGACTATCCCATACGAGCGCCTGATTCTCATACTTGCTCTTGGTAAACCAAAGGGCAAAGTCCCGCGAGTTACGCTTGTTGTTATCCGTTTCCACGCGGGCGTTTGTTTTCTGCTCCTCTGAGCGGAGAAGCGCGAGTTTCCCATAATCCGCAAACTTTGCCGTATCAAAGTAGAGGTTGCCGCCCGCGAAATACGTGTAACCGTTTGCCTCAATGCGCTTGATGAGCGCGATCATATCGTCTATGTGTTCGGTCGCCTTGCAAACAATGGTTGGACGAATGATGTTAAGCCTGTCTGTGTCCGTGAAAAACGCCTTTGTGTAAAAATCGGCGATCTCGAGCACGTTTTTGCCGCGCTCTTCCGCGGACTTGAGCATCTTGTCATCCCCTTCGTCGTTATCGCCTGTAAGATGACCTACATCCGTTATATTCATCACGTGCCGCACATCAAAACCTCGCGCCCGCAGTGTGCGCGCGAGAACGTCATGCGTTACATAAGCCCGCAGGTTGCCTATATGGGCGTAGTTGTAAACCGTAGGACCGCATCCGTAGAAGCCGACTTTTCCCGCTTCTACGGGTATAAATTCCTGTAATTCCCGCCCCAATGTATTATATAAAAGCATTTTCCTTCCTTAATGCGATTAGTCTACCTGCTTGCATGGAAAGAATCAAGGGGGTGAATTGAAGGAGGCGAATAATCTCCTTACATTTTTTCATAATACGCTTGCATTTTTTTTCAGTTTATTTCATAATTAGAAAGAAATCAAAACATTCGCGTTTATGCGTTATGTTTAAAAATTAAGGAGGAACAGATGAAAAAACTAGTCATTCTGTTATTAGCCGTGGTTTTAACATTGTCATTTGTATCATGTCAAAAGAGTACTGACAGCGATGTTATTAAGATTGGCGTGTTTGAGCCTATGACAGGCGCAAACGCGGCTGGCGGCGCGATGGAAGTGGAGGGTATACGACTCGCCAATGAGCTATTCCCCACTGTTGACGTGAACGGTAAGACTTACAAAGTAGAGCTTATCGTCGTTGACAACAAGTCAGACAAGGTTGAAGCCGCAAATGCGGTGCAACGCTTGGTTGACAGGGACAAAGTCAACGCCATTCTTGGTTCTTGGGGATCGTCCCTTTCAATAGCGGGCGGTGAAATCCTGAAGGACGCTCACATTCCGGCGATTGGGCTTTCCTGTACCAACCCGCTCGTTACCGCGGGCAACGATTGGTACTTCCGTGTCTGCTTTATCGATCCGTTCCAAGGTACGGTCATGGCAAGCTATGCCTACAACGACCTTAGCGCTCGTACTGCGGTCATCGTTCAGGAAGTTTCCAATGATTACTCGGTTGGTCTCGCCAAATTCTTCACCGATACGTTTAAGCAACTCACCAATAACGACAATGCGATACTTACGGCGGTGAACTACAACACCGGGGACCTAGATTTCAGCGCACAGCTCACCACTGTCAAGAGTCTGAATCCTGACATCATCTTCGCTCCGGGCAACTATACCGAGTCCGCTCTGGTCATCAAGCAAGCCCGCGAATTAGGAATCACGGTTCCCATCATCGGTGGAGACACTTGGGAAACGCCTGAATTCATTGACGTAGGCAAAGACAGTGTGGAAGGAGCGGCTTTCTCCACATTCTTCGCTTCCGAATACGCGGCGTCGCCGGTTGCGGAGAAATTTCTGTCCGAATACCGCACCCGCTACAACAAGGAACCCGCCGCTGTTACCGCGCTCGGTTACGATGGGTACCTCGTAACCCTTGACGCTATCAAACGCGCGAATTCGACAGCCCCTGATAAAATCCGCGACGCCATCGCCAAGACCGAAGGCTTCGTAGGCGCGGCAGGCACTGTTACTCTTGACGCAAACGGAGACGCTACCAAGAACGCCTTCATCAAAACCGTAACCGGCGGCAGATTCGCGTTCAAGACCATCGTGAACCCGTAATATCCTAGGGGAGCGCCGCTCCCAAGAACAGGGAATTGACACTCCCCAGAGAGAATAATGACTATAGAACTTTTTTTACAACATCTATCCAACGCCCTATCTTTAGGCAGTCTCTATGCGCTTATCGCCATAGGTTATACAATGGTTTACGGCATACTACGGCTCATAAACTTCGCCCACGGAGACGTGTTTATGCTCGGCGGTTACATTGCCTTTTATGCGATAACGTTTTTTTTCATGCCGTGGTGGGTAGGTTTCATCGTGGCGTTCGGGCTGACCGGCATCTTCGGCATAGGCTTAGAACGCATCGCCTATAAACCCTTGCGCTCATCTCCTAAGATTTCCATCATGATAAGCGCGATAGGGGCGTCTTTCCTCATAGAAAACCTTGCAACGGTGATTTTCGGCGGCAGACCCAAGGGTTTTCCTATCCCTTCGCTCTTTGACCATGTCGCCCGTTTCGGGAGCGTGTCGGTCTCGTACATCAGCCTCGTTATTCCCCTATTAACGGCGATTATCCTTATTGCCCTCTTGATTATCGTGATGAAGACGAAAACCGGCATGGCGATGCGCGCGGTTTCTACGGATTTGGCGGCCGCGCGGCTCATGGCGATTGATGTAAACAAGATTGTCTCGTTCACCTTTGGGGTAGGTTCCGTGCTTGCGGCTGTTGGCGGGGTGATGTGGGTGGTGAAATACCCGCAGTTAAACCCGACAATGGGCATGATTCCGGGCTTGAAATGCTTCATTGCGGCGGTCATAGGCGGTATCGGCAACATAGGCGGCGCGGTTCTCGGCGGACTTCTGCTTGGCTTCATTGAAATCATGATTATTGCCTTTCTCCCTACGCTCACAGGCTACCGCGACGCATTCGCGTTTGTGCTGTTGATCATCGTGCTTATGGTGAAGCCTTCCGGACTGCTCGGCAAGAATCAGGTAGAAAAAGTATAGCCTGAGCGGTATTAAAGACAGGCATTCTGTCGACAGAATGGGTTATCCGTTAGACAGAATGGATCATTCGTTAGACAGAATGAGTCATTCGTTAAGCAAAATGAGTCGTTTGTTAAGCAGAATGATCCATTCGGAACGCAGAATAGGGCGCTTGTTATAACGAGTGGATCGCTTCTCCTGAAAATGAGAAGCGCGCGCAATAAAATAAATAAAAATGTAAAAATGCCCTTGACATACATTAAAAAACTATTTATATATTTTATAAATGGGACGATTCCAAAAATCAATTGGAAACGACTCAAATTCAGATGTTAGGAGAGAGTATGAACATAAATAGTAGTTTGAAATATTCGTCAATCCTTGATGATATGGAGAAAAGCAAAAATCGTTTCTTCGCATTGGGAATAGATGACGATTTTGACGATGATGAAGACTTTGACGACGAGGACTTCGATGATGAAGACGATTTTGACGGCTTTGATATAGACGACGATTCGTCCAGCTACGACGACTTCGATGACGAATAGCCATATTGGTCGGCTTTTACACGCGCCAGCTTTCCTTCCTTGCTTACCCTTTGTTTGGTCAAGCAAGGAAGTGGAAAGCCCGGCGTCGTAATGGCGCCCCAAGCTTTGAACCGTTGTTTGTAGCCATAAGAACCCTGCCCGCTCCATAGACGCCGCCTCTGCCCCGCTCGATCCGCTCACCGAAAATTGGCTCTAAAATACCCGTCGATAGATTGAAACGATTTTTACTTAATAGACAAAATTATGCTTGACTATTTTATTATTTAGCCCTATAATCATTTTGGACATGAGGTAGAAACAACGAAGCGAAGATTCCTATTTCATCATAACCATAAATCTAAATAGAGGTGGAGAGTAATGGTTGAATATACATTATCAAATGGTATTATTGTCAGTTCAAGTAAAAAAGTCGGCGATGGCTTCGTCAGCGTGGAAGGAGAAAAGTTAAGCTCAAAGAAGAAAGGAACGATTGTTGATTTGGGCGGAGCGTCTGTAGTATATCCAGCGCTTATCAATACCCATGATCACATGCAGGGGAATTATCTGCCGCGCGTGGGTCCTAAACCGGGTAATTTTTATCTTAATTGGCTTCCCTGGGACAACGACCTGAAGGCTTCAGACACCTATACGGAACGTTCCAACCTTTCAAGAGAAGATATGTATACATTCAGCTCTTACAAGAATCTATTTTCGGGTGTTACGACGGTAAACGACCATTTTCCCCAAGCATTGAATAAAAATATCCTGCCAAAACTGCCCATCCGTGCAATAACCAACTATGGGCTTGCCCACGAAGCTTCCTCTTATGACCTAAAATGGGGAGACGGCATTGAAATTGAGCATGAGCGGTCGGTAAAAAACAAATGGCCCTTCATCACGCACCTTGCCGAAGGCTTTGACGAAGAGTCGATGAACGGTGTTAAGCAACTTGAAAAGATGAGGATTCTTGACAAACACTGCCTCTTTATCCACTGTATTGGTTTTAGTGACGAAGATATTCAAAAAACGGCGAAGGCGGGCGCAAGCGTCTCTTGGTGCGCCGCGTCCAATATGTTCATGTTCAATACCACGTGTAAAATTAGAAAACTCCTTGAGGCGGGCGTCAATGTTACCATAGGTACGGATTCGTCTGCATCCGGTTCCCTCAACCTTTTCGAGGAAATCCACTACGACCGCGCCCTCTACCGCCAACTGTATGGGGAAGATTTACCCACGGCGACCATATTTAAGATGGTTACGGAGAATGCGGCAAAGGCGTTCTGGCTTCAGAAAAGCTTGGGAACCCTTGAATCAGGCAAGCTGGCGGATATTCTGGTTCTCAAGGCGAAGCACGACGACCCATTTGAAAACCTTGCGAGCGCGGACATGAAAGATGTCGAGCTTTTAACTATGGCGGGTAAACCCATGCTCGGAGAGATGCGTTTCATCGAATTCTTGGGCGGAGCCGTTCCGAAAGATTATAGTCAAATCAATATAGACGGGCGTTCTATGTTCGTCGTCGGGGACCCCGCAAAGCTCTACACCGAAGCACGCAAGAAGATCGGCTTTAAGAAGACGCTGGACTTCTTACCGTTTGAACCGGAGGGATAAATGCCGAAAGCATTACAATTCCAGACGAATTCCGTTATCTATTTTCGTGGTAACAACGCGGAAACAGTTTTACTTTTACAGGCAGGGAGGGTTTGTCTAGTGTCAGAAGACCTTGAGACGCAAAAAGAAGTAAAGGAAGTGCTGGGTAAGGGTGAATTCTTTGGAGTGAAGTCTGCGCTTGGGCGCTATCCCCGTGAAGAAACCGCTATTGTTTTGGAGAATTCGATTATCCTTAGTTTTACGGTGTCTGAATTCGAGTCGGTTGCCGCCGGGAATGTGGGTATCATCATGCAAATGCTCAAAGTTTTCTCAAACCAGATGCGGCGCATCCACAAACAGGTCGCTTCTTTGCTGAAAGAAGAAAAGCCTAAAGCGCCGGACATGGGACTCTTTGCGGTAGGTTGCTATTATTTCAAGAACAAGAAGTACGCCTACGCACGCCACATATTCGACCATTATTTGTCTTACTATCCTACCGGGGCGCAGGCGGAGCAGGCGCAAGCTTATATCAGAACCGCAGACGCGCATATTGCGCATTACGGAGACGGGCTTGCCCAAGCTGTTCCGGATGAAGAGACAACTGTAAACAACACACCCGTTTTAGAATCAGGCAAGCTCTATGCAGAGGCGCAGAGCCTCATATCCCAAGAAAAATATCTGCCTGCATGTCAAATCTTAAAAAAAGTCGTGGATTTAGACGAAGCAAGTCTTGCAGAAAAGTGTGAATTTGAGCTAGGACGATGCCTCTTCCTTATGGGTAAATACGAGGAATGTATCAAGTATTATACCCAACTACTCGCCAAAAAGCCGAAGCACGCCTCTATAGGACAGATGCTCTTCTTCATGGGGCAATCCCACGAGCAATGCGGGCGCGCAGAACAGGCGCTTTCTTTCTGCAAGAAAGCTCTGGATTTAACAAACGACGCCGCGGTCAAAGAGGATATTAGCGCCGTGATAAAGAGATTAGGGGGAGCGTAATGGAGGGACTCGAAAATTTTGTCCGTTTTGCCAAAAGCTACAGGGCGAGTGAAATGATTTTTTCCGAATTCGAGCGGGGAGACACCTTTTACTTCATCATATCTGGAAGAGTGCGGCTCGTTAAGGTAGTGGGTGAAATAGAAAAAACGCTGGATATTTTACAACCGTCGGAGATGTTTGGAGAAATGGCGATTCTGGAGAATTCTCCGCGTTCAGCCACGGCCATAGCGATGGACGACGTAAAGATATTGGAGTTCAATCGGCAGAATTTTGACCTTCTGATGAAAAGCAACCCGCAAATAGCCCTCAAGCTCCTTAAAATGTTTATCAAACGCATCTACGACCAGAAACGCAGATTTATGATACAAGCCCTTGACAACCCGCAAGCAAGAATAGCCGATGTATTCCTTATGCTGGACGAAACCATGCCTGACATAGAACGCACCACCACCCGCCGAGACTTCAAAACCACCGTTGAAGGAGTCGCCCATTGGGTAGGCATGAATACCCCGGAAGTCAGAACTATCTTGGGGAATTTTGAAAAACAGCACCGAATAGAAATATTACCGGACAGAATACTCGTCAGAAACATAAACGACTTTGAACGATTCGTCAACTCTTCCCGCAAACAATAGCCAAGTTTACAACATCCCAATAAAACTATCCCTCCTCTCCTCCCCCATTCCATACTATTATTAGATTATTGTATATTGTCAGTATGGATTACTATCCATAAAGAAATCATTTTATTAGGAGACTTTATGTTAGAGGAATACATAGCGAATTACCTCAATTTTTGCAGAAAGCAAAAGAATCTAAGCACCAATACGATAAGAACCTATGGGCTTGACCTTGGACAATTCAAGAGATTCATTCACGGAGAGACGATTGTTACACGGATGCTTGTTCAAAACTATATGGAGTCGTTAAACGACACACACAAACCGGCTTCCGTAAAACGGAAATTCGCGGTTTTGAGATCGTTCTTCTATTATATGGAAGAAGAATACGGCTATGAGAATCCCTTTTTACGGCTCAAATTTAAAATAAAAGAACAAAAACGACTTCCCCGCCTCATACCGGCGGAAATGATTCAACATTTACTCAAGACGCTTTACAAACAAAAGACGCTTGAGACCCCGCGGAGTAAAAAATACGCCGAACTAGTGAAAGACATTGCTGTTTTGGAACTTTTGTTTGCTACAGGACTACGAGTTTCTGAATTATGCGCCCTATCCAAGTCAGACATAGACATACAGACAGGAAACGCGCTCATATACGGGAAGGGCGGCAAGATGCGGCTCGTTTATGTAGTCAATGCGGAAGTCATCGAAATTCTGCGCGAATATGCGAGCCTCTTCGCCGCGTCTATTATCAAAACAGACTGTTTTTTCATCAATCGAGTCAACAAACCTCTATCGCCGGACTCGGTGCGCTCGATGATTCGGCGGCGCACAGAAGAAGCGAAAATCCCTATACACATCACCCCGCATATGTTCCGCCATTCTTTCGCCACCCTGCTATTAGAAGAAGACGTTGATATACGCTACATTCAGCATTTCTTGGGACACAGTTCTATTGTAACCACGCAAATATATACCCATGTTTCCGTAAAAAAACAACGTGCCATCCTATCGGCGAAACACCCGCGAAACAACATGAGTATGACCTAACAAGCGGCGGCATACCCGCATCGTGCGTATCTCATTCCGCAAACAGTATTGACAAGGCGGACGTTTTTCTATGAGAAAGAACGTCCGCACCGCGTTATGTGGCAGAAAGAAATTTTTTTCATATATTAAAAAAAACGCTTGACAACTCTTTATAATTAAGGATAGAATAGATGAATGGAGTTTGAAAGAACGTTTAAGACGGCTAATGCTCAAACGGCGCATATTACAAAAGACGCCATAACCGCTTCTCTTTCATCACTCCCCAGAGAACCTATAGCGCGTGCTATGGCACAGCGGGCGTGTGCCATAGCACAAGAGTTGCGTGCCGTGGCACGAGGGTTATGTGCCATAGCACGAGGAGCGCGTGCCATAGCACGAGGAGCGCGTGCCACGGCACAAGGGTTGCGTGCCACGGCACAGAGGTTGTGTGCCATAGCACAGAGAGCGCGTGCCACGGCACGAGGGTTGCGTGCTGAGTTCCATAACACGTGTCGTATACTTTATATGCCGCGTTTCATTCATTGCGCTTTACCGGTGATAACACCGGAAATTTATATTTAGGAGATTTTTATTATGGATTACATTCCAAGAAGAGATTCCGTTTTTGTGGGATGGGCGAAGATTCTACTCGGCTATGTACAGACTCGCCTTGTCGCGTTTAACATTCCAGACACGATATTTCAAGTGCTGTTTGCCTTGTTCACCGCGTTTGAAAATGCTTACAATCGCACGCTTGACGCGAATAAGGGCCCCGTCGATATAGCGGAGAAGAACAGGACGCGCGCCGCCTTTGAAAAGGCTTTGCGTAGCTTCATTAAGGCATTTCTGCTTTACAGCCCCTTTGTCAGCGACAAGGATCGGGACGAAATGCGGATTCCCATTCATGACTCGACTGCTACGCCCATACCGACGCCCACAACCTATCCGGAATACACAATAGACACGGCAACGCCGGGGCAGTTATCCGTGCATTTCTGGGACGAGGCAAGCAAACGGCGTGGGAAACCCAAGGGTGTTCACGGCGCGGAGATTCACTGGGAAATGCGGGAAAACGAGCCTGCGAATGAGGAAGATTTGAATAATTCGGACTTTGCGACACGGACTCCACGTTTGTTTTCGTTTACAAAGGACAAACAGGGGAAACGTGTCTACTTCTGCCTGCGTTGGGAGAACGGCAAAGGGGAGAAGGGTCCCTGGGGCGCGTTAGTCCACGCGGTTGTTCCTTGAGGTAGTTTTTTGGGCAGGTGGCGCATACTGCACACCCTTCGGGTGTTTTAAAGCGTCCTGTGTCCCCACTTGGGGGGTAGCGGAAGACCCGCACCCTTCGAGTATTTTAAAGCGTCTTGCCCTGCCCTCCTTTTATGAAACCAGCGGTGCAGGTGCGGGTCTGGAGCGAGGGGGGCGCGATACAAGGGCGGGCGCGTGCGATTCCGTTTTGGAAATAGCGCCCCCCTCTTTATTATTGGGCTTAACCTGTCGGGGACAGCGGCGCTCCCTTTCGTGCAACGCCCGTTATGAAGTATTTAAACACGCCTTGCGTGTGGAAATAGCGTCCCCCTTCTTATATTTGAATTTATTTAATTTTGCTTTGCCTGACGGAGGTTGTTTATGATTTATAGGAAATTAACCGTTGTATTCTTGACGCTTGCGGTTGTGGGCGTGGCTTTTGCCAAAGATAACCTTGCTATCCTGCCGTTCACCGGCGGCACGGCTGAGGAAGGCGAGACTATAGCGGAGCTGTTCTCATATAGCGACGAGTTAAAAGCGGCGTGGACGCTCATCCCCCGCACGAGCATCACGCGGGCTATCGGGAATGAATGGAAGTTCCAAACAGATACGGGCATGACTGACCCGGATACCATCATGGCTATTGGGAAGCAACTCGGCGCACAATACATAGTCGCGGGGAACATAACGAAGCTGGGCGCGCTTAATCTGTTGGTTATTTCAATATTGAAGATTGACGACCTACGGCAGGTGGCGGGAGACATTCAGACGTACGCGAGAATTGGGGATATACGGGGCAAACTGCCTGACATGGCGCGGAACATAGTCGCGGCGGCTGGGGCTGATGTGTCACGGTTGGACAAGCTGGCGGTAACGCCGTTGCAGTTGCGGGGGGATGTGGACGCGAAGGTCGCGGATACGCTGGCTCAGTTCTTGTCTATCAATCTTATCAGGGGTGGGAAATATGCGGTGTACCCGCGCACCGCGACTTTGGAGCAGGTGCAGGCGGAATACGACAACCAGACGGATGGGATGACCGCGGACGAAAATATAGTCGGCATAGGCAAGGGGGAGAACCCGCGTTTTGTGCTATCGGTGGCGGCGCGGCGTTTAGACGAGCAGAATATGTTCAACGCATCCATCATCAATCTGGAGTCTGGGGAGCAGATAGTAGGGCGGTCTGTGGATTACCAATCGCTGGACGACGGCATAACGGTGATGCAGAGGCTTGCGCGGGAATTGACGGCTACGCTTATATCTTTGCCACTCGCCAATTCGTTGGAATGGATTGCAAATAACGCGGTAGAAGGCGGGAGTTATCTCATTACCTTAAAGAACAATGAGACTATCGAGCCGCAGTCGCTTTCCTACAGCGGGAATAAAGTAAACATAACCCTTGATGGCGGTACCGTGGAACGGATAATTAGGTTAAGTTCAAACGGCGCACTCTTTACGGTAGGAAGTGGCGTAACTTTGACGCTGGGAAATAACGTTTCCTTGCAAGGACGGCGTAACAATATGGACTCGCTCGTGTATGTGAACAGCGAGGGAACGCTGGCGATGGAAAGCGGCTCGAAGATCAGCGGGAATTCAAAAGGAGGCGGTGGCTGGGGTGGAGGGGTGTTTGTGTCTGACGGAACGTTTACGATGAGCGGTGGAGAAATCAGTGGCAATTCCGCAGACGAAAGTGGCGGCGGGGTGGTGGTGGACGGTGGTACGTTTACAATGAGTGGTGGGGCTATCAGCGGCAATTCAGCCAACGTCGGCGGTGGGGTGGTGGTGGTATGGGGGATGTTTACGATGAGCGGTGGGATTATCAGCGCCAATAACGCAGAGGTCGGCGGCGGGGTGTCGGTGTACGATGGAATGTTTACAATGCATGGTGGAGAGATCAGTGGCAATTCCGCATCCTCTGGCGGCGGGGTATTTGTGGAAGGTGGAACGTTTATGCTGAGCAATGGGGAGATCAGCGGGAATTCTGTCTACAACAGTGGTAGTGGGGTATTTGTGGAAGGCGGAACGTTTACGATGAGCGACGGAGAGATCAGCGGCAATGTCGGCAGCGGAGTGGTGGTAAGGGGTGGAACATTTACGATGAGTGGTGGGGCTATTAGCGGCAATGACGGCCGCGGAGTGGTGGTAGGGGGCGGAACATTTACGATGAGTGATGGGGAGATCAGCGGCAATTCAGCAGACGGCGGCTACGGTGGTGGGGTGTATGTGGGCGGTACATGGGCAAGCGAAGGTGAGTGGATTGCTGGTACGTTCACGATGAGCGGTGGGACAATTAGCGGCAATTCCGCCAACCACGGCGGCGGGGTGATGGTAGAGGGCGGAACATTTACGTTGAGCGGTGGGGATATCAGCGGGAATTCTGCCGACATCGGTGGCGGAGTGTGGATTGCTGGTCCATGGACGAGCGAAGACGAGGAATATGCAGGCGGGACGTTCACCAAGCAGGCAGGCGGGATTATTTACGGGGCAGACGCAAGTGATACGCTGAAGAATACCGCGACTGAGGGCGATGGGCACGCGGTCTACGTTATGCTCGACGAGTCGTCAGGCAAGCAACGCAACAGCACGGCGGGTGTCGGCGTTAGGCTGGACAGCGCAAGAAACGGCTCTGCAGGCGGGTGGGAGAAATAGCAGGTAGCAGGTAGCAGGTAGCAAAGAGAAGAGAGGAAAGACGAGCGGTGTCGGGCGCGGTGTCTGACATCAAAGGCTCTGTGGGTCGGGTGGGAGTAGATCGCGCCAATCAAACGAATGGATAATCATGTTACTCGACAAAGCGCGCGGTTTTTTCAACATTGATTTCAGACGCGGATTTCGGTTTTGAAAGCCGATGCGTTTTAGTTTATCTTTCGGTAAAGCGCATTATTCCGTGTCATTTATCGCTCAAGCGCACGGCACGGTTCGCCCTTGTTTTTACGTTTCTGTGTTTATTATTTTATCGTATTTTTTATTTTCTTCTTCCAATAATTTCACTTTGCTGTTTTGTTTTTCAATCTCTAACTCCAATATTTCTTTTTGTAATTCGAGTTCCCTTATTTTATTTTTCTGAGCCTTTTGTTTATATGACAAGGTAATTGCCACAATAGGAATAGATAAAGCGACAAAAGGCACTAAAATCCCCATAAACTCAATTATCATATTATCATCCTTTTTAATTATTGAGAAATCTATATCCAACCGCCGCCTTAAGCACAGGCCCGTTTTGGAATATTGAAAGATTATAGCCCATTGATTCGATTTGGACAATTGTATCTTTTTGCATCTCCGTATTAAATAGGAACGTATAATTAAATTCACCCCGTATATATACGTTTTGACTGACAAAAAAATCCGCGCCAATTCCTAAATTTAAGTAAAACCTGTCAAACGCGTCAGAAGGGACGATGTCCTCTCTCTCCGCATAACCAGATAGACCGTTACTAGCTTTAATTTTTGCTTCGGTAAGGATTGAATAATCAAACCCTATCAACGGGAAAATTATAACTGTTTCCGTTATTCTGAAGGGATATTTTAATTTTAGACCTAAATTAAAAGAATTATCTGTTTCTTCATATTTAACGCCGCTTTCCGAATAAGAGATAGTAAAGAAATTAAAACCTAAATTCGCCTCTATGTATTGAGTGTCGAGAAAAGCTGAAACTCCTCCTCGTGTCAGGTCCATACTGTCAAGGGTGGAAATAAGTTGCGATTTATAAGGCTCTGGGATATTTGTATCAGTTGATGTAAAGATAAACCCAAGATCGCTACTAATTCCTGCCGAAACTTCAATGGCATTTAAACTAAACGCCGTTGAAATAAAACCAATAGTTAAAACTAGTCTTTTAATTAAAATAATACGGGGGGAGGGGGTAATTATATTCATAATAGGATTCTCCTTTTATCCTGTGATAAACTTCATTATATAATAAACTTCTTATAGTCTATTTCATTTCAAAAATTCTGTCAACATACGCAAGGCGTGTGAAAAGGTGTCAGACACCGAGGCGCCGAGGCGACATTGCGGCGTTGGGCACGTCTGACACCGAAGCCGCCTTTCCACCCTTGATTCTCAACGTCTACTCATATTATAATAGAAACGGGGTAAATATGAATGAAAATATCAATGTATCAACGTTAAAACAAGGAGCGATGCTCTATGAAGGCAAGGCGAAACAAGTATTCGCCGTCGAGGATGACGACAATTTGGTGATTATTCATTATAAAGACGATGCTACCGCGTTCAATGGCGAAAAGAAAGGGCAGATTCAAAACAAGGGCATCCTAAATAATCGGATAGCCGCGGGGCTCTTCGGGTTTTTGGCGGAAAACGGCGTGCCGACTCACTTCATAGGCGTGAGAAACGACCGCGATATGGTCTGCCGCAAGGTCAAAATTGTCCCACTTGAGGTGATCATCCGTAATGTCGCGGCTGGTTCAATGGCGAAACGTCTTGGTTTGACCGAGGGTTCGCCGCTCAAGACCACCGTGTTCGAGCTTTCTTACAAGGATGATAGTCTCGGCGACCCGCTTATTAACGACTTTCACGCGGTCGCTATCGGCGCATCTACTTTTGAGGAAATAGGGGAGATTAAGCGGCTCGCTTTCAAGGTGAACGACGCGCTTTCCACGTTCTTCTTGGGAAAAGGCGTGCGTCTTATCGACTTTAAGCTCGAATTCGGAAGGGACGGAGCGGGGAATTTAGTGCTTGCGGACGAAATATCGCCAGATACGTGCCGTTTCTGGGACGCGGAAACCAACGAAAAGCTCGACAAAGACCGTTTTCGGCGTGATCTTGGCAATATCGAACACGCTTATGAGGAAATTTGGAGAAGAGTTAACACCCGAAGGGTGTTTTAAATACTTCATACGGGGTATTGTTTGAAAGGGAGCGCCGCTGACCCCGCACCCTTCGGGTGTTAGATGACTTCACAACGGGGTGTTGTCCGAAAGGGGTGCCGCTGACCCCGACCTGACGGCTACGCTTGTAAACAAGCGGAGCCTACGCGATGTTAGAAGAAAGGCGGTGTCTGACACTGCGCAGTTATGCCTGCGAAATAAGAGGTGTCTGACACCGCGCAGTTATGCTTGCGGGGTCAGCGGTGTCTGACACGTGCGAAGTTGTGCCTGCGGGTTGGGGGGTGGCGGAAGACCGCCGAAGGCGGTCTGGAGACAGGGGGGCGCGTCAAAAAGGCGACTGTTTGCCAAGATGCTTTGGAAATAGCGCCCCCCTCCTCATTATAGGACATTTATTATGGAAGAATTAGATAAACTTCGAGAGGAATGTGGAATCTTCGGGGTTTTTAGTACAGATAAGGCGCGGGACGTTGCGACATTGGTCTATTATGGGCTGTTCGCGCTTCAACATCGGGGACAGGAGAGCGCAGGTATAGCGTCTGTGAAAGACGGCGTTATCACGTGCAGAAAGGGTATGGGACTCGTGGGAGACGTGTTCAAGAACGGCGAAACCCAAGAATTGCGCGGCTCCACGGCGCTTGGTCATGTGCGCTACTCCACCGCAGGCGCGAGTAATATCGAAAACGCCCAGCCCTTCGTTAGCCGCTTCAAACTCGGCTCTATCGCCGCGGCTCATAACGGCACGCTCACTAACGCGGAAGTCGTGCGGGAATTGCTCGAAGACGCCGGTATCGGCTTCACATCGTCCAGCGATAGCGAGGTGATCGTCAACCTCATCGCCAAAAATTACAAAAAAGGGATTGAAAAAGCCCTGACCGATACGATTCAATCCATAAAAGGCTCTTACGCCTTAATCGTCCTGACCGACAACGCCATGGTGGGCGCACGCGATCCAAATGGTATCCGCCCTTTGTGTCTGGGGAAAATCAACGACGGCTGGGTCTTGTCAAGCGAATCTTGCGCCATCGACGCAGTAGGGGGCGAATTCGTGCGAGACGTGGAACCGGGAGAAATGGTCATTATCGACAATGAACAGGTGCTTTCGTTCATCTTCAGCGAAAAGACCCGCCGCGCGGTTTGCGCCTTTGAATATGTGTACTTCGCGCGTCCCGATAGCATCATCGACGGGGTAGACGTCTACGGCGCGCGGGTGCGAGCTGGCGAAATTCTGGCACGCGAGTCGCCCGTGAACGCTGATTTGGTCATCGGCGTGCCTGATTCTGGTATTCCCGCCGCGCTTGGCTATGGGAGGATCGCAAATATCCAATTCGGCATGGGTATCGTCAAGAGTAAATACGTGGGCAGAACCTTCATCGCCCCTGACCAAGAAGCGCGGGAACAAGCCGCCGCAGTTAAACATAACGCGCTCAAAAGCGAGGTGAAGGGTAAGCGGGTCGTCCTGATAGACGACTCTATCGTGCGCGGCACCACGAGTAAACGACTCGTGTCCCTCCTGAAAGCCGCGGGCGCAACTCAAGTGCATATCCGCATCTGCTCGCCGCCGGTCAAATTCCCCTGCTTCTTCGGCATCGATACGCCGCACCGTAAAGACCTCATCAGTAACTCAAGCGGCGGTACCAATGAGCTTTGCCTGTCCCTGGGCGCGGATAGCCTCGCCTTCCTCTCTACCGAAGGCTTGCTCGAATCCCTCGACGGTAACGCGGGCTATTGTCTGGGTTGTTTTACCGGCGAATACCCTGCCCCCGCACCCTTCGCACCCTTCGGGTGTTAGACGACTTCGCACGGGGTGTTGTTTGAAAGGCGGACCCGCTGACCCCGTCTTGACGGAACCACGCTTGTAAACAAGCGGGGTTCCTCCTTGTTGTTAGGGGGGCGCGTTATAGGGCAATAATGTAGTGCGATAAAGGGCAGGATCGTGCTGCGATCTAAAGCGGTAACGCGGCTCGCAAGCGGAACCGTCTCGTTATCTGACCCCGCCACATGTCTTGTCTTTGCTCTTTGCCTACTCGTTGTCTGACACCCTGCTAACTGTTCACTGCTAACTACTAACTGTTCACTGTTCACTAACCACTTTCAGGAGGGAGGCGCGTCTTTCCCTAAACGGAGGATCAGATGCCCTTGTGGTGCGCCCCCCTGTCTACGGTTCCCCCTACGGCGGTCTTCCGCCACCCCCCAACCCGCAAGGTGGGGCGAGGCAGGACGCTTTTGAAACACCCTTCGGGTGCGCCCCACGTGTCTGACCCCGCCCTTCGGGTGCGCCCCACGTGCCTGACCCCGCCCTGCCGCCGCTGTGTGTCTGACCCCGCCGCCCGTCTCGTTTCTTTGCTCTTTACTAATTACTAATTGCTATCTGCTCATTTTTGCGTTATAATCTTATATAGGCGCTAATGGTGTGTCTGAAAGACGATTATTATGAAGTAAGGAGAGGTAATTATGAAAAAGATGATGATTATTGCGGCGTTGACGCTTGTCGCGCTCGGCGCGTATGGGCAGAAGAAGGAGAGCCTCGCGCTGTTGCCGTTTACCGGCGGACAGACGAGCGACGGGGAATACATCGCGCGGGCGTTTGCGCGGGAGAGGGTTTGGCGGGATGCGTTCAACGGGGTAATGCCCATAACGCGGACGATGCAGGAGTTCATACAGTTTGAACAGCGGTTCCAACGAATGTCAGGCTTGACGGATACTGACACGATCTTCGAGTTGGGGAAGCAGTTGAACGCGTCTCACGTGATGGCTGGGTATACGACGAAGTTTGAAAATCGGAACTTGTTGCTGGTGAGCATACTTGACGTTGAAAGCCTGCAACTGATCGCTGGAGAATATCGGATGTATACGCGCCTAGAAGAGGTGGCGGACATGATACCTGAGATGGCGCGGAACATGGCGCGGTCTGTGGGGCGGGACACGAGCAAACTGCCCGGATTGTCCGTGCCGCCGTTCAGCAGGGAAACCGGGATAAACGAGGGAGACGCGCAGACGCTGGCGCAGATATTGGCGATAGGGCTGGCGAACGGGAACAAGTACGCGGTTCTGCCGCGGACGGATGACTTGCAAAAGGTGATGGATGAACATCAGCGACAGAGGACAGGCGAGACGGATCAGGAGCGGGTGAAGCGGCTGGGCGTCGGAAGGAACGCGGAGTATGTGCTTGTCAGTTCGGTGGGGACTATGGGGAGTCTGCTGTCTTTTGAGGCGGATGTGTATAACATGAATATGGTACACAGAGAAGGGTTTGCGGAGCGGTACAAGGACTTTTCGCAAGGATTGGAACTGATACCCAGACTCGCGGCAAGGCTGAACGGGGAGACAATCGTGGTTAGCAAAGACGACGGAGGTGGCGGAGGCGGAGGCGGCTCGCCCATGCCCGCGAACATGGTGAGAATAGCGGGCGGGACGTTTACGATGGGAAGCCCCACGTCCGAGGTTAGCAGGGACGGTGATGAGACACAGCATCAAGTAACGATAAGCAAGCCGTTCTACATTGGGAAGTACGAGGTAACGCAGAAGGAGTGGGTGGAGGTGATGGGGAGCAATCCGAGTAATTGGAAAGGCGACAATCTGCCTGTAGAGCGTGTGAGTTGGTACGAGGTGATAGAGTACTGCAACAAGCGGAGCGAGAAGGAGCGGCTGACGCCTGCGTATACGATAGACAAGACGCGGAGCGATGGGAATAACAGCAATGGGAGCGACAATGTGAAATGGATAGTAACATGGAATCGGAACGCGAATGGGTATCGGTTGCCTACCGAGGCTGAGTGGGAACTTGCGTGCAGGGCGGGAACGAGTACGCCGTTTTACACGGGGAACAACATAACGACGAACCATGCGAACTATAATGGAGATTATCCGTACAACAACAACGCGAAAGGAGAGTATCGGGGTAAGACATGGGCAGTAGGGAGTGGGACGCCGAATCCGTGGGGGCTGTACGACATGAGTGGGAACGTGTGGGAATGGTGTTGGGACTGGTATGGGAGTTATAGTGGGACGCAGACAGACCCTGCGGGCGTGGCTGGCGGCTCCCGCCGCGTGGCTCGCGGCGGGTCGTGGAACAATTACGCGCAGAACGTGCGTTCCGCCTGCCGGGGCGACGGCACCCCGTCCTACAGGAGCGACTACGTTGGCTTCCGGCTGGTGCGCCAATAACAGTTAGCAGGTAGTAGGGAGTAGGTAGCAGGTAGTAGAGGGAAGACGGGCGGGCGGAGGCAGGGTACAGGGGGACCAGGCGCGAGGGTCAGGCACACGGCGGGCGGTAACGGAGTGGTGTCAGGCGCGGCGGTGTCGGTGAAAGTGAGCAATGAGCAGAGAGCAAAGGAAGACGGGCGAGCGAAGAGCTGACATAGGTAGCGAAGCGCGAGCCTCCTGCTCTTGGCGGGCGGTGTCATCGAGGCGAGACGAAGCGTTACGTCGAGGCGAGACGAAGCGTTACGTCGAGGCGAGACGAAGCGTTACGTCGAGGCGAGACGAAGCGTTACGTCGAGGCGCGTGTCTGACACCCGAAGGATGTCAGACACGCGGTGGCACGGGCGGTGGTGTCAGAGGCGCGGCGGCACGGGTGAGGCGGCGGCGTCAGACACGGGGCGGCAAATAACAGAGAGCAATGAGCAGTTAGTAATGAGCAAAGGAAGACGGGCGAGCGAAGAGCTGACATAGGTAGCGAAGCGCGGGCTTCTTACTCGTAGGCGGCGGTGGCACTGAAAATTAGTAGTGAATAATGAGTAGTGAGGAAAGAGCAAAGATGAGACGTGCGGCAGTGGCACTTTGCTACCTGCTAACTACTAACTGCTACCTGCTACCTAATGTCAGCCACCCTGAAACCATAACGGCACGTTATAGGGCAGTAATGCGGCGCGTTATAGGGCGGTAATGCGGCGCGATCTAGAGCAGGATCGCGGCGCGATCTAGAGCAGGATCGTGCCGCGATCTAGGGCAGGATCGTGCCGCGATCTAGAGCAGGATCGTGCCGCGATCTAGGGCAGGATCGTGCCGCGATCTAGAGCAGGATAGTGCCGCGATCTAGGGCAGGATCGTGCCGCGAGCTAGAGCTGGATCGTGCAGCGATCTGGTG
>JAISCD010000083.1 GCA_031265825.1 Treponema sp. | reverse complement strand
GCTCTTGCTACCGCAGTGTACGCATTGCCTCATAATACCCTCCTTTGGGTTATGGATATTATATCACATTTACGCCACTTGCTTGTAAACATATTGTGAGCAGTCTGACGTGCGAGGGGTGTCAGACGTATTCTTAATGGGTGGCTCTGAAACGCCACCGTTGACCCCGACACGAAGGGAAGGGCAGAACGAGATGCTTTAGCACACGCCTCGCATCCGAGGGGTGTCAGACATCGGCTTAACGGGCGAGTCTGAAATGCCGCCGCTGACCTAGCACACGAAGGGAAGGGCAGAGCGAGATGCTTTAACACACGTCCCGCGTGCGAGGGGTGTCAGACATCGGCTTAACGGATGGGTCTGAAACGCCGCCGTTGACCTCGTACAAGAAGGAAGGGGCAGAGCGAGACGCTTTAACACACGCCTCGTGTACGAAGGGTGTCAGACATCGGCTTAACGGGTGGGTCTGATACGCCGTCGCTGACTGACAAGAAAGGAGGGACAGAGCGAGACGCTTCCAAATACACCCCTGCGGAGGTTATTTATGAAGACGATTAATGATTATCTAAACGAACCAGCTCTTGCTAATGAGTCAAGGCGTTACGGGAAGTCCTTGCTATACGGCTCATGATCCATAATGAAACCAAGGACATGACGATAGAAGAAAAACGGGCTTATCATAATAATAACCGTAAAGAAATGGACGCTTATTTTGCCCGGCTTGGCGTTACTCCCAAATACGCAGATTTCTCTGGACAGGGCAAGTTGAAACTCCCCCAAACGTAAACGCTTGGGGAACTACAGAGACGGGAGGAGATATAATTGCCTCAGTATCGCGGTAACCCGCTCGTCGGGGGATACGGTCAAGAGCGAAGAGCCGTCCAAGATGCGCGGCTGGTGAGTGTTGCCGTTATTGCCAGCGGTGTCGCTCATGGAGAACTCCTATCATAGTTCTATTTCGGGCAGGTCATTGATCGCTTTTAGGCGTAACTCATCAGTCCCCTTAGCATACTTCGTAACATTTGAAATACTGCACTGCATTAACAATAGGGAAACGGAATGATATTTTACCCGAAGCGGTTTCTTTTTCAATGTTACCAAAACTTGCACAATACTTTTTTACGCCATCTTTATCAAGCCCTGTTATCGGCATATATTCTTTCGGAACGATTGCTTTTATTGCTTGAGCCCGTGCTTGGGGAGTTGCTTGTCTCTCGGAGAGATTGCAAGTTCAGTGTTAAAATCTTTCATCAGCCCACCCGCGCCTACCAGAGGCGGTAAATGCTGACATAGCCACTCGAAGCCGTCTTGACGCCGGTCGCCCCTCGTGAGGGCTTGTCCGCCGCCACCATCTCCTCTTCCGCCGCCACATCCGTAAGATATGAGTTTATAGGTAACAGGATTAGAATTGCTATATACGTCTTTTTCATTTGGAAATATAGGAATCTCAACCTGCGTCTTTGCGCCGCCCGCGCCGCCTAGTACACCGTAGCCGCGCTTTGGTCCGCCTTCCGCTAATTTGTTACAATCGCTTCTGTCATATCCTTTATTACCTGTGCCGTAACGACTACCACCCACGCTACCGCCGCCAGCGTCATTGTCACCATTTTGTTGTCCACCGCCGCACCCGGTGAGTTTGCCCACGAGAAGGACTTGTGCGTTCTCTGAATCATGGCGACCTGCACGGAGTACAGCAATCCTTTCGAAGAACTGTAGACGTTAGCGATTATAATCGGAGACTTAGAAGTTATACTGTAGATGTTAGCGATTATAATCGGGATAGATGAAGTTCGTAGGGATGGTTACGTCCGCCATGACCGCGAAGGCTTCGTCAGCCTTGATGGTGAGTTTGGCATAGGTCGCGGCGACGCGGATTAAATAATACGCGGCATCGAGGACAGAGAGTCTTATCTTTTCGCCTGTTACTACATACGTCTGACCCCACGCCTCTGACACTTACGTGTCTGACACCGATACGTCTGACACCAAAAAAAAGCGACCGCACGATGTGGTCGCTGATTGATGCGACAATGCTCCTAGCGTTCCTCCGTTCGTTATTCAAACTCTTGATAGCTGGAGATTAACGTACTTTTTGGTTCCGTGTCTCGTCCATCATCAGGTATCAGGCTGTATTTTCGCATAACCATTTTGCCTATCTGACGGTTTACAACATTCAAGCCTTTTCGTGAACAAGTTGAAGGTATTCTTGCATAAAATCTTTATTGTTTTGAATAAGCAAAAATACTTCATCGGTTATCGTCTTGTTTTTGTAAGAAATAACCTTATCAATAAAATCTTTGATTTCCATAAATTCCTCCAAATAATGACCCCGCCCAAAGCGGAGCGTAAATCTACAGACATTTTATAGTATGTATTCCCCATTTTTCAAGGGATATTTTGCAATCAATATACACGAATTCTATTGTTTTCTCTAAAAGGAGTTGAGAGCGCCCGCGTGTTTGCGGGTTTGGCTGTTCGACGGGAAGGTCAATTTGTAGGATGACCGCCTCCGCGTATTCCGTCTGATACGCGCCTTTATGGAATCGGCACTGATCACTTCCTTTAACTATGGACGATGCTGAGCGGACGCATGTGATCACGGTGGAGTGTCAGACGGCGTCCACGGCACTGAAGGAGAAGAAGCGCTTCTTCCGAGACCGGTATTTCAAACTGCCGCCGCTGACCGAGGGTGATTGGGCGGCGTTGGGCTTCCGTCCCAAGGGTCAGTCATGCCACGGTATTTACCCGCCGCGCCGGGGTAAAGCCGTGTCTGACGTGACGTGTGAGAGACGCTCTAACCTATGCGTGAGAGGCATGCTCACCTATGTTAATATATGTTCCTATATATGAATATTCCCGTGAATAACTATTGAACTCATTCCAAGTCCTTCCAGAAATACCCTTTATACATTTACTTCGACTGAATTATTTTAGTAGTTAAGTAGCTCTTACTTCTTGAATAAGGCGGTTTCTGCGGTATTGACTCCTGTGTCCAAAGCGTCGGCATAGCCGCCATCCAATTCTCCACTCCGTTTGCCGTGTTCAAGAAGATTACTTAGTTTGCGGGTCGCCTCTACCGGAGATAGGTCATAGTAGAGCTTACCATCAAATGCGACGCTTATTGCGCCGGTCTCCTCGGACACGACTAGTACCACCGCGTCTGATTGCTCAGACATACCCAGAGATGCCCTATGCCGCGTACCGAAACTCTTCTTTATATCCTGTTGTTCCGATAAAGGCAGGAAACAGCCAGCCGCAACAATTCTTTCGTTTTGGATAACCATTGCTCCATCATGGAGAGGACCGTCAAATTGGAATACAGCAACAATAAGACTGGAGGAAATTTCAGCATTGAGACGCGTACCAGTATCAATGATGTTCTTTAAATTGATTTTACGAGGAAACACCACAAGAACACCTCGGCGTTCCTGAGACAGAATCTCCGCCGCAGTGATAACCGACTCAAGATGCCCCAGATTCGGCTTGCTATTTGGTCTGAAAAGCTCGCTCTGCCCTAGTCTCAGGATAATTTTTCGTAGTTCGGGCTGAAACACGATGACAACCGCGATGAACAAGACGGGAGCAAGCGTATTGATAATCCACACTAAGGTCGTCAGTTTCAACAGAACCGCGATACCATAAACCAAAGCAATAGAGCCCGCACCCTTTACCATCTGAAAAGCTTGAGTCTTGAGCAACAGTTCATAAGCCTTATAGAGTAAAAGTGCAAGAATGGCGATATCTATCACAGGACGTACTATGTTGTATAGCGATTGTATCTGCTGTACCCAGCTCATTTTTCACTCCTTCTTTTTATAGAAGCGTTTCTTTTACAATAAGCCTCTATTTTGACAAGGATATAATATATCGTAGATCTTATCAAGAAGGCGCAAAATAAGTTATGGAATTTAAGGAAAGTGGGGGGGGGGGATAATATAAGAAATGCGGCGAAGAAGACTTGAACTTCCATTCCTCTCGGAACCAGCACCTCAAGCTGGCGTGTCTACCAAATTCCACCATCGCCGCAAGTATTAGATATTAAAACAAATTTAATATTTTTTGTCAAGCGTATTTTATGTTAATTTTGAATTTTGTATGTTCATTTAAACAGGAACCAGTAGACCGCATAGAATACCGGCGCCGCAAGTGCGATGGAGTCTATAGAATCCATCACTCCACCGCGTCCGAGTATGATGTTGCCGGAGTCTTTTGTGTTGACGCTTCGTTTGAGAACTGATTCGGACAGATCGCCAAGCGAGGCGGCAACACCGACAAAAAATCCGAGCAAAATACCTGTAGTCGGACGTGGAAGAAGAATCCGCATGGGAGTGAATATATTCGGAAGGAACATAATCGCTATAAGACCGATAAGCACAGAGGCTAAAAGCCCTCCCACGTAACCGGCGATGCTTTTATTGGGACTTGCAGGAATGACACCACGGTTGTTCTTGCCAAAAAGCATACCGAAAATCCATGCCGCGGAATCATTGGCAATAACGATGAGGAGAAATACGATGATGATTTTATCCGCATCGTTCCACCGTGTCATTTGTATTATCCATGATAGGAAAAGACCGGGGTAGAGAATCACCGACAAGCCTGCGGTTACATAGCCAAAAGCATCTTTCAGCTTCTCCGCTCTTGAAAATACTCTCGAAACTATGATCCATGATGTACTAAAAATCAGAATACCCGGCGCTACTTGGCTGTTTACGCCAAAACTTACGATCAGAGTCATACTAAAAGGAACCGCAATACCGAGGACGGCGGCTTCGGCAAGTGGGATTTTTATGCCTATTTTTTTGAAAAGACCGGCGAATTCTATCGCTCCAAGGCTCGATAGTGCGATGACCGAGATATTTACAGCCAAATGATGATATTGCGGTAGAAAAACCACGATACCTATTACGAGCGGCACGGTAACACAAAACATTATGAGTCTTTCAATAAGCTCTTTCAATACTTCTCCAAGATTAAGAAATTGGGTTTTTGCACACTAATGAAAAACCTATTCCTAACTCCCTAATTTACCCCTTCCCCCAAACCGTCGCTCTCGTTTCTGAAAATCTGCTATCGCCACGGACAAGTCATCTGCCGTCCAATCAGGCCACAGCTTTTCGGAAAAGTAGAACTCCGCATAGGCAGACTCCCAGAGGAGGAAATTACTCATGCGCTTTTCACCTCCGGTGCGGATGATGAGATCAGGGTCAGGTATATCTGGATTGTCGAGATGGATGCTTATCGTTTCGCCGCTTATCTCATGTCCCTTGTCAAGGGCGCGTCTTACGGAACGAACAATTTCATCTTTGCCGCCGTAATTTATGGCAAGAACGATCTGAGTTCCGGTAAAGCCGACACTTTCCATGCACGTGTCAGTTATATCTTGGGCAACATCCGACGGGAGTCCGGAAAGGTCGCCTGTATAGCGCACACGGATATTGTTCTCACGAGAAAAGTTAAATTCTGACCGTAAATACCGTCGCACTAATCCCATGATGAAACCGACCTCGTCCGCAGTACGTTTCCAATTTTCGGTGGAGAACACATAGAATGTAACATAAGGAATGCCCATATCGCTTGCGGCTTTGGCAAGCCGTTTACCTGCCTTCAGTCCTTCGATATGTCCCTGTGTGCGTGCAAGCCCGCGTTGCTGCGCCCACCGTCCATTCCCATCCATGATGATGCCGATATGTGTGGGTATCATTGATGGTTTGGAAGTTGAGTTCGTTGTTAGAAAGTTTTTTGATAAACTTTCATATCACGCTCCCTACTTCCTAGTCCTCCATTATTTCTGTTTCTTTGTCCGTAAAAATCTTGTCTATTTCGGCGGTGTATTTTTTCGTCAACTCTAGCAAATCTTTTTGAGCTTTCTCTTCATCGTCCTTGGTGATTTCGGAGGCTTTGAGCTGTCTCTTCAGATCGTCGTTGCCATCCCGCCTGATGTTGCGAAGCGCCACCTTAGACTGTTCCGCGTGATTCTTCACGACTTTTACGAGTTCTTTGCGCCGCTCGCCCGTGAGGGGAGGAATGTTGATGCGGATAACTTTGCCGTCATTGCTGGGATTCAGCGACAGCTCTGAATTGCGGATAGCCTTCTCTATTTCGCCGACGAGGGCTTTGTCCCATGGCGAAATAATCACGAGTCGCGCCTCTGGTACAGAAATATTAGCGACCTGATTGACTGCCTGCTTGTCCCCGTAAGCATCCACCCGAATCTTGTCGAACAAGGCGGCAGACGCCCTGCCTGTCCGTAAGGAGGCAATGTTCTCTCTCAAATTCGCCGTGGTCTTTTTCATCTTCTCCTCTAACGAGGAAATAATATTGTTACTCATTTTCTTATTAGAGAGCGGGGAGTAGCTTTTTGTTAGTAAACAAAGTTTGCTTTTCATCAGCCAATGTTTATAACAACGCTCCAACTCCCAACTCCCAATACCTCCTTACTTTTGTCCCACTTTGAAATACACGTAATCTGTAATAGCGAGGGTTGCGCCAAGCTGTTTGCTTATATCCGCGAATGCCTGTGCCACCGTGATTTTTTCATCTTTGATATAACCCTGGTCCATGAGGCAGATAGATTTAAGAAATTTGTTCAGTTTACCCTTTAAGATGCCTTCAAGTGCTTGCGCGGGCTTGTTATTTAGACTTGTGTCAGCCTCCATTTGTTTGCGGAATAGATCTTCCTGCTCCTTAATAAACACTGGGTCAAGCTTGTCCCTGCTTAATACCAGAGGGTTAAACGCCGCGATATGCATGGCGATGCTGTAAGCAAAGGCTTCCACATCTTTCTGATTAACCGGCTTATCCGTGGATAGTTTCACAATGATACCGATTGCGCCATTCCCGTGTATATACACGGCAAGATGTTCATTTTCGCCCGCAGTAACAAGCTTGAGCCGTTTCAGACTCATATTTTCCCGAATCTTCGTAGCGAGGTCGGTTACGACGGCAGAAAGTTCCTCATTAGGCTCGGCATAGTGTTTCTCTAACGCTCGGTCAGCAATAGTATCGCCGAGAGCGATGAATTCTGGATTTCGCGCCACAAAATCAGTCTCGGATGCTAATTCCACGATAATCGCGTCATTTCCTTTTGTTTTGATGAAGATTTTACCTTCGTTTGTCGCCCTATCCGAGCGTTTTTCAACTGCGGCAAGCCCTTTTTCCTTGAGATGCTTCTCCGCGACCGCAAAATCTCCATTAGCTTCTTCTAAGGCTCTCTTACATTCCATTGGTCCCGCTCCGGTTCTCTCCCGAAGCTTCTTTACCTCTGCGGCTGTTATCGCCATATTTTCTCCTTTATTATTGCTTATAGACCTTATCTTCATCTACGAGCAACTCTTCATCGTGTTCCTCGTCGTTGGTTTTAAGAATCGCTTCGCCAGATTTGTATTTGTCGATGTCGATCTCCATGTCCTCTTCTTTCATAGAGGCGTCGGTCATTATGTCTTCCAAGCTTTCGTCTCCGAGTCCTTCTTCCAGAATCCGCAAGCCAACTTCGTTATCAGTTTCCACAACCGCGTTTGCGATGATTTGCGTGAACAGCGAGATGGATCGAATGGCGTCGTCGTTACCCGGAATAGGGTAATCAATGCCTTCGGGGTTACAGTTCGTGTCTACGACCGCGGCAATGGGAATACCCATGCGCCGTGCTTCGGCAACAGAAATACTCTCTTTACGAGTATCAACGATGAACAGAATACCCGGAAGTTCCTTCATTTCCTTGATACCGCCTAGGTTCTTCTGGAGTTTATCGCGTTCTTTGCTCAAGGACGCTATCTCTTTCTTGGTGAGATTCTCGAATGTGCCGTCCACCTCCATCTTCTCAAGTTTTTTCAGACGGCGGAGCGACTCTTTAATAGTAACAAAATTGGTCAACATACCGCCGAGCCATCGGTTGTTCACGTAGTACATGCCACAACGCTCGGCTTCTTTCTGAATCGCCTGTTGCGCCTGTTTCTTCGTGCCGACAAATAAAACGGTTTTGCCCGATTTGATGGTTTTCCTGACGGCGTCATAAGCGTCTTTGATTGCTTGAATGGTCTTCTGCAAGTCAATAATGTGAATACCATTCCTTTCCGCGAATATGTATTGCTTCATCCGCGGATCCCAACGGTGAACCTGATGCCCGAAGTGTACACCGGACTCCAACAGGCTCTTCATAGTAACTACTGCCATATTTCCTCCTGATTGCGGCGATTATCTCCATAACCGCCCGCCCTTACTCTCTTTCTCGCCTTCCGCAACGCGGATTTTTTTGACGGAACCTGCCCCGCAGGGCAATCGCTTTCAATAAAAGCAATTCTAGTATAATGAAAAATTAAAATAATGACAAGAGCCGAATCCACGTTTTTACACCCTTCGCACCCAAAGGGTGTTTCAATACTTCACAATGGTTGTTGTTAGAAAGGGGGCGCCGCTGTCCCCGTCCTGACGGTTACGCTCACCCTTCGGGTGTTTCAATACTTCACAATGGTTATTGTCCGAAAGGGGGTGCCGCTGACCCCGTCCTGACGGTTACGCTTGTAAACAAGCGGAACCTCCGCGTTGTCTGACACCCTGCTCACTACTCACTGCTAACTACTCACTGCTAACTGCTAACTGCTCACTACTCACTGCTAACTACTCACTGCTCACTATTCACTGCTCACTATTCACTGCTCACTATTCACTGCTACCTGCTCATTGCGAAAGTATTGACATAAGCCATCGTGCGGTATATACTTCTCTCTAAAATGTTGGATATATCCAAAAAGAGTATTGATAAAGTATGAACAAACCCTATTACGCGCCATATAATGCGCCTCATCTGATTAACCGCGACCCTAGCGTCACGGGCAAGTTCCCCCCCCCCCCGCTCTTGAATTCAAGTATATATATGTCCCTTAAAGATATATTCATTGCATATTCAGGCGAATTCGCGGCAAAGGGTGTCGCTCTGTGGGAATTCCTTTTACCTCATAACAAAGTTGACTTTGACTCGCAAGCCATCCTGTTTAACTCAAACAGAGTTCTGTTTGACTATAACGGAGTTCTGTTTGACTCTAAGTCTATTCTGTTTGGCTCTAACAGCGTTCTGTTTGACTCAAAGTCCGTTCTGTTTGGCTCTAACAGCGTTCTGTTTGACTCTAACAGACTTCTGTTTGGCTCAAAGTCCGTTCTGTTTGACTCTAACAGACTTCTGTTTGACTTTAACAGCGTTCTGTTTGAATCGGACAGGATTCTGTTTGATTCGCAAGCCATTCTGTTTGACTCAAAAGCCATCCCTTTTGGCTTAAAGTCTATGGATTATGACTCAAAGTCCATGGATTATGACTCAAAGTCCATGGATTATGACTCAAAGTCCACGGATTATGATTCAAAGTCCACGGATTTTGACTTAAAGTCCATGGATTATGGCTTAAAGTCCATGGATTATGGCTTAAAGTCCATGGATTATGACTCAAAGTCCACGGATTTTGACTTAAAGTCCATGGATTATGACTCAAAGTCTATGGATTTTGACTCAAAGTCCATGGATTATGATTCAAAGTCCACGGATTATGATTCAAAGTCCACGGATTTTGACTTAAAGTCCACGGATTTTGACTTGAAATCCATGGATTATGACTTGAAATCCACACCGTATATCTTGATAAATAAACACGTTATTGGACCTTGCAAGGCGCAAGCCATGTATGGGGTGAACGGACAAGCGCATTGCGCGTTTGCCACAACAATTTTGCCGGCGGGCATAATACGCAAAGGAATAATACTATGAAAAAAATGAGATTAGTTCTGCTCTGCGCGGCGGTTTTTGGAGTGGGCGCGGCTTTCGGTCAAAACCGGACTGACAATGTCGCCCCTGAAAGCGATTTCAAGGTAGGAATCAACACTGCGGGGAACGGGTGGGTAATCACCGCGTATACCGGTTATGGCGGCGATGTTATCATTCCAGCAGAAATACGGGACTTCCCTGTTCGGGAGATTAGGGGGGCGTTTGCGAACCATAGCAATCTTGCCTCGGTCGTTATCCCGGCGGGCGTTACGCTGATTGGCGATAGGGCGTTCTATGATTGCAGTAACCTTACCTCTGTCACCATACCGGACAGCGTTACGCTGATTGGCGATAGGGCGTTTGCTGATTGCCGTAACCTCGCCTCGGTCGCCATACCGGAGGGCGTTACGACGATTGGCGATAGGGCGTTTGCTGATTGTCGTAACCTTGCCTCGGTCACCATACCGCCCAGCGTTACGCTGATTGGCGAAAGGGCGTTTGCGGGTAGTAACCTTGCCGCAGTCGTCATACCGAAGGGCGTTACGCTGATTGGCGAAAGGGCGTTTTATGATTGCCGTAGCCTTGCCTCGGTCGCTATACCAGACAGCGTTAGAGAGATTGGCGAAGCGGCGTTTTGGGGTTGCCGTAGCCTTGCCTCGGTCGTTATCCCGGACGGCGTTACGGTGATTGGCGATAGGGCGTTTTCTGATTGCAGTACGCTTACCTCTGTTACTATCCCGGACAGCGTTACGCTAATTGGCGAAAGGGCGTTTGCGGGTAGTAACCTTGCCGCGGTCGCCATACCGGACAGCGTTACGCTGATTGGCGATAGGGCGTTTTATGAATGTCGTAACCTCGCCTCGGTCACCATACCAGACAGCGTTAGAGAGATTGGCGAAGCGGCGTTTTGGGGTTGCCGTAGCCTTGCCTCGGTCGTTATCCCGGACGGCGTTACGATGATTGGCGCGTGGGCGTTTTCTGAATGCCGTAACCTCGCCTCTGTCACCATACCAGACAGCCTTATGACGATTGGCGCATGGGCGTTTTCTAGGTGCGGTAGCCTTGCAACGGTGAATATTGCGCCCATTAACCGCAGATGGGGTGAGGACAGCTTCTCCGGTTGCAAATTCAACCTTGCGTCTCGGACGGCGCTCAAGAAAGCGGGATATACGGGTAGTTTTTAGGGAGAGATAGCAATGAGCAGAGAGCAGGTAGCAGGTAGTAAGTAGCAGTTAGTAGGTAGTAGTGAATAATGAGCAGAGAGCAATGAGCAATTAGTAATGAGCAAAGGAAGACGGGCGAGTTAAGAGCAGAAAGAGGTAGCGCAGTGCGAGCCTCCTGCTCTTGGCGCTTGGCGGCGGTGTCAGGCACGCGGCGGCGGGTGTTGGTGTCAGGCACACGGGCGGGGACAGCGGGGGGCGGGATAGACGGCGGCGTGGGCGGCGGTGTCAGGCGCGCGGCGGCGTGGGCGGCAGTGTCAGACACACGGCGGCGTGGGCGGCGGTGTCAGGCGCGCGGCGGCACGCGCACGCTGGTGTCAGACAACGGGGCGACGTGGGCGGCAGACACGGGGCGGG